>QCSA01000046.1 GCA_003211695.1 Pelagibacteraceae bacterium AG-464-P07 | reverse complement strand
AATAAAGGCGGTGTAATTGTTAATATTGGTTCAGCTTCATGGATGATAGGTCAAGGAGGAATGGCAGCATATACCGCTGCTAAATCTGGTGTAGTTGGTTTAACAAGATCATTTGCTAGAGATTTAGGTGAATTTAATATTAGAGTTAATTCTGTAGTGCCGGGATGGACTATGACTGAAAGACAAATTGAAAAATGGTTAACTCCAGAATCTGAAAAAGAATTAATGAAAAACCAATGTTTGAAGCGTAAATTGATGCCTTCGGATATAGCTAAAGCGGTTTTATTTTTTGCTTCAGACCAGTCATCTGGATGTACCAACCAGTCTTACATTGTAGATAATGGCTGGTATTGATTGGCATTAATTTTTTATGAAAAAAAAAGATTTAAGAAGCAAACAGTGGTTTGATAATCCTAAAGATCCTGCTCAAACTGCAATTTATCTTGAAAGATATCTCAACTATGGATTAAAAAGAGAAGATCTTCAATCTAGTAAACCAATAATTGGAATTGCACAATCGGGTAGTGATCTCTCTCCTTGCAATAGACATTTTCTAGCTCTCAGTAAAACAATCAAAGATGGAATAAGACAAGCTGGAGGTGTTCCTATGGAATTTCCAACTCACCCAATTCAAGAAACTGGAAAAAGACCAACAGCTGCTTTGGATAGAAATTTATCTTACCTATCTTTAGTGGAAGTTCTTTATGGTTATCCAATTGATGGGGTAATTTTAACAACTGGTTGTGACAAAACTACTCCTGCTGCATTAATGGCTGCTGCAACAGTAAATATCCCTTCAATTATTTTATCGGGTGGCCCCATGTTAGATGGTTCTTACAAGGGTAAAAAAGTTGGATCAGGAACAGTTATTTGGGAGGCTAGAAAATTACATGCAAAAGGAAAAATTAATTATGAAGAATTTATGGATATGGCAACTGCTTCTTCACCAAGCATAGGACATTGCAATACGATGGGAACTGCATCATCAATGAATTCCATTGCAGAAGCACTTGGTATGTCTTTAACAGGAAGTGCAATTATACCTGCGCCATATAAAGAACGAGAACAAATTGCTTTTGAAACAGGAAAAAGAATTGTTGATATGGTGCATGAGGATCTTACGCCTTCAAAAATTATGACGAAAGAAGCTTTCGAAAATGGAATTTTGGTTGCAAGCGCAATTGGCGCTTCAAGCAATTGTCCTCCTCACCTTACAGCTATTGCAAGACATATGGGGATCAATCTTGAAATAGATAATTGGCAAAAACTTGGACACGATATTCCACTACTTGTCAATTGTCAGCCTGCAGGAGAACATTTAATGGAAGGTTTTTTTAAAGCCGGTGGTATTCCGGCTATAATGCAGGAGTTAATAAAAAATAATAAGATACATAAAAATGCGATGACTGTAACGGGCAAAACAATTGAAGAAAATTTAAAAGTTAAAATTGATGTTGATGAGAATATAATAAAATCTTTTACAAATCCTTTAGTCAAAAACGCAGGTTTCATAGTTATGAAAAGTAATTTTTTTAGTTCTGCAGTTATGAAAACTTCTGTAATTAGCGAGGAATTTAGAAGAAGATATTTATCTAATTCAAAAAATCCAAATGTATTTGAAGCAAATGCAGTGGTTTTTGAAGGACCTGAAGATTATCATGAAAGAATAAATGATGAAAATTTAAAGATTGATGAAAATTCAATTTTAATGATTAGGGGTTGTGGACCAGTAGGTTATCCAGGCTCTGCTGAAGTTGTGAACATGCAACCACCAGATAAACTTTTAAAAAAAGGAATTAATACTCTTCCAACACTAGGGGATGGTAGGCAAAGTGGTACTTCTGAAAGTCCTTCAGTTTTAAATGTATCGCCAGAGTCTGCTATTGGTGGTGCTTTATTGTTGGTAAATACAGGCGATAAAATTAAAGTAGACTTAAACAATAGCAGAATTGATCTATTAATTTCAGATGAAGAAATAGAAAATAGAAGAAAAAATATTAAAATTCCTAAATTAAAAAACCAA
>QCSA01000045.1 GCA_003211695.1 Pelagibacteraceae bacterium AG-464-P07 | reverse complement strand
CAGGTTCAAATTCATAAAAATTATCTGATTTTTTTAATTCTTCTTTTTTCTGATTTTCCATTGGTATTATTTGTTGTTTTTGAGGTATTTGTGAAATGACGTTCTTAAATTTATTATAAAATATTTTACATACGTCAAATTGTGATTCGCTAAATAATTTAATTATGATTTCTCCAACATTTTCTGCCTCTTTATAAGTAATTTTCTTAAATCCCTTAAAGTTTATTTTCTTAATTATATATTTCCCATAGACTCTTTTTAATTGATCGTGTCCTTTGGATCCGACTGTAAAAATTTTTAGTGATTTTCCTTCTTTTAAAATTTTATCAAAATAATTCTTGGCTTTTTTACATATATTTGTATTAAACCCTCCACAAAGTCCTCTATCTGCAGTAATGACAACACATAGATGTGTATTATCTTTTCCTGTACCAACTAAGAATTTCGAAACATCATCTTTATCTGAAATTGAATTACTTAAGTTAAGAATAATATTATTCATTTTTTTCTGAAAAAGGTCTTCCTCTCTCAGCATTTTCTTGGGCTTTTTTTAACTTCGCCGCAGCCACCATTTTCATAGCCTTAGTAATTTTTTGTGTTGACTTGATGCTTGAAATTCTTTTTTTTAAATCATCTAAGCTTGGCATAAAATACTACTTATCGTTATTTTTTTTAAATTCTTCTATGAGTAGTGATAATTTTTTTTCTGTTTCTTCGTCTAATTTTCCTGTGTTATTAATATTTTCAATAATTTTAGGATTTGATGATTTAACTTTTTCATAAATTTGTTTTTCGAAATTTTTGATATCAGCTAATTCAACATTGTCTAAATAACCTTTTACACCTGAAAAAACTGCTATTACTTGTTGTGCAACAGACATGGGAGAATATTGATCTTGTTTTAGAAGTTCGGTTAATTTTGATCCTCTATTTAATAACCTTTGCGTAGAGATATCTAGATCTGAACCAAATTGAGCAAACGCTGCCATTTCTCTGTACTGTGCTAATTCTAATTTTATTGAGCCAGCAACTTTTTTCATAGCCTTTGTTTGAGCTGCTGAACCTACTCTCGAAACTGATAAACCTACATTAACCGCAGGTCTTATTCCTTGATTAAATAATTCAGTTTCTAAAAAAATTTGACCATCGGTGATTGAAATTACATTAGTTGGAATATAAGCAGAAACATCACCTGCTTGTGTTTCGATTATTGGTAATGCAGTTAATGATCCACTACCATTATCTTTATTAAGCTTTGCAGCTCTTTCTAGTAATCTACTGTGAAGATAAAAAACATCGCCTGGATAAGCCTCTCTTCCCGGTGGTCTTCTTAATAAAAGTGACATTTGTCTATAAGCTACAGCATGTTTAGACAAATCATCATAAATAATTAATGCATGCATATGGTTGTCTCTAAAATATTCACCCATGGTACAACCGGTATAAGGTGCCAAAAATTGTAATGGTGCCGGATCAGATGCTGTTGCCGAAACTATTACTGTATAATCCATTGCTCCTGCGTCTTCTAACGATTTAACTATTTGAGCAACGGTTGACTGTTTTTGTCCGATAGCCACATATATACAATATAATTTCTTTTTTTCATCACCTTTTAGATTTATTTCTTTTTGATTAATAATTGTATCTATTGCCACCGCGGTTTTTCCAGTTTGTCTATCCCCAATAATTAATTCTCTTTGTCCTCTTCCAATGGGAATCAAACTATCAATTGCTTTCAAACCAGTTTGTACTGGCTCATTTACAGATTGACGAGGTATAATTCCTGGTGCTTTTACCTCAACTCTGTTTCTTTTTAATTTTTTATCTAAAGCACCTTTACCATCGATCGGATTTCCTAGACCATCTACAACTCTTCCCAATAATTCTTTTCCTACTGGAACATCAACTATTGAACCCGTTCTCTTTACAACATCTCCTTCTTTAATATTTCTGTCATCACCAAAAATTACAACACCAACATTGTCATTTTCTAAGTTCAAAGCCATACCTTTTGATCCTTCAGAAAATTCTACCATTTCACCTGCTTGTACATTGTCTAAACCATAAACACGGGCAATCCCATC
>QCSA01000044.1 GCA_003211695.1 Pelagibacteraceae bacterium AG-464-P07 | reverse complement strand
AATTTAGAAATTGTATTTTATTGAAGCTCCAATAATCGTAGCATTATATCGCATTTCGAAATCTTTATAATTTAAAGAAACTGAAAAATTGTTTTTTTTAATTCCTGTTCCAATGCCGTAAAATGTATCGTAGCTAGAATAATACCAATCGGTTACTGAAGAGCCTGTTATTGTCTGATGTTCGGTTTGAGTCCATCTGTGAATTCCTAAATCAGCATTTATAAATAATCCATTTGCAAAATTAAATTTTGGTTTGATAGCTAAAGAACCCGAATGACTATTAATAGTATTTCTCACATCATCAACGATTACGGTAACTAATTCTCCAGAAGCATATTTTCCATGTTGAAATCTTCCGTCAGTTTTGAATGTATCGTTAGTATTTCCAACCTGTAAAGATTCACCAAATTCGTTAAAACCTATTTCAATATCTAAAAAATCATTTACTTCAAAACCTGACAATATGCTGAAGCCACGGTCTTTTTCATCAAGAGATGCACCAGAGACAAGTGTTACGCCAGAATCTATTGTGGATTGGAAGTAGTTTAAACCCACATAAAATTTATCAGAAAAGTAATTATTTTTTTGCAACACTCTTTTACTACCAGTTACAGTGCTTAATCCGGTTTCTCCAAATCTCTTTGAAAATTTTATTCCATATTCTCTGGTAGTGTTTCCAGGCTCATAATAACCTCCACTGTCGCGATTAGATTCTTCGATACTCATAAACTCATAATAAGGTTCAAGATAAAAACCATCGAAGGGAAATTTATAAGAAGTTTTCCACGCATAACCATCATCATTTCTCCACTGAGTATAAGTTGGAGCTGCCCAAAAAGCTTCATGATATCCGTACTTGATATGATCATATTCGATTTTCAATCTTCCGTTGATGTCGGCAATTGGAAAATCTAACTCGCCTATCAAAGGAATATAATGGTAAGTTTGTTCACGATCATAGCCTGGGTCTCCTGAACTTGTAACCTTGCCTGCCCACTGGTAATCAAAAAACCTATAACCAAATCCTGACTTTAACATTATTTTATCTGATACTTGTAAGCCATATAAAAGTCTTAGATTATATGTTTGTTGTTCATAGTCATCATCTATTCCGTAGCTATTAGACCAATAATCGTGTGTATTATATTTCCAATGTGCATCGAATTCTAATTCATTTAAATAGTCATTAAATAAAAACGCTTTTTTAAAATTATAAGTTAATCCATAACTCTCAAAAGGATCATCTTCAAAATCAGTATCGTGTTCAACAAAGGTAGGTTCAACATATTTATAATGAATTGGAATGCTTACACCAAATTCATGTGTCATACCTATTTTATCTGAACTTCCTGCGTTACCAACATTGCTCCACAACAAACCCAGAACCAAGATCCCTAAAAGTTTTTTCATTTACTTCATTCTGCTTGCTATATAATTTTTTATTACATCAACATACGGATCAAAACACGACGAATTAAAAATATAATGACCATCCGTTATTTTTTGATTATTTTGATCATGAAAATCCCATCTGCACACTTTTCCATTAATTTTTATTTCCTTTTTATTTTCTTCTAATCCTGGGAGTTCAACAAATTTAATACCTTTAATATTTTTTAAAAAACCAATCGTCTCTGGAGTTTCAAATTTATCAGCAGGGCTTGAAAGAACTAGAGCATTAATCTCTTCTGCTGATTTTATATTGTACATAAACCATTCAAATTCCTTAGTAACTAATTTGCCTTTTTTTTGTTTTCTTTTTTCGCTGCAACACCCTGGATTTAGTGCTACTGATGAATTAATTAATTTACTATTAAAGGCTGCAATTCTTAAGGCATTCCATCCACCCCAAGACTGTCCTGTTGTAAATATATGTTTAGGTTTTATGCCTTCGGTAATAAATTTTTTTACTAAATTTACAGTTTCTTGTTTTCTATTAAAATAAACAGCATTTTCACACAATGCTTTATCTCCAACAAATTCTTCTAATGGCATAAATTGTTTTTTCCAACACCACTTTCCTCCTATGCGAGTGTGTTCGCAATTCATAAATACTTTAATTTCTTTGCCATTAATTTCTTGACCTGAAAGTTTAGATATCTGTCTTACGTTACTGGGCCAATTACATTGTTTTTCTTTTTTGCCACTTAATCCATGATTAAAAATAACTAGAATTGTATTATCTGGATCGGTAATTTTGTAATCTTTTATGTATTTAACTTTTTTGCCGTCATTAAATATAAAACCACTTTTTTTAAATGGTCTTATTTCTCCCGCAAACACTGTGCTGCAAACCAACAAACCCAGAACCAAGATCCCTAAAAGTTTTTTCATGATAAAATTCTACACTAAATTCCTTGTTGCTCATATGTCACAGTGCGATAAAAGTTTTTATCATTTTGTTGAATTATTTAATGACGAATGTTCGTTTTT
>QCSA01000043.1 GCA_003211695.1 Pelagibacteraceae bacterium AG-464-P07 | reverse complement strand
ATATTGATAAAAAAAATGACCTATTATTAAATTTTTTTTCGAGTAATAATGGCAATAAAATTATAACTTACAAATTAACAAATTATTTCGATAAATTTGCATCTTTTACTGAAGATATATCTTTAAATTCAATAACAAAAGGTGTATTCAACTTTGTTTACAAGGTATAAATAAAAATGGCAGTACCAAAACGAAAAACTTCTAAATCAAGAAGAAATAAAAGAAGATCTCATATTAAATTTATGTCAAAAAATATTATTGAAGACAAAAAATCAGGTGAATATAGATTGCCTCATCATGTAGATTTAAAAACTGGATTTTATAAAGGTAGACAGATTTTTAAACCAAAAGATTAAACCAACAAATATAATGAACAATAGAATTATAATTGCAGTTGATGCAATGGGGGGTGAAAATTCTCCCAAAAAGATAGTTGATGGTATTGAATTGTCTTTAAAAGAAAGTAAGGAAAATTTTTTTAAACTTTACGGTAATAAAGATCAATTAAACGTTTTGATCAATAAAAAACCCAATATCAATAAATATTGTGAAATTATTCATAGCGAAAATAAGATTAAGGATGAAGAAAGTCCTTTAAGCGCGGCCAAAAAAAGCAAAAGTACTAGCATGTGGCAATCTATTGAATCACAAAAAAATGGTAAATCACAAATTACATTGTCAGCTGGGAATACTGGTGCTTTATTTGTATTATCTAGATTAATTTTAAATATGATTGATGGCATTGAAAAACCTGCTCTTGCTGGTCTTTGGCCAAATAAAATAGGAATGAATGTAGTGTTAGATTTGGGTGCCAATATTGAGTGTAACGATAAAAATTTAATTGATTTTAGCTTTATGGGAGCAGCTTTACATAAAGCTTTATATCCAGAGATTGAACCAATAATTGCATTATTAAATATTGGACTGGAAGAAATAAAAGGACACGAAGAAATTAAGAAAGCTTATCAACTTCTTAAAGAATCGAACAAAAACAATTTTAAATTTCATGGATATATTGAAGGCAATCATATTATGGATGGCAACGTTAACGTTATTGTTACTGACGGTTTTACAGGTAATATTGCTTTAAAAACGGCCGAAGGCACAGCAAACTTTATTACAAAAAACTTAAAGGAAAATTTAAGCAAAAATTTATTAAATAAAATTTTTCTTTTACTTTCGTACAATGCTTTAAAAAAATTTAAAAATCAATTAGATCCAAGAAAATATAATGGAGCCATTCTTTTGGGATTAAAAGGGCCAGTTGTAAAAAGTCATGGTTCTACTGATGCTAAGGGCCTAGCTTACTCTATTAAAATGTGTAATAAAATAGTTAAAGGAAATTTAATAGAAAAAATTAAAAAAAATTTAAGCAATTAAATATTATAGTATTATTATTTATGCTTAATAAAAATTTAACTAGAAAAGCTTTAGCAAATAAAATTTATCAAAATATCGGTTTTTCAAAAATTATTTCTGAAAATATAGTAAATGATGTTTTTTACATAATAATGTCAGGTTTTAAAGAAAATAATAAAATTAAGATTACATCATTTGGAACTTTTTTAAAAAAAAGAAAAAATAAACGAATAGGTCGCAACCCCAAAACCATAGAAAAAAAAATTATATCTGCAAGAAATGTGGTGACTTTTAAAGCCTCTAAGTTTTTTAAGGATAAAATAAATCAAAATAATTAATTTATGGAAAAAAAACCTGAAGCATATAAAACTATTGGCGAAGTTGCTGAAATAGTTGGATTAATTGATAAAAAAAGGGGAACTTTATCTACTCATACAATTAGATTTTGGGAAAAGGAATTTAGTCAAATTAAACCAATAATTCTATCTGGAAAAAGAAGATATTATAGCAATAAGGAAATTCGTATAATCAAATTAATTAAGTTCCTTTTAAAAGAAAAGGGCATGACAATTAAGGGAGTTAAAGCAGTATTAAATAGTCCAAAATCGTTAAAACTTGACGATACAACAAAATATAGTGTAAGTAATCAATCTCTTAATAAAGTGAAAATTAAAGACAAAATTAAAAAAATATCCAAAATTATAGACGAACTAAAAGAATTGAAAAATGGCTAAAAAGTCTTCCATAAAAGTAAGGTTAGTTCCAGAATCAAAACCAAATAGTCCTTTTTTTTATTATGTTAAAAAACCAACCTCGGGTGAAAAAGCAAAAATTAAATTAAAGGCTAGGAAATATAATCCAGCAACGCGTAAACATGAGATTTTTATTGAGAAAAAATTACCCCCTCATAGTAAATAATCATTTTTTCTTAAAATTTCTTCTTTGAAAATCTACATAGCCCCAAATCATTGATTTCCAAATCCGACTTGTTATTTTTGGGTCAATTCTATTTTTAATAGATTGATTTTTTATTTTTTTAAGTATTTCTTTAATTCTTTTATGATCAATAATTTGGTTT
>QCSA01000042.1 GCA_003211695.1 Pelagibacteraceae bacterium AG-464-P07 | reverse complement strand
TTTTCATAAACATTTTTATTTTCATCAACTATAATTTTAAATTTGTTCAGATCGTCTTTTAGTACATTTATTTCATTATCTTTATCCTTTTTATAGTCTATCACCAACAATTTTAGTTCATTAAATTTTTCTGACAAATTGTTGAATTCCTTTTTTTTAGATTCGATTTTTTTCACCAATATCTAAAATTAAATTCATCTATTCTGAGTTTCCTCAAAATACTTAGCTATTAATATTGAATCTGCTTTATTTGAGTCTTTTTTTCTTGGTATTTTTGAGGAAATATATGGAAATATTTCAATAACTTTGGTGCGACTAGCATCTTTATTTGTTTTGATTAGATTAAAATATTTCTTCCACTTTACCGGTCTTACAAAATAAATTGGCAATTTTAAAGCTGCACATATTCCCTTCAATACACCAAACGATTGGCCAAAATTGAACATACTTGTTACTCCTTGTCCTGGCATTGCTGTTACGTGTTCAACAACAACTTTTGCTTTATCTTCGTTATTTAAATCTTTTAGAAAAATATTAGTTACTTCAGCACCATTGACTTGCCTTTTATTTTTTTTTCCATCTATCATTGTTGGCATTTCGTAAACTTCCAAAATTTTTCCTTCTTTTAAAACACAAATTGCTCCACTAACACCAGGATCTATTCCAATAATTATCATCTGTTAATTTAATTTTTTCTCTTTTAAATTTGTATAAACGTTCTGTACATCATCATCTTCTTTTAGGGATTCTAATAAATTAATAGCAGATTTATATTGATCTTCTTTTAGATCCATTTGATTCAAAGGATACCATTCAATTCCTGAACGGATAAAATTATCAACTTTTTTTTCAATTGCCATTTTAACTTTATAAAATTGTTCTTTAGAACAAAATATTTCATGAAAGCTTTCTTTAGAAATACATTCTTCAGCCCCTGCTTCGACTGCCAATTCTAATATTGATTCATCTGAAATAGTTTTTTTTTCAATTCTAATAATTCCTAACTGCTTAAAATTATGCGAAGCTACTCCTATAATACCAAGACTTCCCCCATGCTTTTGAAAAATTGTTCTAATATTGGAAACAGTTCTGTTTTTATTATCAGTTAAAGTTTCAACTATGACATATATTTTTCCTGGACCAGTGCCCTCATATCTTAGATGATTATAATTGATATTTTGGTTAGCCTCAGATTTGCTGATAGCCCTATCGATATTCTCTTTGGGCATGTTAACTGATCTAGCTAATTGAATAGCAGATCTTAATCTGGGATTCATATCTGGATCTCTATCTCCTAACTTAGCGGCTACTGTAATTTCTCTTGAAATCTTAGAAAAAATTTTTGATCTTTGTTTATCTGCTCTCCCTTTTTTATATTTAATACCAGCCCAATGTGAATGCCCAGCCATATTAATTAACTTCCTTTAATACACCACCAAAAAGGAATTGTTTTACTGACTTCGCTAAACCAGTATTTAAATCTCCATCGACTATTATCCCTGACAATGTTGCCTCACCTAGTGAAGGAAAGTGTTTTTTAGCTTTTTTATTATTAAAAAATTTTTTAAGGGAATTTTCTTTATTCATTCCAATTACTGAATTATAGTCACCACACATACCAGTATCACTTTGATAAGCTGTTCCATGTTCTAAAACTCTAAAATCAGATGTAGGCACGTGTGTGTGGGTACCAACAACTAACGTTGCCTTTCCATCTAAATAGTGTCCCATTGCCATTTTTTCACTTGTAATTTCTCCATGAAAATCTACGACAATAAAATCTGCATCTTTTTTAAGTTTAAATTTATTAAATATTTTTTCTGTTGTTATAAAAACATCTTCACATTTTTTCATAAAAATATTTCCCATCAAATTTAATACCGCTATCTTTCCTCCCGATGGAGCTCTATAAATTTCAAAACCTTTTCCGGGTGTACCTTCAATTAAATTTTCGGGTCTTAAAAGTCTTTTTTCTCTTGTAATATGCTCTATTGTTTCTTTTTGATCCCAAATGTGGTTACCACTTGTAATTACATCAACTCCAGCATTAAATAAGTCTTCTGTAATTTTTTCAGTAATTCCAACACCTGAATCTGCTGCATTTTCTCCATTTACTATTACAAAATCTATTTTATTTTTTTTCTTAATTTGAGGTAAATAACTTTTTACTGATTTGCATCCTGAAGGACCAATTACATCACCTAAAAATAAAATTTTCATTAGTTTTTTTATAAATTAATTTTCCATCTGTTAAAATACAATCTAAATTATAATCATATTGATTTGTAGGAATAATAGAAGTCTCTTGAAAAGAAAAAGCTATTCCGATGGTTAGTATCTTTTTATTAGCTGACAATTGCTTTAAAGCTCTGTCATAATAACCCTTTCCATATCCTATGCGGTTCAAATTTTGATCAAAAGCAGCTAGAGGCACTAAAATTATATCAGGCTTGAATGTTATATTTTGTTTTTTAGGTTCTAAAATTCCATATTTATTTACATACAAAGGTTCATTTGGAATCCAATATTTAAAAACCATTTTATAATCTTTTTT
>QCSA01000041.1 GCA_003211695.1 Pelagibacteraceae bacterium AG-464-P07 | reverse complement strand
TACAGCAAAAGTCATAGAAAATAATATTGGCTATTTTAGATTGACTTCATTTAATGAAAACAGTGGTCAGCAACTAAAAAGTAAAATAGATGAAATCAAAGCTGAAAATGATATTAATAGATATATCTTAGATTTAAGAAATAATCCCGGTGGATTGCTATCTCAAGCAGTTAAAATTTCTGATTTCTTTTTAAATGACGGAGAAATTGTATCAACAAGAGGAAAAAATAAAAGAGAGAATAGAAAATGGTTTGCAAAAAAAGGTGATCAAATCGATGGTAAGCCACTTATAGTATTAATTAATTATGGATCAGCATCTGCTTCTGAGATTGTTGCTGGGGCACTAAAGGATCATAAAAGGGCAATTTTAATTGGTGAAAATAGTTATGGAAAGGGATCAGTTCAGTCAATAATACCTTTAATAAATAAAGGAGCCATCAGATTAACAATTTCAAAATATTATTTGCCTTCGGGAAAATCTATCTCCGAAGTGGGTGTGATCCCAGATTTTGAAGTTGAAGAAGAGAATGAAGATTTTGCAATAAATACAG
The DNA here is from genome assembly GCA_003211695.1 of Pelagibacteraceae bacterium AG-464-P07. GTDB lineage: Bacteria > Pseudomonadota > Alphaproteobacteria > Pelagibacterales > Pelagibacteraceae > AAA240-E13. Next base: position 2,435 of record QCSA01000041.1, on the reverse strand, counting down.
CAAGTGATAATCAATTAAATTTTGCGATAAAACTATTTAATGGTTAATGTCACAAATCAATCTAAAAACCTACCATTAAGACTGGGGGTAGGAATTGTTTTATTAAATCATGAAAATAATATCTTTGTAGGCAAAAGAATAGACAATCCTAAAAATTCCTGGCAAATGCCACAGGGTGGAGTTGATCAAGATGAGAATTTTTTACAAGCAGCTAAAAGAGAACTTGAGGAAGAAACTGGGATAAAATCAGTAAAATTAATAAAAGAATTAGATGGATGGTTTAAATATGATTTACCAAAATATCTTCTAGGTAAACTCTGGAAAGGTAAATATAGAGGACAAAAACAAAAATGGTTTGTTATGAAATTTCTAGGAAAACCCGATGAAATAAATGTCAAAACAAAAAATCCAGAATTCTTTGATTGGAAATGGATTGAATTTTCAAAATTACCTAACGTCGCTGTGCATTTTAAGGTAAATATTTATAAGAAAATAAAAGAACAATTAACTTCTTTAAGTTTAAATTAGACTTGTATTTCTTTGAGCACATCAAGTTTGTGATGAAGAACATAACGTTCATGATCTGTAATATCCTTATCTGTGAGTTTATCTTGAGTATCTTTATTTAGATTATCCACAAACTCTTTAGATAAATTTTTTACATTTATTACAGAAGCTGAAAGCACAACTAAACCATCATTAAAGTATTCCACAATACCATCCTGGACAAAAAAATATTCAAAATTTCCATCATTTTTTTGCACCTTTATTATTCCGGGTCTTAAAAGAGTTATTACTGAAATATGATTTTTTAATATACTCATATCACCCTCATATGATGGAAGTGTAACCATTTTTATATCATCCGAAAAAATAATTCTTTCTGGACTAATTATTTCAAGCTTGAAATTATCTTCCATTAAGCAGCTGCTTCTTTTGCCATTTTTTCCGCCTTTTCAACTACTTCTTCAATTGTACCTACCATATAAAAAGCGGCTTCGGGTAAATGATCGTATTCTCCTTTACATATAGCATCAAATCCTTTGATGGTTGCTTCTAGATCAACAAGTTTGCCTGGAGAACCTGTAAAAACTTCGGCAACAAAAAATGGTTGCGATAAAAATCTTTGAATTTTTCTTGCTCTCGTCACTGTTAGTTTATCCTCTTCGGAAAGTTCATCCATACCCAAAATTGCAATAATATCCTGAAGTGATTTATATGTTTGAAGTATTTTCTGTACTTCTCTAGCAACTCTATAATGTTCTTCTCCAACTATTCTTGGATCTAGAATCCTTGAAGTAGAATCCAACGGATCAACCGCAGGATAAATACCTAATTCCGCAATTTGTCTAGATAATACTGTAGTAGCATCTAAATGAGCGAAAGAAGTGGCCGGGGCGGGATCGGTTAAATCATCCGCTGGAACATAAATTGCCTGTACTGAAGTAATTGAGCCTTTATCTGTAGTTGTAATTCTTTCTTGTAAATTTCCCATATCAGTAGCTAATGTTGGTTGATAACCTACGGCTGATGGAATTCTTCCTAAGAGAGCTGACACTTCTGATCCTGCTTGAGTGAATCTAAATATATTATCAATAAAAAATAAAACATCCTGTCCTTCTTTGTCTCTAAAATATTCTGCGACTGTTAAACCTGTTAAACCAACTCTTGCACGCGCTCCAGGCGGTTCGTTCATTTGTCCATAAATTAATGCAGCTTTTGAACCTTTTACTTCTTTTTTAATTACTCCTGACTCAATCATTTCATTATATAAATCATTTCCTTCCCTAGTTCTTTCACCAACGCCAGCAAAAACTGAAAAACCACCATGTGCCTTTGCAATATTATTTATTAGTTCCATGATAATTACTGTTTTACCTACGCCAGCTCCTCCGAATAGACCTATTTTTCCACCCTTAGCGTAAGGAGCCAGAAGATCTACAACTTTTATTCCTGTAACTAATATCTCTGTTTCGGTAGATTGTTCCGTAAATTTTGGGGCGGGTCTATGTATAGGCCAACTTTCTTTTGTCAACACTTTCCCTTTTTGGTCAATAGGTTCTCCAATGACATTTATTATTCTGCCTAGTGTTTCTGGCCCAACCGGGACTTTAATTGGAAAACCAGTATTGGTAACTTTATCTCCCCTTTTGAGTCCCTCGGTACTATCCATTGCTATAGTTCTAACTGTACTTTCTCCCAAATGTTGAGCAACTTCTAATACTAGTCTATTTCCAGAATTATCACATTCTAGTGCCATCAAAATTTCTGGCAATTGATCATCAAAATAAACATCGACCACGGCTCCAATGATTTGTGTAATTTTTCCAAATTTGTTACTCATTTTTTATAAACTTTCTGCTCCTGATATTATTTCAATAAGTTCTTTGGTAATTGCTGCTTGTCTACTTCTATTATAAGTAATTGTTAGCTTA
>QCSA01000040.1 GCA_003211695.1 Pelagibacteraceae bacterium AG-464-P07 | reverse complement strand
TAACGCGGTTCCAGAGGTTAAAAAATTTTTAAAAGTAGGAGACGCCAAAAGTTTGCCCTACGAGGATAATTCATTTGATTTAGTTATTTCAATAAATACTACTCATAATCTTGAAATAAATCAGTGTAAAAAAGCACTGAGTGAAATGGAGAGAGTTTCACGTAAAGACAAATATTTAATTGTGGATGCTTATTCAAATGAAATTGAAAAAGATAGAATTTTTGCATGGAATTTAACTGCAAAAACAATACTTAGTACTAATGAGTGGATTAGTTTATTCGAAGAAGCTGGCTATACGGGTCATTATTACTGGTTCGAACCATGAAAAAAGTAAGCTTTTCAAAGCTAAAAAAAATTTATGAAAATTCTTTAAAAATAAGAATTTTGGAAGAAACTATTTCAAGGGAATATAAAAAAAATAAAATGAGATGCCCAACTCATCTTTCCATAGGACAAGAAATTGTAGCAGCTTCGGTTGGTATTTTATCTAAAAAAGAAGATTATTTTATAAGTTATCATAGATCACATGCTCATTATTTATCTAAAGGGGGAGATATAATAAAATTCATACATGAATTACATGGATTAAGCACAGGATGTAGTAAAGGTATAGGTGGTTCGATGCACTTAATAGACCTAAAAAAAAATTTTTACGGAAGCACTGCAGTTGTATCAAGCTCTATACCTATAGGAGTAGGATTAGCTTTAAGTAAACAACTTTCAAAAGAGGCGGGTGTAGTTTTTATATTTATAGGTGACGCCTCAATCGAGGAAGGTGTTTTTTTTGAAGCTTTAAATTTTGTAATTTTAAAAAATTTGCCTGTAATATTTGTTTGTGAAAATAATTCTTTTTCTGTTTATACACATTTGTCAAAAAGGCAACCTCGAGGCAGAAAGATTTATAAGTTAGTAGAATCCTTTGGTATAAAAAGTTTTTTTGCTAATCAATCTGAAACTATAAAAATGATTAACACTATTAATAAAGTTATAAGTTTTTCAAAATTCAGTAAAAAACCTGCATTTATTGAAATAAAAAATTTTAGATATCTAGAACATTGTGGTCCAAATTATGATGATAATTTAAATTATAGAAATAATAGAGAAATAAGTTTTTGGACAAAAAATGACGCTGTTTTTATTTTAGAAAAATATTTAGTTAAGTTAGATAAAACCTTTAATCATAAAGAATTTAAAGATTCATTTATAAAATTCGTGAATCGAATTTTTAGAAAAATTTATATGAACAATAAACCAAACAAGATAAATCTTAAAAATTTTGTATACAAAAAAGCATGATTAAATTTAAGGATAGTATAAATTTAGCGCTGGACCATTCTTTAAGAAGTAATAACAGATTAATTTGTTTTGGTTTAGGAGTTAATGATCCATCTAGGTTTTTCGAAACAACAAAAAAATTACTAGAAAAATATGGTGAGAACAGGGTTTTTGAAACTCCAACCTCAGAAAATGCTATGACTGGTATTGGTATAGGATTAGCAATTAATAATTATCCCTGTGTAATGATGCACCAAAGACTTGATTTTTTTTTGTTGGCCATGGATCAATTAGTAAATAATGCTGCAAAATGGCATTTTATGTATGGGGGTAAAAAATCTGTACCTATAACTATCAGATTAATAATAGGAAAAGGTTGGGGTCAAGGACCAACCCACTCACAAAGTTTACAAAGTTGGTTTGCCCATATTCCTGGATTAAAAGTTGTTATGCCATCATTGCCATCAAATGCTTATTCTTTGCTAATTCAAAGCATAAAAGATCCTAACCCAGTCATATTTATTGAGCATAGATGGCTACATGAAATTAGTGAAAAAAAAATTAATAAAAAAAAAATTAAAATTGGTGATTGTCAATTGCTTAGTAAAGGAAAAGATTTAACTGTGATTACTTACTCTTTATCAACTATTGAAATAATGAATTTAAAAAAAATAATTAATAAGTCTGGTATTAATTTTGATCATATAGATCTACTATCAATCAAACCCATTGATTATAAATCAATTAAAAAATCATTACTTAAAACGAAAAATTTGCTTATTTTAGACTCAATTTCAAATCCAATATGTTCAGTTGGTTCTGAGATAATATCTTTAATTTCTAGAGACAAGGATATTAAACTTAAAAATACACCATCTATGTTAACTTTGCCAGACATATCAACTCCAACAAGTTTTTATTACACAAAAAATTATTATATTTCAAAAAAGGATATCATTAGAGAAATAATGAGATTAACAAATAAACAAATAAAAATTATTATAGATAGAGATTTACATGATGTTCCTAACCCTAAATTTAAAGGGCCATTCTAGTGAAAAAAATCTTCATTTTAGGTTTGAATAGTTTTTCAGGTTCATATTTTGCAGATTATGCATCAAACAAAGGGTATATAGTTTTTGGTTGTTATAGGACACCCAAAAAAAAAATTCTACTACCTTATGAAACTGGCATTAAAAAAATTAAAAAATATAAAATTAATTTTGACTCAAATAACGATATAAATAAATTAATAAAAATTTTAATAAAAATAAAACCAGATTACATTGTAGATTTTGCATCTATCTGTCATGTAGATGAGAGTTGGAAATATCCAGAAAAATATTTTAGGTCAAATGTATCTTCAAAAATCAAAATTTTTAATAAACAATTTACATTTCTTAAAAAATTGGTTTATATTTCAACTCCCGAAGTTTTTGGAAATCAAAAAATAAACTTAAAAGAAAAATTAAATAAATATAATCCAAGTACCCCTTACGCAATTTCCAAATTAGCCTGTGAGTATTATTTAAAATCTAAAATACAGAAAAATAAATTACCATTGATTATTTGTAGATTCTCAAATTTTTATGGTATAGGGCAACCAGTTTACAGGCTGATACCAAAAATAATTTATTATTTAAATAAAGGATATAAGTTTCCGGTAGATGGGAAAGGAGACTCTAAAAGAAATTATATCCATGGAGAAGATTTTTCAGATGGTATTTTAAAAGTATTACAAAAGGGAAATATTGGAAAAACTTATCATTTTGCAGGAAAAAA
>QCSA01000039.1 GCA_003211695.1 Pelagibacteraceae bacterium AG-464-P07 | reverse complement strand
TTTCCAAACATCTCCTGTCCACGATGCTTGTAATCTAGGAACATTTTCTTCTAACCAATTTCTTGGTATCATATCATGAAGTAAGATAAGTCCATTTTTATTTAATACTTTCAAAGAATTAATAATATCTTTTCTGCATTGTTCATAGTGGTGAAGTCCATCTATAAAAATTACATCAAAATTCTTTTTATTATTTTTAAAAAAATTATCAGATGTATCTCTTACATTGCCACCATTTTCTGGATCTACCCCAGTTTTATCAATTACAGGAATCGTACTAAAGCATAAATTGCTCTCACAACCTATTTCTAGATATTTGCAGTTTCTAAATTTTTGTACTGCGAGAGTAACAAAGGACATTCTATTGTATAAAATTTTATTCCAATTTATTTCTATTATTGTTTCACAAAAATTATCAAACTTTTTTTTATGCTCTTCCATTGAGAGATTGCCTGTAAATTCTTTTTTGTCGATTTTTTTGTAATATTTTTTTAACATTCTTTGACCTGACGACAATTTTGACACTTTTTTTCAAAAGAGTCTATGACGTCACTATGACGTTCAGAGAATGAAATTTCAGAAATTTATTTAGCTTATTTGAGGTATGGCGTTCGTTTTATGCGCAGAACGGTACGTGCGTCAGGCTCATAACCTGAAGTTCGCTGGTTCAAATCCAGCCCCCGCAACCAAAATTTAACCTTCCACTAATTTTTGACAGCGCAGTGACGGTAGCAACTTGAAATCTGAAAATTTTATCTAGCTTAGCCGTTTAATTTATTTTTTTTTAGGTTCTCCTTTGTATTTTTGAGGTGGACCCATATAAGGTTCAAAAGTTTTTATTGATGATATTTTGAAATCAATTGGACAGGTCTCACTTATAAAATCATAATACATAGCTCTTCCCTTAATATTAGGTTTTTTATCTGCCTCAAAAAAAAGCCCATAACAACCACTATTGCAATGAAATATAGTTCCTTGTTCTTTTTTGATTTTTTTAGTTGTTTGATTTGTTAATAGAAGTTGCTCGTTCGATAAAATACCATACATAGAATAACAAATATCATTTTTCGAAGCTAAAGTTTCAACTTTTTCAATCTCAAATTTTATAGGTCTTCCAACTATTTCATTGTTATTTTTATCTTTTCTAACTTTCCACTTATCTTTAGCCATTTTTCTTTTTTTTCCATGAAAACAATTAAGTATATCCCACTTTGATTTTGATAGAACATTATAAAAATAATTTCCTTCTTCGTCTTTCATCCCTCGACATTGATCTAATTCTTTTTCAATGTTATTTTTTTTTTTAAACCATCCTAAAGCTAAAATAGGAAAACCATCCTTGGCAAATCCTATTGGTTTTTTTTCAACTTCGATTTTTTGTTCTCCCAGTTCTTCAATTAAGCATTTTGGGGCTATATGATAATGATAATCATCACCTCTGCCTGCGTGACCTCCACAATTGTCAAGCTCACCCACATCAAGAGCATGAGAAGGTTTTCCTGTAGAGCCTTTTTTAGGTCCTTGGGTGCTTGGATCAAAAAGAGGTACACCATTGACAGCAACACCTATGGCTCCCGCCTCAGTCATTGTAACCTCTTCGGTGTACTCTGGTTTAATATTAATTTCAAATAAGTAATCATGCACACTTGGAAACTGCTGGTTTGAAGCGGTTATACCAATCATTAATTCATGATTTTTATCTGGCAAACCATTCGATTTAAATTTTACTTTTTTTTCTTTTTCATTACATGAAACAATACTAACTTCATCGGTATAACATTCATTATCACAATAACATTTGTTTATAGTATGAGAAGAGGTGCTATTCCCACTCAACAACAAACCCAGAACCACGATCGCTAAAAGTTTTTTCATTTAGAATGATAATAATTTTCTTTAGCTTTTTTGTTAGTAAAAAGTTTTATTTCTCCTGATTTACTTCTATCCCAATAAGTAAATTTGCAACTAGATCCACCACTTCTATAGTTCCATTTATCATTTTTTAAATCACTTCTTTGTTTTTTTCTAGCTTTTACTAGTTTTGGATGATTATATTTTCCCCAATCTCCTAAACAAAGAAGTTTAAATGGATCATATGGATCTTTTGATGTGGGTGTTAAGTACACTGAATCCTCTCCTTTTGGGCAGCCTACTTCGTCATGAACATATGCTTTTTTCAAAAATATTTGACCTTGAACAGTATTTTGGCCATCAGGACTTTTCCAATGAGCATTATCTCCCATTCCAGGAACACAATTAAAACCTCCTCCTTGTGTATGATGCAATTCATGTAGAGCTGTTCTAACAGTATTTGCTTCTTGTTTATTCCATTTGCTTCCTAGAAATATTGATGCCATTCCAACTCCACCTTCACCACCGTCTTGACTTTTTACATCAGCAAATGTGAAATATACTTTTTTAGGATTATTAAACTTATTAAACCATAAATAACCTTTGTAGTTATTATTAAAATGTTCGTGCATCTGATTACGTTTTAAATCTAGTCTTATAAATGTGATATCTAATTTTCCGTCTTTTCTGTAATCATATTTATATTTTTTTCCACCAGTTGAACCTTTTACTTTTTTACTTAATTTTTCATGAAGTTTATTCATTTTATCAGTAATTTTTTCAATCTTTCCATTTATATCCCACTCTCGGTCCTTACTGTCAGCTGCCAGTGTATAGATAAAATGAATTTGATAATCATTGTTCACATCAGGTTGGTCTTCAAAGAATCTGCCTGGTTTCTCATCTGATGCAAATAAAATATTACAATACAATAAACCCAGAACCACGATCCCTAAAAGTTTTTGCATTTTAAATTCCAAATAAATTGTGGTTTTGTGTAATGAATGAGCGTAAGTTTTCCAGTGTTGCGGTGAAATGTTAGTGTTTTTTTAAAATTTTTACCATCATCTTTACTTGGACTCAAAGCTATAATTACATCATCACTTATCGAAGTTATTTTATATTTAGGCAAACCAAATTCCATACTGCTTTTATCTAGATCAATGCTAAGAGTTATGCCTTCCGAAGAGCCATCTGTAGTACCACAAGAAAATGAAACAATTCTTTCAGC
>QCSA01000038.1 GCA_003211695.1 Pelagibacteraceae bacterium AG-464-P07 | reverse complement strand
GAAACTAAAAAGTCAAAAATAAATCATTCATATTTGATAGAACAATTCTCTGATTACTTAAAAATATTTAAAAAAATTGAAAAAGTTGTAAAAAAAGGCGATTACACCCTAGGTGCAGAGGTAGATATTTGTGAAAAAAACTTTGCAAAAAGAGCTGGAGGAAAATTTGCAATTAGTGTTGGCAATGGAACAGATGCATTGTACTTATCACTGAAAGCATTAGATATTGGAATAGGGGACGAGGTATTGCTTTCACCTTATTCTTTTATTGCTACATGCGCTTCAATTCATAATGCTGGCGCTAAGCCGGTATTTGTTGACATCAAAAATGATTACAATATCGACGAAAATAAAATTGAAAATGCAATTACAAAAAAAACAAAAGCTATAATGCCAGTTCATTGGGCGGGCAGACCTTGTGAAATGACTAAAATCTTTAGAATAGCAAAAAAACACAAACTAAAGATAATTCAAGATACTTCACATGGCATAGATGCACGATACAAAAATAAGCATTTAATCAATTTTGGTGACATATGTACTTATAGCATGCATCCATTAAAAAACTTGAATGTGTGGGGTGACGGCGGTTTTATAGTAACTAATAACGAAAAATTAGCAAAAAAAATATCTTTACTCAGAAATCATGGATTAATAAACAGAAACAGATGTAAATTTTTTGGTTACAATTCTCGTTTAGACTCAATTCAAGCCGCTATAGCAAATTATAAAATGAAAAATAAACTTAATAATATTACCAAAAGAAGAATCAAAAACGCTAATTTATTTGATAAGTACCTAGATAATATTTCTCAGGTTGAAACCATAAAAAGAGAAAAACATTTAATTGAAGTTTTCCATTTGTATCAAGTAAATATTAAAAGAAAAAGAAATGAGCTCATCAAATACTTGAATAAAAACAACGTAGATGCGAAGGTTCATTACCCGATTCCCATGCATTTACAAGAAGCTGCAAAATATTTGAATTATACAAAAGGTAGCTTTCCAATGGCAGAAAAACTTTCAAATATTTCTATATCTTTACCAGTCCACGAATTTATAAAAATGAGCGATATAAAATATGTTGCTGAACTGATAAAGAAATTTTATGAAAAAAATTAAAAGCAGAACAGCAGTATTATTTAAAAAAAAAAAAATTAAATTAATAAATTTAGAATTACCAACACCATTAAGAAACCAAGTGTTAGTAAAAAATATTTATTCATCAATTTGTGGTACACAGATGGGTGAGTGGCTTGGCAAAAGAAATAATACCTCAATGATGCCGAATTGTTTTGGCCATGAAGGAGTTTCCAAAGTAATTGAAATTGGTAAAAATGTAAAAAAATTAAAAAAAGATGATATTGTTTGTGTTAGTTGGATAAAAAAAAATAACAAAGACTCAGGTGGTACAAAAATTAAAAACGCAAAAAAAATTATAAACGCTGGGCCAGTAAATAATTTTTCTGATTACTCTCTTATTTCGCAAAATAGACTCTATAAAATTAAAAAAAATCAAGCTAGAAAAAAATATACATTAATGGGATGTGCGTTCTTGACCGCATTTAATATATTTTATGAAAATAAAATTCACAAAAAAAAAAATATAAACATATGCATTATAGGCCTTGGTGGCTTAGGGTTGACATGTTATTATATTGCAAAGTATTTTGGAATAAAAAATATAAAATGTGTAGAAATAAATAGAAAAAAAACTGACTATTTAATCCGAAATTTCTCTGTAAATAAAAATTCATTTTTAGCAAGTGATCATAAAACAAATATTAAATTCGATTATGTAATAGATTGCGTAGCTACAAAAGAAGTTTTTAGCAAAAATATTGATAAACTTAAAAATTTTGGAGGGAAATATATTTTTTTAGGAAATCCTAGGTTTAAAGAAAAAATAGAAATAGATTCCTGGGACATAGTATTGGGAAAAAATTTAATAGGCTGTTGGAATAAAAATGAATTCTTTCAAAAAAAATTCTATATATTTTTAAAATATTTTGAAAAAATAAAATTTTTTAATAATTTTTTTCAGGAAAGTTATAATTTGAAGGACATTAACAAAGCATTTAATGATTTATATTTAGGACGAGTAATTAGACCAATAATCAAGCATTAATATTATATCTTCAGTACCTTATTTTATATTTAGATAATAATTTAGTCTTAAATAAATGAGCATAATTGTTTATTAAAATTATTATTGCCAAAAAATAAAAACCAGATGTTTGGAATATTAGTCTTAGCATATTGTGCCTTATACTCACTTCCACTTCTACTGCTTTAAATAAATAAATTATATAAATAAAAGAAAAATTTAAAATCAAAAAATATATTACAAATTTTGTTATATTTTTTAGTGGATATTTAAAAGTTATATAAATTAATATTGGCATTGTTAATAAATAAATAGGATTTTGAGAAAAATATATTATTAAATAAAATGTAATTATCTTTATTTTTTCTAAAACTAGTAGAAATTCAAAATTTAGTGTTTTTTCAAATTCATAAGCAAATGTACTTAAGGTAGTATCGTAAAAATTAAAAATAAATATTCTTAAAGAAATTATTATTAACGAGCCTGTTATAAGTGCTATTTTATTTTTCAAAGTTAAATTATTTGTAATAAAAATACAAAACAATAAAAAAAATGCGTAAAATATTCCTTCATTTTTAACCCAACAAAGTATATTTGCCGCTCCTAATAGTATAAGAATTAATTGTAAGCGATTTGATATAAATTTTTTTTCAAAAAAATAATAAGCAAATTTTGTTATAATTAGAATGATTGAGAAAACCAAAACATCTTGCGTACCAGAAAATAATTCATAGTTATAAGTTAAGAAAATTAATAAAATTGCAAATATTATTTTTTCGTATGCATTCACCCTTAAACATTCGGTTATAGAAAATATAGATAGCGTATAAATAAATGCATAAGCAATTCTACCCAGATATTCAGAACTATTTGATGGAAATTTCCAAAAAAAAGACCAAATATACGTGCCCAAATGAGGATAATCGGGAACAGGAAAATTATTTAAGTTTTCAAATTCCTGATTTTGAAAAAAATTTAAAGCTTTAAAAAACCAGTGAACTTGAGTATCCCATGCAAAATATAGCTCATGTGCAATATCTATTGATATTAAAATAATGAAAGATAAAAGAACTAA
>QCSA01000037.1 GCA_003211695.1 Pelagibacteraceae bacterium AG-464-P07 | reverse complement strand
ACTATACCCAAAGGACTCATTGATTTATCTGACAGAGGTCAAACAGGATTAGTTTTGTTAAAAATTATCGAAATTATAGGGGAAGATCAGTTAAAAGATTTGGACCCTGAGACTTTATACTTTATTACCGCAACATTAAATAAATTAGACTTAAAGAAAATAAGAAATAATATTATTATCAAAACCTTGCCTTATAGAGTTTGATTAGTATCTAGAATAATAAAAAATTATATGTATATTAACATGTAATTTTTATGACTATCCGAAAAATATTAACCGAACCAAATAAAATTTTAAGGGAGAAATCACTTAGAGTTGAAAATGTGAATAAGGATATCCAACAGCTTATGGATGATATGTTGGAAACATTGTATGCTGCCCCCGGCATTGGCCTTGCTGCCATTCAAGTTGGAGTAGCCAAACGGGTAATTGTAATGGATATAAGCAGATCTAGAAATGATATAGGCAGAGATGAAAAAGAAGATAAGGAACCAAAAAATCCTATGTATTTTGTAAATCCAGAAATTGTCTGGAAGTCAGAAGATAAATTTACTTATGAAGAGGGTTGCTTATCGGTGCCAAACCAATTTGCAGAAATTGATCGTCCTAAACAATGCCATGTCAGACATCTTGATTATAATGGAGATCCTCAAGAGCTAAAGGCGGAGGGACTTTTAGCGACCTGCATACAGCACGAAATCGATCATTTGGAAGGAATATTGTTTATAGACTATTTATCTAAATTAAAGAAAGAAATGATTATTAAAAAACTATCTAAACAAACAAAAGAGAGCGTAGAAAGAATCGTAGTCTAATTTAATAATTAATGTTCAAAAAAATTGTATTTATGGGCACACCTAATTTCTCTGTGCCTATCATGAAATCTTTATATCAAAATGGATATCCAATATGTGCTGTTTATACTCAGCCACCAAAAAAATCTATGCGGGGTCAAAAATCAAATAAATCACCAGTTCAAAAAATAGCTGAAAATTTTAATTTAAATATTAGAAATCCAAATTTCCTAAGTCAAAATGAAGAAGAGCTAAAATATTTTAAATCTCTTAGTGCCGATATTGTAATTGTTGTAGCTTACGGTCAATTAATTCCAAAAGAATTTTTAAGTCTTTCTAAGAATGGATTTATAAACATTCATGCATCTCTTTTACCGAAATGGCGAGGTGCCGCACCTATACAGAGAGCCATTATGAATTTAGATGAAGTAACCGGTATAAGTGTTATGAAAATTGTTGAAAAATTAGATGCTGGTCCGACAATACTTAAAAAAGAAATTAAATTAAGCAATGAGATGAATGCAGAAGATGTATCCAATCAACTTTCTAAAATTGGATCTGAAATTATTTCGGATTGTCTTGATTTAATCAAAATTGGTAAGGCTAAATTTGTTGAACAGAATCATAGTAAAGCAACCTATGCAAAAAAAATAAATAAAGAGGAAGCCAAGATAAACTGGAATGAAGAAGCATTAAGAATTATTGCTAAAATCAATGGTTTATATCCGAACCCGGGAGCGTGGTTTTTGTTTCAGGGGGAAAGATATAAAGTATTAAAAGCCACCTTATCAGATTTAAAAGGTCAACCAGGAACGGTACTGGATACTAATTTAACTATCGCATGTGGAAATAAATCAATAACAATCCAAGAGATTCAAAGACAAGGGAAAAGCAAACAAAAACCAGCAGAGTTTTTATTAGGTTCCAAAATAAAAAAAGGTTTGCTTTTATCTTAAATGCAAAGATATCAAATCAAAGTTGAATACGATGGCACAAATTTTGTTGGATGGCAGTACCAAAAAAATGGTCTTTCAATCCAGGAAATACTCCAAAAGGCAATATTTCAATTTTCCAAAGAAAAAGTAACCGTAACCGGAGCGGGTAGAACAGATGCTGGAGTACATGCTATTTGTCAAGTGGCTCATTTTGATTTGAAAAAAAAAATAAAAAAAAAAAATTTTATACTTGGTGTTAATCAATATATTGGAAAAAACCCAGTTACCATTTTAGATATAAAAAAAATCAATAATAAATTTCATTCAAGATTTGATGCAAAAGAAAGAACCTATCAATATGTGATTATTAATAGACAGTCCAATTTAGCTTTGCAAAAGAATAAGGCATGGCATGTACGTAAAAAACTAGATTTAAAAGCAATGAAAAAAGGAGCCAAATTATTATTGGGAACTCATGACTTTTCAACATTTCGCGCCTCTTCTTGCGGTGCAAAATCACCAGTCAGAACTTTAAAAAAAATTTCAATCAAAAAAAATAATGAGAGAATAATTATTAAATTCACCTCTAAATCTTTCTTGCAACAACAGGTTAGATCTATGGTTGGTTGCATCAAGTATTTGGCCGAAAGCAAATGGAAACTAAATGAATTCAAAAATGCATTTAAATCAAAAAAACGTTCTAATTGTGCTCGTCCAGCACCTTCTTGCGGACTTTACTTAACAAAAATTTCTTATTGAACCTAGGATTCCATTAATGATTTTACGTGGTAATCAACACTTTCTTTTAAGGCATTTAGATTGTAACCACCTTCTAAAATAGAGACCACCTTTCCATCGCAAAGCTTTTTTGCAAAATCTAATATTCTTTTTGTAAGGGTGTAATAATCTTTAGATTCTAAGTTGATTTGCGCCAAAGGATCGTCCTTGTGGGCATCAAATCCAGCAGATAATAAGATAAATTCAGGTTTAAATTCTTTTAGTTTTTTAAGGATACTTTCATAGGCATTTAAGAATTCATGGGATTGTGTGCCAGCACTTAGAGGTACATTCAGGACGTTATCTTTGTTACCTTTTTCATTTGCCGCACCTGAACCTGGATAATAAGGATATTGATGTGATGAAATGTAGAGAACCCTTTCGTTATCATAAAAAATATCCTGTGTTCCATTACCATGGTGCACATCAAAATCAATAATGGCGACTTTTTTTAAATTATATTTTTCAAGTAAATAATAGGCCCCAACAGCGATATTATTATAAACGCAAAATCCCATGGCCTTTTTTTTTTCAGCATGATGACCAGGAGGTCTGACGGCACAAAAAGCATTATTGAAATCTTTTTTCATAACTCCATCGATAGCTGTTAAGATTGAACCAACTGCATCACGAGTTGCATCCTTGCTACCAGGAGAGACAATAGTATCTCCATCTAAAAAATTTAAACCTTGCTTTGGAAAGGAGTCTTTTACATTATCTAAAT
>QCSA01000036.1 GCA_003211695.1 Pelagibacteraceae bacterium AG-464-P07 | reverse complement strand
CAGAAAAAAGAAGAAGATCACTTAATGCAAGAAGAACTATAGAAAATTTACTTTCAATGGGAATTATACCTATTGTTAATGAAAACGACACTACTGCAACCACGGAAATCAAATATGGTGACAACGATAGATTGGCATCCAGAGTATCTCAAATAATAAATGCGGACTGCTTAATTTTATTATCCGACGTAAATGGTTTATACACAGTGAATCCAAAATTAAATAAAAAAACAAATTTAATCAAAACAGTAAATATTATAGATAAGGAAATAGAAAAAATTTCAACCAATAATTCAATTAACAAATATGGTTCTGGAGGCATGGTTACAAAAATTGAAGCTGCAAAAATCTGCCAATTATCGGGATGTTATATGGTAATTGCAAACGGACAAAAAAATAGACCTATAAAGGAAATTTTAGAGAAAAATAATTGTACTTGGTTTATTCCAAGAGTATCTAAATTAGATGCAAGAAAAAAATGGATTATTGGATCGGTATCTCCAAAGGGAGCATTGATAATTGATAATGGAGCTATTCAAGCAATTAAAAATGGAAAAAGTTTATTGCCGGTAGGAATAAAAGCTATAGATGGAAAATTTGAAAAAGGTGATCATATAAAAGTTTTAGATCTTAACAATAAGGAATATGCTCGAGGATTAAGTTCTTTTTCATCCAATGAAATAGATAAAATTAAAGGTCGTCAAAGTAATCAAATAAAAAAAATACTAGGTTATTCAAGTAAAGATGAAGTAATTCATAAAGATGATTTGGTGAAAGTATAAAAATGTCTAATAATTTATACATGGAAAAAATAGGTGAAAAAGCAAAACTTGCCTCTCAACATTTATCTAATTTAAATATTGATAAGAGAAATTCTGTTTTAAAACAATTTGCCCAATATTTAAGTGCCAATTCGCAATCAATTCTAAATTCAAATAAAAAAGATATATCTAATGCAAAGTCTAAAAAAATTAAAGATAGCATGATTGACAGACTTAAATTGAACAATGAAAAAATTGCACAAATGAGAAATTCGATAGAAGAAATAATAAAATTCAAAGATCCTATAGGAAAGACTTTATCTTCTTGGAAGAGGCCAAATGGCTTGATTATAAAAAGAGTGTCTATACCGATTGGTGTCATCGGTGTAATTTACGAAAGCAGACCAAATGTTACTTCTGATGTTTCTGCTCTATGTTTCAAAACTGGTAATGTGGTAATTTTGCGTGGAGGATCTGAAGCATTTCACTCTAACAAAATATTGGCTAAACTTTTTAAGAGAGCTCTAAAAAAGAAAAAATGTGATGAAAATTGTGTTCAATTTATTGAAAGCATAGATAGAAATCATGTTGATTATCTTTTATCGAGTATGAAAAATTACGTCGACATAATAATTCCTAGGGGAGGAAAAGGTTTGGTTAAGAAAGTTCTAAAAAATTCCACAATTTCAATTATTGGACATTACGAGGGCTTATGTCACGTTTATGTAGATCGGGAGGCAGATTTAAGTATGGCAATCAAAATTGTTAAAAATTCAAAAATGAGAAATGTTAGTATTTGTGGAGCTGCTGAAACTTTGTTGATAGATAAAATGTGCCTAAGGACCCACTGTGAACCCATATTAAATCAACTAAACAAACTGGGATGTAAAATCATAGGAGATAAAATGATAAAAAAATTTATTTCTGGCAAAATGAAACTTGCAACAAAAAAAGACTGGAAAACGGAATATCTTTCTCCCACAATTTCTGTAAGAAGTGTAAATGGAGTAGAAGAGGCTATAGATCATATAAACAAATATGGCTCTTCTCACACAGATTCTATAGTGACAAAAAATAAAAAAGCAGCTAAAAAATTTCTGTCAAATATTAAAAGTTCTATAGCTATTCATAATGCTTCAACACAGTTTGCTGATGGAGGAGAATTTGGTTTTGGCGCTGAGGTTGGTATATCAACTGACAAACTTCATCCCCGTGGACCGGTCGGCATAGATCAACTTACCACTTATAAGTACATTTTGGAGGGAAAGGGACAAATAAGAAAATAGTTTGTGTTAAATTATCTAAAAAAAAGAAATATTAAAATTGGAGTATTGGGTGGAACTTTTGACCCGGCACACAAAGGACACTTGATTATTTCAAGGATAGCAAAAAAAAAAATTAAACTTAGTTATATTATTTGGTCCATAACTCGAAAAAATCCATTTAAGAAACGGTCCAAAATTAACCTTGAAGAAAGAATTAAAATTTCAAAAAAAATTACAAAAAAAGATAGATTTATTAAAATTGAATTTCTTGAACATAAAATTAATTCAAAAAAAACTATTGATTTAATAAGATTTTTAAAAAAAATAAATAATACATTAGATATTTTTTTTATAATGGGCGCTGACAATCTAATCAAATTTCATAAATGGAATAGGTGGAAACAAATTGTAGAATTAACCAAAATTTTAGTTTTCGATAGACAAGGATATAAGTCAAAATCACTTAATTCCATAGCTGCTAAAAAAATACCTAAGGACAGGTGGAAATTTATTAAATTAAAAAAAGTTAACATTTCATCTTCCCAAATCAGAAAAATTTGATAATCTTAGAATTAAATAATGGAAAAAGTACTTTATCTTAAAACAACAATAGAACAAATCCTAAATGATAACAAAGCAATTGATGTAAGTTCAATTGATCTTAAGGACAAAAGTTCAGTTGCTGATTATATGATCGTTGCCAGCGGCACCTCATCAAGACATTTGCAAGCTTTATCGGAAATGATACTTGAAAAACTTAAAAAAGAAGGAATCTTTAATTGTCAACTTGAGGGAAAAGATAGTAATGAATGGAAACTTATTGATGGCATCGACATAATTATTCATATCTTTAGTCCTGAAAAGAGGGAGTTTTATAATTTAGAAAAAATGTGGTCTGAACTTCTTCCAAAGGAAAGATTAATGATATGAAAAAAATAAAAATATTTATAATTATATTTTTTCTTTTCTTATTTCATAACAGATATGCCTTCCCAGAAAATTCTGATGAGCTTTACCAAAAAATTGATCTTTTTAGTGAAGTTTTAGAAAAAATTAAGAAAGATTACGTGGACGATGTAGATCAGGCTGAAGTGATGGATGCTGCTATTAATGGAGTGTTACAGTCTCTTGATCCCTATTCAGCTTATATGAACCAAGAAATGTTTGATAACATGGAAGCAGATACCAAAGGTGCATTTGGAGGTCTTGGTATTGAGGTTGGAATGGAGGCTGGAGTTGTTAAAGTAATATCGCCAATTGATGATACACCA
>QCSA01000035.1 GCA_003211695.1 Pelagibacteraceae bacterium AG-464-P07 | reverse complement strand
ATAAACACATAATATAATGCTGGAAAACTCAACAATGCATTTATTAAAATATAATATAATAATTTGTTTGAAAATTTTAAATCAAAATAAAATCGCAAAAAAAAATATATACAAAGTACAGCATAAACTGGTCTAAAATAAGCTGCACAAGCTAAAAAAAATACATTCAAAAAAATATAAGATAAATTTTTTTCTTTATTAGTTTCATATTTTAAAAAAAAATAAAAACTAGTTATCAAAAATAAAAGAGATATGTTTTCACTACCTATCCAAATAGAGCTTGATCGAAAATACGGAGAAAAAAATATTATACAAGGTATTAAACTTCTAAGATCTTCTTTCTGAAATTTATATTTTAATTTTAAACATAAATAAAAAAAATAAGGTATAAATAAAGAAAGGTGTAAATTTATTAATCTTGAAACTGTTTCGTTAAATGAAATTTTTTCTAAAAATATAACAAAAATATAATAAATTGGTGAATGACTTGTTGTAAATTTATCAAAATTTAATAAAGTTTTTACAAAATCTTTTTCAAATAAAAAAACAATTTGTTTACCTCCATAATAGTCACTTGTATATCCCAATGCAAAATCTTCGTTAAAATAAAAACCGACAAGTAGGGAAAAATATAGAAGTATGTAAACGATATAAATATTTTTAGAATTAATATTCATTTTCTAAAAAAATCTATTCTTTTTAAAACGAATGGCCCAACCAGCCTTCCCAAAAATCTGGAAAAATAATTTAGTAATTGAGTCTGAAATTTAATATTAAAAAATAAAAAAATACAACTAGAAGCTTTTATAAAATAATAAATACACTTCAAATAGTTGATCATAAATCCTGTCGGTTTTCCATAAATATTCATATCTATATAATGTCCCAAAACTCCTAATCTAAAACTTCTGCTAATTAACCAACTTAAGTTTTGCCTATGTTTATGGATTGTTTCAAAAACTTTTATAGTTTTACTCCAGTAAATTTTATAACCATAATTATTAAGTTTTGAAAAGAATAATTGATCTTCTCCTATTCCAAATTTGTTTAGAGTTTTATCAAATAATAGATTATGTTTTTTTATAATGTCATATTCTAAAAAAATATTATTACTCGCGGCCCAATTAACTTTATTAATGCTATTCTTGTATTTTTTCTCAAAAAAATGAGAATAGTTGATCAAATTAGACTTACTGGAAGAACCTTTTCTTAAAGGCATCTGAGGACCAGTGAGAATTTCGGCATTGGTATATTTTTTTACTTTAAAAACATTTTTAAGCCAAAAACGATCTATAATGCAATCATCATCAAAAAAAGATATGAATTTAGGATTTATTTTTTTTGCTTCTTTTAAACATCTATTTCTTGCATAAACAATTCCTCTCCTCTTCTCATGCAATTGTATTATTTTGTATTTAAACGATTTTTTTATTTTTTTGACCAGTTTAAATGAATTATACTTTATTGAATTATCAACAATAATAATTTCAATTTTAACATTCAATACTTTGTATAAATGATTAATACTTCTTAAACATTTGATCAAACTACTGTTTCTATTATAGGTACATATACAAATAACAAGTTTCATAATTAATCAATTTTTCAATTAATTTAAATCGATAATATTTTTTAAAGATTTAAAATGAGCTAATTGAGTAAACATTTTTATTTCTTTTTTTGCGAATAATTTTTTTTTATTTAATTCATCTTCATTCAACTTTTTAAATTCATCAAATTTATTTAAAAGATCTGATAGGTTATTATTTTGAAATAAAAACCCATTTCGTCCATTAGATAAAATTTCATTGGGTCCATTGGGGCAATTGCTTGATATAATAAATGTATTACTTAAAGCTGCCTCAAGTATTACAAATCCAGGATCTTCCCATAAAGATGACAAAATAAAACAGTCAGAATTTAACAAATATTTATATACATTTTTTTTATAACCCAGAAATGATATTCTGTCCGGTATTTTCAATTTCTCTGTTTCTTTTATGAGCAATTTTTTCTGTTCCCCTTCTCCTAATAAAATTAAGTGATAATTGGGGTATTTGGTCAATATTTTCTTAAATGCTCTTATTAACAAAAGAAAATTTTTTTGTTTTGTAAGTCTGCCAATTCCGATTATTAAGTTTTTTTTTTCAATTTCTAAATCTTCAACTTTTTCTTTTTTTTTTTTTGAAAATTCATGCAATTGTATAACCGGATCTCTTAAAACAAAAAGTTTATTTTTATCAAGGATATTAATCTTTTTTAGGTATTCATAAGTTGCTAAAGTTGGGCATGTAATTTTGTAAATTTTGTTCAAAAAGAATTTCCAAAACATATAACGAATGAAATTTAATTTTGGTAATCCTGAAATTCTAAGAATAATTTTAGTTTTATTTTTTATTATCAATGTTAAAAGAATCGGAATCGAAGTTAAAAGATGAGCAATTATGTAATCAGGTTTTTCTTTATTTATTAAATTAAATAGTTTATAAAAAGTCAGGATAAAAATTAAAACATAAGAAAACCTACTTTTGAAAAAACCTCCTTTTGGTAAATACCTAAAAATATTTTTTTTGTTTAAATTTATAATTTCAATTTTTGGATTAATTATTTTTTTGTAATTTTTCCATTCACCAATTGCATCGATTATGGCTAAATTAATATTATTTTCTTTTTTTGAATATTTTAATATTGATTCCGCTGATCTGATTACCGAAGAAACAGTTGCAACTTTTGATATAAAGGGAGACCAATAAAAAATTTTCATCACTATTTAAATTATCTCTTAGCGGGTTTTAAATTTACCTAAAATTATTTTTTTGCAATAAAAAAATAACCAAGTGGAAATATCTCTTTAAGATCCGTTTTAACAAAAACCTGTATAAGACTATCCAAAATATATGTTAATAATAAACATATCTGACTTAATAAAGGCAAATATTTTAAATAAGGATAAAGAAGTGAATAACTAGCTATAAATGGACCAAAGCCTAGAGCTTTAACTTTTACTTGTTTAAATTTATATTTTTTAAGATTTAGTTCAAAAAATTGCTTACTAAATCTAAAATAATCATTTGGTGCAGCATGTACTTGATAAATAAACGGAACTGATCCAATGAAAAATCCTCCTTTTTTTATAATTCTATAAATTTCTGAGAAAGCTAATTTATATTCCGGCAAATGCTCTAAAATATTAAAAAATAATACATTATTATACTTTTTGGAAGGAATGCTTAGCTTTTTTGTTAGATCAGAATAAAAAATTTTCAATTTTTTATTACTAATTTTGTTAGAATAATGAAATTTCGACTTACCTTTTACGAAATT
>QCSA01000034.1 GCA_003211695.1 Pelagibacteraceae bacterium AG-464-P07 | reverse complement strand
TGAAAATAATAAAAAAGATCAAGAAAATAAGGAGAATGATGACAACAAAAAATAATTATCGAACTTGTAGTGTAAAAAATAACACCTATATAAAGCGAAAGGTTAAAGAATTATGAGCAAAGTCATAGGAATAGATTTAGGAACAACTAACTCTTGTGTCGCCATTATGGATGGAACGCAAGCTAAGGTTTTAGAAAATGCCGAAGGAGCTAGAACAACACCTTCAGTAGTAGCTTTTAGTGAAAATAAGGAAAAGTTAATTGGTCAACCAGCCAAAAGACAAGCCGTTACAAATCCAGAAAACACTGTTTTTGCAGTCAAAAGATTAATGGGCAGAAATTTTGATGACGAAAGTGTTAAAAAAGATATTCAAACAGCTCCATTTAAAATTATTAAAGCTGACAATAATGATGCATGGATAGAATCAAGGGGAGAAAAATATTCTCCTTCGCAAATATCGGCTTTTATTTTACAAAAGATGAAAGAAACAGCTGAAAAATATCTTGGTCAAGAAGTTACAAAAGCTGTCATAACTGTTCCGGCATATTTTAATGATTCTCAAAGACAAGCCACAAAAGATGCAGGAAAAATTGCAGGTCTCGAAGTTTTAAGAATAATTAACGAACCAACTGCAGCTTCTCTTGCATATGGTTTAGATAAAAAAGGTGGTAAATCAGGGAAAATTGAAATCAATTCATCTAAGTCATTATCAACACAAAGAGATTTGGCGCTTGCCTATTCACCTGGTGTAGCTGCACCGGTCAAAGTAATAGCAGAAAATCCGGATGCAGCTTACGACTACACTACAAAGGGTAATCTTGTAGCGGTAATAAGTAATGGCTCAGCAATACTTGGTTTAGGCAACTTAGGTGCTTTAGCTTCAAAACCTGTTATGGAAGGTAAGGCAATATTATTTAAGCGTTTTGCAGATATAGATGCCATAGATTTAGAAATAGATTCTTTTGACCCCAATGAAATTATAAATAGTATAACAAAGTTTGGAAAAAGTTTTGGAGGTATTAACTTAGAAGACATTGCGGCTCCTGATTGTTTTATTATAGAGCAAAAATTAAAAGAGATATTAGATATTCCAGTATTCCATGATGATCAACATGGTACAGCTATCACAACTCTAGCAGGTTTAATTAACGCTTTAGATATTTCTGGCAAATCTATGAAAGATATAAAAGTTGTTGTGAATGGAGCTGGTGCCTCGGCAATTGCTTGTACTAACTTATTTAAAGTCAGCGGTATTCCAAATGAAAATATAATTATGCTTGATAGCAAAGGAGTTTTATACAGAGGAAGAGATAACCTTGACCAATGGAAATCGGCTCATGCTATAGACACAAAGGTTAGAACGCTTGAGAAAGCTATTGATGGAGCAGATGTGTTTTTGGGACTATCTAAAAAAAATTTACTAAGCAAAGATATGGTGAAAAAAATGGCAAAAAATCCAATAATTTTTGCCTGTGCAAATCCAGATCCAGAAATTGAACCTGAGGATGTTAAGGAAGTAAGAGATGACGCAATTATAGCAACAGGAAGATCTGATTATCCAAATCAAGTAAATAACGTAATAGGTTTCCCTTACATATTTAGAGGAGCTTTAGATGTAAGAGCAAAAATAATCAACGAAGAAATGAAAATAGCAGCTGCACATGCAATCGCGGCACTTGCGAGAGAAGACGTACCTGATGAAGTTGCGGCCGCTATGGGAGGAGAAAGACCAAGATATGGAAAAGAATATATTATTCCTTCAACTTTTGATCCAAGGTTAATTAGTGTAATACCAGTAGCTGTAGCAAAAGCTGCAATCAAAAGTGGAGTTGCAAGAAAAGAAATTAAAGATTTTGAAGT
Organism: Pelagibacteraceae bacterium AG-464-P07; assembly: GCA_003211695.1. Taxonomy (GTDB): domain Bacteria; phylum Pseudomonadota; class Alphaproteobacteria; order Pelagibacterales; family Pelagibacteraceae; genus AAA240-E13. The sequence continues at coordinate 1,612 of QCSA01000034.1, read as the reverse complement.
TTATAAAGATCAATTAAAACAAAGACTCGATCCTACCGTAACTATAATGCAAGGTATTAATTCCCAGATTAAAAAAACTCAAAAAAAAGTTGTTTTTGCCGAAGGAGAGGATGAAAACACTTTAAAGGCTGCTATTGCTTTTAAAAACAGTGGATTAGGAACACCCATTTTAGTAGCGAAAGAACAGAAAGTAAAAGAAAGATTGAAAGAAATCGGTCTGGATGAAAATTATAAAATACAAATAGTCAACTCAACAGACAAAGAAAAGAGAAATAAATATACTCAACTTCTTTATAAAAAATTGCAACGAGAAGGACTTTTAGAAAGAGACTGCGATAGACTAATAAGAAACGATAGGGTTATGTGGGGATCTTGCATGATCGCAAGCGGCGATGCAGACGCAATGGTAACCGGTAACACTAGACGTTACTCTGCATCTTTAGATAAAATTAAACGTGTAATAGATCCTCGGCCAGGCGAAATAATGTTCGCTCTAAATATGGTTGTAAGTAAAGGTAAAACTATATTTATGGCAGACACACATGTTCACGAATATCCCAATGCACAACAGCTTGCTGATATAGCAATATCATGTGCAAGAGTTGTTAGATTATTTGGTTTTGATCCCAAAATTGCTTTTTTATCTCATTCAACTTTTGGAATACCAATAACTCAAAGAACAAAACATATAAGAGATGCCGTTGAAATATTAAAAAACAAATCAGTTGATTTCAAATTTGATGGAGAAATGCAGCCAGATGTTGCATTAGATGAAAAATACAAAGAACTTTATCCTTTCTCTAAAATCGTGGGAAATGCCAACGTATTAATTATGCCGGCACAACATAGTGCTGCAATTTCCTTAAAGCTAATGAAAATTTTAGGTGGAGCAAAAATTATTGGACCATTCTTGGTAGGATTAGGACTACCTATTGAAATTGCTCCGTTAAGATCTTCTACTTCTGATATATTAAATTTAGCTTCAGTTGCAGCGTATTCTTCCGAGGTTATAGATTATAATAAAAAGAATTAATTTTTTTGCCTACTTAAATCTTCAACAAGCAATATACTTGCTATTACATTCTCAACATCCAAAACTTCTTTTGCCTGATTGATCACTTTTCTTCTTTCCTCTTCGTTATAAGCTATTCCGTATATATAAATCTTTTTTTTATATGTATCGATTTTATAATTTGAATTGTTTATTGTTTTGTCAAAAATCATTGCAACTCTTAATTGGGAAGTTATCAACGTATCTTTTGCCGAAACTTTGAAACTAAATTCTTCTTTTATCTTTATATCATTTTTAACTGACCTTGCTCCTTTAGTCTCCCAAGCTATTTTCGTAATTTGAAGTTTTTCTTCAGGATCATCTACCTTCCCCGTTACAAAAATTCTTCCATCTATAACTTTAACTCCTATTGTAAGAAAATGTTTTTTATTAGTTAATACTAACCTAGTAAGTAAATTTTTTTGCATAATAGAGTCATCTATTTGTGTTCCAAGTGTTCTTGGATCTATCGCAATATTAACTCCTCGACCAAAAAATCCTCTGGGTCCGTCTCCTACGCAACTCGAAATAATTAGTAATAAAATTATTAATAAAGCAACT
>QCSA01000033.1 GCA_003211695.1 Pelagibacteraceae bacterium AG-464-P07 | reverse complement strand
GAATTTCAGTTAGCAGGAATGAATAAAAAGTTAAACCGTAATATCGAAACAATTTTTTTAATGGCTGATATTGAAAACCAAGTTATTTCCTCAAGCCTTGTTAAAGAAATTGCACAATTGGGTGGCAATATGACTAAATTTACTACAAGAAGTACTATTAGAGCTTTAAAAGAGAAATTAAGGTGAACAAATTTTATTGTTTTGTATTTATATTATTATTATCAACTCAATCATTCGCGGAGGAGAATATTATGATTTTGAAATTAAAAGACGGTGAAGTAAAGATTAAACTTTTTTCTGACATTGCACCAAATCATGTAAAAAGATTTAAGTCTCTTGCAAATTCAAATCAGTATGATGGTGTTGTTTTTCATAGAGTAATAGATGGATTTATGGCCCAGACCGGTGATGTTAAATTTGGGAATTCTACAAATGATAAGTATGACTTAGCTAGGGCAGGTACTGGAGGGTCTGATTTACCGGATTTAAAAGCTGAATTTAGTAATCTTGCTCATGAAAAAGGAATTTTATCTATGGCAAGATCAGCAGATCCCAATAGCGCAAATAGTCAGTTTTTTATTTGTTTTGCGGATGCTCCTCATTTGGATAGAAATTACACTGCATTTGGCAAAGTTATTGAAGGTATGGAATTTGTGGATAATATAAAAAAGGGAGATGGTTCAAGCGGATCTGTTAGTAACCCTGATAAAATTATTAGTTTAAGAAGTGCGCAGTAATTTTCTAATTCATCATGACATTAAAAAAGTTTTCTTTTAATGTTATAAAAAAACACAAATATGCAAGGCGAGGTCAAATCGTAACCTCTCACGGTTTATTGGATACACCTTGTTTTATGCCAGTTGGTACTCAAGGGACAGTTAAAGCGGTATTTCTTGAAGATTTAATTGCATCAGGAACTCAAATAATTTTATCAAACACATATCACTTATTGCTGAGACCAGGAGTAGATAGAATTTCTTCATTAGGTGGATTACATCAATTTATGAACTGTAAACTTCCAATTTTAACAGATTCAGGAGGTTTTCAAATTATGTCTTTATCAAAATTAACTAAAATTGATAAAGATATTGGAGCAATATTTAAATCTCATATTGATGGAAGGGAATTTATATTAAGTCCAGAAAAAAGCATTAACATTCAAAAAAAATTAAATTCAGATATTGTTATGGTGTTAGATGAATGCCCAAAAATTACCAATGACAAAAACATTATAAAACAATCAATGTGCTTATCTCTAGAATGGGCCCTGAGATCAAAAAATGCTTTTGGATCAAATCCACATAAAGGACTTTTTGGCATTGTACAGGGAGGTTTATATAAAGATTTAAGGCTTAAATGTTTGGAAAAACTGATCGAAATAAATTTTGATGGATTTGCATTAGGAGGATTGGCCGTTGGTGAAACTCAAGATCAGATGTTTAATACTTTAGATGCTGTTAAAGATTACATGCCTAAAGATAAACCTCGTTACTTAATGGGAATAGGCACACCTTCTGATATCTTGGGTGCTGTAAAAAGAGGTATGGATATGTTTGATTGTGTTTTGCCTACTAGATCAGGTAGAACAGGATTAGCTTTTACCTGGAATGGTAGAATTAATATTAGAAATTCGAAATTTAAAAACGATAATTCTCCTTTAGATGACAATGTAACCTTGTGTGATTTGAACAAATATTCCAAAAATTACTTAAACCATTTATTTAATACAAATGAAATTTTGGGCTCGATGCTCTTAACTATGCACAATATTAACTTTTACCAACAATTGATGCGACAAATCAGAGAAACAATAACAAATGGAACGTTTAATGATTTTCACGATAAATATATAAATGTAATTTGATTTATAAATATATTTTTATAATTGATTGTTATCTAAAAAAAGTTTAAAAAGTTTTTTTGGGCCGTTAGCTCAGTTGGTAGAGCACTTCCCTTTTAAGGAAGGTGTCATTGGTTCGAATCCAATACGGCTCACCAAAAAACGCATGTTTTGGTAGTTTTCAAAATTCTAATTTCCATAAAAAACGTTAATTTTATCAAGTAGTGTGTTCAGACTTTTTATTTCTGTTCGCTTATGCTAAATAAAATTTCAAAAAATAAATGAAAAAAACATCTCTATACTTGTTTATGGTTTTAATAATTTGCAACATAGCACTGACACAAAGTACATTACCTGAATGCGAAGGAAGTGATATAAAAGATCCAATAAAAAATTATCTTAAGAGTAGAAAATGGACAAATTGTATAGGTACTAGTCGCGGACTACATGGTGAGACTTATGTTGGTGAATTTTATAAGGGAAAATTTCACGGGCAAGGCACCGCTACAGCTCCAAATAGAAAATATGTTGGTCAATGGAAGGATGGCAAAAAACACGGACAGGGAACTTACACATTTGTTAACGGCGATAAATACGTTGGAGAATGGCAAAAAGATAAATATTACGGACAAGGAACTTACACATATGCTAACGGAGATCAATACGTTGGAGAATGGAAAAAAAATAAATATAATGCCCCAGATAATCTACGTGAACGTCATGGTTATGGAACTTACACATATGCTAACGGAGATCAATACGCTGGAGAATGGAAAAAAGGTTTACGCTATGGAAAAGGAACTTTTACGCATATAAACGGAAAAATTGAAGAGGGCATTTGGAAAAAAGATAAATTAGTTAATTCAAAAAAATAAACGATTTTAGTATGCCCATAGTGTGTTGAGAAATTTTGTAGTAGAATCAAGGGCACAAGGATCATTTTAGCGTAGGCATCACTACATTAGTAACCAAACTAAGCCGTATGCAAATAAATTCTGCACACAAAAAACTTCGTGAGCAGGTTTTGTATTCTGCTATTGTGCAGCTCCATGCAAAAACCGATTAAGATTGGGAGGTGAAAACAATTAAAAAGGACATGATTTTGTTAACTATTTCCTAAAAAAAAAATACAAGATTATATAAAAGCTTTTAATGGCATCTAATAAATTTATTTTTTTTCCTTCTTTATATGTTCTTGGATAATATTCTATCGGTACCTCATCATAACTATAATTATATTTTGCAAGTTTTAAGGATATTTCAAAATCTAAACTAAACCCTTTAGAAACTAAATTAAGTTTTTTTAATACTTCGCTTTTAATAAGTTTATGATTTGTAGCAACATCTGAAAATGTTCCTCGATATAATAAATTAATTAATTTTGTTAAAATAACAACGGCAAATCTATTCATTTTATAATAAAAATAAATCTCATTATTTTTAATTCTTGAACCAAATACAGCATCAAGATTATTTTTTATCAAATGATTGATTAATTTATTAAAATTATTTGGATTGTATTCTAAATCAGCATCCTGAAATATTATTAAATCTCCTGAAGATTCTTTTATACCCGTAATTATCGAATTACCTTTACCTAGATTTTTTTTTTGGAAAAAAATTTTTAAGTTATTTGAAACTCGAATTTTTTTTAAAAATTCCTTAGTTCCATCGATAGAATTATTATCAACAATAATAATCTCTTTTTGAATATTACTTGGAAGTTCTGTAGCATCTATTTTATGTAATAT
>QCSA01000032.1 GCA_003211695.1 Pelagibacteraceae bacterium AG-464-P07 | reverse complement strand
AAACCCAAAAAAAATTGTATCCGAAATAAAACAAACATCAGAATTTGAACAAAAGGAGCTTTTTGATCCTGATCAAATCGCAGCATTAATTGATAAATCCAAAGTTGAAACAGCAGAAACTATGCGTAAAAGTGATAAACTCACCCAAAGTCAAGAAAAAAATTTCATAGCATCTGGTTTAACGCTAAGCGAAGAAGATGCATTAAAGGCTCAAATATTTGGTTGCTGGAGTATTCCTTTGGGTTTACCTTATAATGAAAATTTATTAGTAAGAATTAAACTAAAATTAAAATCAGATGGTACAGTAATGAAATCAGAAATTTTAGATCATGTAAGAATGAATACACCTGGACAAGGCTTTTACAAAGTACTAGCCGAAAGTGCCTTAAGGGCAGTTAGGTTGTGTCAACCATTAAGAGTCCCAACAACAGGTTATGAGAGATGGAAGGATTTACAGCTTAATTTTGATGCGAATGAAATGTTAAAAGGATGAAAAATATATTATTTTTAATTTTTTTATTTGTTGTTTTTTTTGCAAAAAGTTCTTTTGCATTAATTGAAGTTGATGTAACCAGAGGAAATTTAACTCCTCTTCCAGTTGCAGTTTCACCTCTTTATGTTGAATCAAAGTCATCCGAAGCATTAAAAGAAATAGAAGTAGGTTTAGAAATATCAAAAATAATTGAAACTAATCTTTTAAGATCAGGTTTATTTAATCCATTGGAAAAAGATTCTTTTGTTCAAAAACCAGATATAGCTCATCTTAAGCCACGCTTTGAAGATTGGAAGTTAATTAAAGCCCAAGCCTTAATTACAGGAAAGATTAATATTACTAATGATAAATTAAGAGTAGAATTTAGATTATGGGACATATTAGCAGCCAAAGAGATGATGGCCTTGGCGTTCACTACAGTACCAAATAACTGGAGAAGAGTAGCACATATAATTACAGACAAAATTTATAAAAGACTTACTGGAGAAGAAGGATATTTTGATACAAGGATAATTTATGTATCTGAAAAAGGTCCAAAAAATCAAAGAATAAAAAAATTAGCAATTATGGATCAAGATGGAGCCAACACTAAATATTTAACCTTAGGAAATGAGCTTGTTTTAACTCCAAGATTTAATCCAACAAATCAAATGGTGACCTATATGTCTTTTTTTAAAAATTTACCAAGAGTTTATTTATTAGATATTGAAACGGGTGTTCAAGAAGTGGTTGGTGATTTTCCAGGTATGACGTTTGCTCCAAGATTTTCTCCAGATGGAAAAAAAATAATTATGAGTTTTGCAAAAGACGGTAATTCTGACATATTCACCATGAACTTAGAGACAAGAGAAGTTGAAAGAATTACCGAACATCCTGCAATAGATACTTCTCCTTCTTATTCTCCAAATGGTAAATATATTTGTTTTAACTCTGATAGAAGTGGTTATCAACAAATTTATGTAATGAGAAGCGATGGTTCTGATGTTAAAAGAATTACATTTGGGCAAGGAATATACGGTACACCGGTTTGGTCCCCGAGAGGAGATTTAATAGCATTTACAAAAATGTACCGAGGTGCATTTTATATTGGAGTGATGAGAACAGATGGATCAGGGGAAAGATTACTGACCGAAAATTATTATCAGGAGGCCCCATCTTGGTCACCAAATGGAAGGGTTTTGATTTTTTATAGGGAAACGAAGTCTGGAAGTCAGGGAGAGGGATTTTCGGCTACATTGTGGTCAATTGACTTAACAGGTTATAATGAAAGACTGATTGAAACCTTAACTGATGCATCCGATCCATCTTGGTCATCTTTATTAACAAACTAGCCATTATTTTATTGAAATTTGACTTGCATCGTGCATCTAGAAATATTAATGTTGAAAATAATTAAGGGAGCTCAAATATGGTTTTAAGATATTCAATTAGAAATATACTATTAGTAATAATGGCGGCATTAGTATTGTCTGCTTGCGCCGCGCAGACAACTAAAAAGAGCGAGACACAAATTACAGGAGACACTTTTTCTGGTGCTGAAACTGTTAAATATTTAGCAACAGGTGTTGCAGATAGAGTATTCTTTGCAACTAATAAATCGGTTTTAACAACAGCATCAAGAGATACATTGAGAAAGCAAGCTGCTTGGTTAAGAGAGAACAAAGATATCAGCGTGGTAATGGAAGGTCATTGTGACGAAAGAGGCACAAGAGAATATAACCTTGCTTTAGGAGAAAGAAGAGCCAATGCCGCAAAAGATTATCTTATGACCTATGGAATCTCTGGTAACAGAATTTCTGTAATAAGTTATGGAAAGGAAAGACCAGTAAATCCTGGATCTAGCCCTTTAGCTTGGTCACAAAATAGAAGGTCTGTAACAGTCAAAGCTGCTGGTTAATTTTTTTATTATATCTAAAAGACCCTAGAACGATTTATCTAGGGTCTTTTTTTTGCCATTATTTTAATTAGTAATTAAAAAATGCACAGATTAGTAAAATACTTAATAAGTCTATTTGTAATTATCTTTATCTTAAATATTCAAAATCAATCTTTTAGTGATGAAAGTGAGATCTACGATATATTAAATGTCATACAAAAAGATTTAAAAACTTTAGAAAAAGCAGTTTATTCGGGAAATTCTTTTTCTACTACACAATCAAGCGGTTCAGATTTGTCTCAAGACACACTCACAAGACATTTGTTAAAACTTTCAGATATTGAACAACAGTTTCAGGAACTTACAAATAAATTTGAGGAAATAAATTTTAAAACTGACAAACTTTCAGATAGAATTTCAAAAAACCAAGCTAACAATCAATTACGATTCCAAGATTTAGAAAAAGCTAGATTGTCAGTTCAGTTACAGTCCACCGATGTCGTAAGCAATCAATCAGAAAATAAACTACCTGGTTCTTCCGAGGCTCAGGAACTTGGTAGAATTAGCGATGAAGATTTAAAAAATACGCAACAAGTACAAACTACCCAATCTGTAGAATCTACCGCTACTGTTGTGACTGAAAAATATATTGGCGCGGAAAAAATTTTACCTAAAGGAACACCAAAAGAGCAATATGAGTTTGCACTTAGTTTTGTAAAAGTTGGAGACTATGAAACAGCTGAAATAGCCCTAAGAGAATTTGTTGAAACAAATGCTAAAGATAAACTTGCTGGCAGTGCACAATATTGGTATGCAGAAACATTTAGAATTAGACAGCTCTACCAAGATGCAGCAACAGCATATTTAGATGGTTATCAAAAATATCCTAACAGTCCCAAAGCTCCTGTTAATTTGTTAAAGCTTGGTGTATCTTTAGTTCAAATTGGAGAAAAAGATCAGGGCTGCTCAATGATTACCGGAGTAAGCAAACAATATCCAAAAGCGAGTCAATCTGTTCTTCAAAAAGCAAAATATGAAGAAAAAAAATTCGACTGCCCAACGAAAAAAAGTTAAATTCATTAACAAATACCTTAAGGATCAAAAAATTAAGAGGATATATTTAACTTTTAAAAAACAATTATATTCCCAAATTAAAAATGAAAAATTTTGCATTGGTGTATCTGGAGGACCAGATAGTTTAGCTCTAGCATTTTTGGGTAAAATTTTTTCAAAAGAATTTAATAGTAAATTTATAGCTTTAATAATTGATCATAATTTAAGAAAACAATCTGGAATTGAAGCACGAAAAGTTAAAAAAATTTTAACAAAACACAAAATTAAAGCCAAAATATTAACTTGGAAAGGCAAAATTCCAAAATCAAATATTCAATATAATGCTCGTAATATTCGATACTTTCTGCTGAATAAGGAATGCAACAAATTGAATATTAAAAACTTAGTTTTAGCTCATCACGAAGGTGATTTGATAGAAAATTTCTTTATAAGGTTATTTAGAGGCAGTGGTTTAAAAGGCTTGTCTTCACTAAATAT
>QCSA01000031.1 GCA_003211695.1 Pelagibacteraceae bacterium AG-464-P07 | reverse complement strand
GTCATCTTCATTTTCATCGGTTTTTTTGTCTTTTCTATTCATTATATTTATATTTAAATTCCATAATTTTTGAATAAATTTAAATGAAGCAGAAATTCCTTCTTCAGACCATTGAATATCTTTACTTGGAGGACTGTCTGATAGAATAAACCATCTAATTGCATCAGCGCCAAAATTTTGAATCACACTTTCTGGATTAATTATATTTTTTTTTGATTTAGACATAGCCTCTGAAGGACCAACTGTAACTTTTTCTCTAGATCTTTTTTTTACAAAAGTTTTATCATCAACTAATTCAATTTCATCCCGCCCAACCCACTTGCCTTTTTCATCTTTGTAAGTCTCGTGACAAACCATTCCTTGAGTAAAAAGTCCAGAAAAGGGTTCGACATACTTAAATTTGTTGTTTTGGTAAGCGATTGCACGCATAAAAAAACGTGAGTAAAGCAGATGCAAGATTGCATGCTCTACACCTCCTATATATTGGTCAACAGGCATCCAATAGTTTAGGTCCTCATTATCGTATCCATAGTTTAAATTGTGAGGAGAACAAAATCTTAGAAAATACCATGATGAATCTACAAAAGTATCCAAAGTATCAGTTTCTCTAATAACTTCTTCGTTATGAATCTTTGTATATTTCCATGTTTGATGATGATCTAAAGGATTTCCTTTACAGTTTAAATCAACATCTTTAGGCAAAGTTATAGGTAAATCTTTTTTAGGAACTGGAATAATATCACCATTTTTTTTGTATACAATTGGGATTGGGCAGCCCCAATAACGTTGTCTTGAGATACCCCAATCTTTGAGTCTAAAATTAATTTTTCCCTTTCCAATCTTTTTTTCTTCTAATATCGAAATAGTTTTTGACACAGACTTATCTGGAGCACTCAAACCATTTAAAAATTTTGAATTAATTATTTTTCCTTCCCCTGTGTAAGCCTGTTTATTTATCTTAAATTTTTTTTTATCTTCATTAGGAGGTAAAACTACAGGATTTACTTGTAACTTATATTTTATAGCAAAATCCAAGTCTCTTTGGTCATGAGCAGGACAGCCAAAAATTGCACCCAAACCATAGTCCATCAAAACGAAATTAGCTATATATACTGGCGCTTTCATATTTTTATCTAAAGGATTAATGGCAATTAAACTTGTTTTAAAACCAATTTTTTCTGCATTAGCCAATGCTTCTTCGGTTGTGCCAGTTTTGGAACACTCATTTTTAAAATTAATAAATTCCTTATTATTTTCATAAAATTTAGATACAGGATGATCAATAGATATTGCTAAGAAGGACAATCCAAATAATGTATCTGGTCGCGTTGAAAAACAACTTATTTTTTTAACTTGATCACTTCCTAATATTTTAAAATCAATTTCGCAGCCAAGAGATTTTCCAATCCAATTTTTTTGCATTAATTTTACTTTATTAGGCCAATTTTTTAAATTTTCTAAACTATCTAAAAGTTGTTGTGAAAATTTTGTAATATCAAAAAACCATTGTGAAAGTTTTTTTCTTTCGACAATTGCCTCTGACCTCCAACCTTTTCCATTAATAACCTGTTCATTGGCCAAAACAGTTTTATCCACAGGATCCCAATTTACATAGTTTTCCTTTTTTTTTACTAATCCTTTTTCATACATTTCTAAAAAAAACTTTTGTTGATGTTTATAATATTCAGGATTACAAGTGGAAATTTCTCGATCCCAGTCAATTGAAAGACCTAAAAGTTTTAATTGTCTTTTCATAGTTTCAATATTTTTTTTTGTCCACATCATTGGATGTAAATTATTTTCTCGTGCAGCATTTTCAGCAGGCATTCCAAAAGAATCCCAACCCATTGGATGTAAAACATTAAATCCATTTAATTTTTTATATCTGGCCAGGACATCACCTATGGTATAGTTTCTTACATGTCCCATATGTATGTTACCTGATGGGTAAGGAAACATTTCCAAACAATAAAATTTTTTTTTATTTTTTTTTATTGAAGTTTTAAAGCTCTTTTTTTTTCCCCATATTCTCTGCCATTTTTCTTCAGCAGCTTTAAAGTTATATCTCTGCATTCACTTATTTGATTATAATTTTAAAGAATTATTAGTTATCTCCGTATTTTCTAATATATTCTTCTCTATTTTTATCTAATTGACCCTTTTCCATTAAGGTAGCTGTTTTTAAAATTGCTAATTTTACTTCTTCTTCTAAAGATGACTTAATTTTAGCTGTTGTGCATTGTTGGAATTTATTACAAATTCTTTTGTGGATAATAACAGTAAGCCCATCTGCTCTGATTTCGTTAGATAAAAATCTTACTGTGATTTTAATTGCCTCATCATTTGAGGTTCCTTCACTATACCACTCTGTTATAATAATTCCTCCAGAGTAATCTACGTTTGCAAGAGGTAAGAAATCTAAAACTTCTAATGAAGCTCTCCATAATTCATTGGAAGAAGCGAACTCAAAACTTGTTCCACCCTTTCGCGTCCCAGATCCAATTCTAAATCCTCTTCCTTCTTGGAGAGATTTTTTAACTCTTTCGTCAACATTAGGACTTACTACTCTAGCGTCGCTTTTCTTATACATGCCACAAGAAGTTAGTAGAAATAATAGTAGAAATAAAATCGGTAAACTCGGTTTTATTGAATTAAGGCCAGTCATTTCTCTATCTTTCCTTATGTAATATTATGTAATAGGTGTAAATATCGAATGAATCTAACTTTAAAACAACTTGTACATAAATAAAATATTAGTTACCTAAAAAAATAGCTAATTTATTGTATTTATTAACACTAATTTATAGTGATATTTTTACCACATATCATAAAAAATACAGTATTTATTGAATTTGATTCAAGCAAGCAACAGTTATTTGTGATATTTGTGCATCATTCATAATAATTAATTATTAAATAAAAGGAGATATTTATGGATAATATAAAGAAAATAGGTTTGTCAGCTCTTGCTGGGACACTGGCTTCTTTATCTGCTCAAGCAGGTGAGTTGACGGTTACTGGTAGTGCTGAGTTATCTTATGTTCAGCTTGATAACGATGAACTAACAGGTAACCCTATAGGTATGAACAAGAACATTGCGTTTGCTGGCTCAGGCGAGCTAGACAACGGATGGACAGTTAGTATCGCTCAAGGAACTGATGATGCAATGGGTTTTTCTAGTGCCAGTGTGTCAATCGGAATGGGATCATTAGGAACTATTACTGTTGACAGTGGAACAGGTGCGGATGTAGGGAATGCACTTGATAACGTTGTACCAACAGCTTTTGAAGAAGCTGATGCTGGTATGAAAACTGGTCTAGTTGATAGTGGTGGAGTTATTGGAAATCATGGATCAATCAAATATGCATTGCCTGAATTTTCAGGGGCAAAAGTATTTGTTGGATACATTCCAAGAAATAATTCTGCTGCTGCTGCTGATGGCGCAACTTCAGAGGGCTCAGGTAAACACGCTCTCGAAGTAGGTGTTGACTGGAGTCCTGAAATGATTCCTGGTCTTAGAGTTGGTGGTGTTATTGGATCAGCTGATGAAGGTGCAGCAGGTGGTAAAGATCTAGATGAAGAAACTTTCTTTGCTACATATGCATATGGTCCACTATCTATTGGTTACCAAGTTGCTGAAGAAGATAATGGCACAACAACATATGACACTGACATTTATGGTGTTTCGTTCAACGTAAATGATGCATTATCAGTATCTTACCAATATGGTGAAACTGACGGCTATGCTGGTGGTGTAACTGCAGAATTTACAGGAATTTCTGCTGCTTACAACATTGGTCCTATGGCTATTAAGTTCAGTGATAATAGCGGTAGTAATATTAATGGTGCAACTGGCGCAGGCGTAGAAGTTGATGATGATAACAGAGAGCTAAACTTATCGATGTCATTTTAATTTAACATAGAGAAAGAAAGGAGAATTTTTTTATGAATAAATTAAAATACATAGGTATATCGGCTCTTGCTGGTTCGCTAGTATCTTTATCTGCCGCGCAGGCAGGTGGGGTAGCAGTAACTGGATCATGGGAACTAAGTTATACATCTCTCAATCATGAGAGTACTGCTGGAAACAAATTAGGAATGAATAAAAACATTTCTTTTGGTGCTTCTGGTGATGTTAGTGATGGAGGTGCTGTAACATGGGCTACAACGATTGGTGGTACCGATGCTATGGGTCTATCTAGTGCAAGTATGAACATAAACATGGGTGGAATAGCAACTCTTGCTTATGATTCCGGAACAGGCGGATATGGTGCGACTGCAGTTGATAACGTTGTACCAACAGCTTGGGAAGAAATAGACTATGGTTTAAGCACTGGTATAAGTGATGTTGGAATGGTTTCAGCATCGAAAGGTGTAATTAACTTAGCAATTAAAGCACCTACTGCAGGTACTGGAATATCAATATCATATGTTTCAAGAATAGGTGGAACTCATATCGCTGATGGCGGTAATGATGCAGATAATTCAGGAGGCAGAGGATTAGATTTAGTTGTTGACCTAGTTAACTATTCTTCACCTCATTTTGGGTCGAGAATAGGATTTGCAGCTGAAACGGAAATCGTGGGACAGTCTTGTAAAGGTGATAAAGTTTTACTAGAAGGCCCTACTCAGTGTAACGTCGGTGTTTATGATAATCCATATGGTGGTACTGCTTATGCTACTTTAGCATTAGGTCCCATTCATTTAGGAACTCAAGCTACGTTTAAAGATCCTCAAGAAGTTGCTGCAAGTGGAATCGCAAATAAAAGATCGGTTGTAGCTGGTGGCGCGTTTGTTGTGAACAACCTATCTCTAAGTTACGGTGTCGCATGGGATAAATACAAATACAACAATGCTATGAGAGGAACTGCGTTTGTAGGCGGTGGCGACGGGGAATACTCAGCTGAAAAAGGACCGAATGAATATGAGACGATCAGATATAGAGGCTGGTCTGCTGCAATAAACATGGGTCCTGTAGCTATTAAAGGAGTTAGAAACTCTGTTGATGGTGCTGGTCAAGCTGGTTCAAGTGCTCCACTTAAACATAGTGAAATAAACTTATCGATAGCCTTTTAAAAGCCAAATTAAATAAATTTATAAAAACCGGCCTAAATTTTTAGGCCGGTTTTTTTTTAGGTAACTTATTCCTGCCATTCCATAAATATTTAACATTTTTAAAATATTTATATTCTGTTTTCTAATTCCTCCTAAAGCAATAAATTTCTTTTTATATTTGAGAGTTAATAGCTTAAATCTACAAACTCCTAAATGTTGTCTATTCTTTTCAACCCTAAATAAGGGTGATAAAAATATTGCCTCACATCCTTGGTCTATTTTTTTTTTAATTTCAATTTGATTATGCGCTGATCCAATGATTTTAAAGTTTTTATTTAAACTTGCTTTATTCAAAGTTATTCTTTTATTAAATGAAGG
>QCSA01000030.1 GCA_003211695.1 Pelagibacteraceae bacterium AG-464-P07 | reverse complement strand
AATTTATTTATATAAGCTATTCTCTCATTTACACTATTTGGATTTATAGAAGGTCTTATTTCTATAACTTTTGTTTTTGGTTTGCAAAATACTAAATTTGCAAAAGCAGCTCCATGTGCTCCAACAATAATTTCTGCATTTCTAAACAGATATACTTTTTCAAAAAAAGATAATTTTGTTAATTGATATTTAGAGAAACCTTTATTTTTTAAATAATTAAAAACTTCACTTTCATTTTGAATATGACAGTGCTTGGACATTGAGTCAGTACGATCAATAAATACTTTTTTATTTGCATTAAATTTTTTTTCATGGATTGAATATGTATCTCTTAACCATTGTATTATCCATGTTGGTTGGAATTTATTTTGTTCTAAAATAAATCCCTTGTAATAATGTGGATGATCTACAACCAAAAGTTCGTCCGCTTGTATATGTCTATATTTTTCACTGTTAATTATTCGATTTTCATTAATATCCAAGATAGATAAAGTTTCTTTCTGAAAATCAGTTAAATTTGGAGTATAAAAGTAATTAATATTATTTAAAGAATAATGTTCGGAACATAATTTTATTTTTGGCAGCATATCAAGTATCCAATGAGCATAATTATTTCCACTCGCACCTTGTAAAATAGAAAGAACTTTACCTTTGAATTTTTTTTTTAATCTTGGAGTTCCTTTACTTAAAACAATATTTCTTGATGGATCCTTTAAATCGCCCGAAACTTGTTGATAGGAAATTTCACCTATTAATTTATTTTCACTTATTATAGCAACATGTTCCACATAATCAGTATAAACTCTTCCATTTATAATTTTATAACTATAATAATCTTTTGACTTTAGAATATCGGACTTGATGTTTAGAATTTGTTTTTTATGTAAATTTTTTATTTTATTTAAATCTATATTAAGTTTGATTTTCCCATAAATTAACTTAAATAAAAATTGAAACGTTTTCTTAAAACATAACTGTAAAAATTTTTTGAATTTCATTTTTAATCCGCATATTTAGAAAGTAAATTTTTTTTTTTATTTTATCTCGTAATTTTTAATTTTATTCATTTTGAGAATTTCATTATCTGAATGGGGATTATTCAAAAAATTTGCTATAACAGATATTTTATTTTTCGTTGTAAAAGAAAACCAAATACCAGGAGGAACTATTATAATTCCATAATTTTTTTTATCTAAAATTATCTTTTCTTCTTTATTAAAACTTCTTGATTTTTTTCTTCCATCAATGAAATTAAAAACAACCTTGCCGTAACAAATAGTTAACAAACATTTATTTTTTTTGTGTAAATTCCATCCCTTTGTTTGTTTATAATTTACTTCAGTAAAATATATTTCTCCAAAAGATTTAAAAAAATTATTTTTTTTAGAAATAAATTTTAATATATCGCCTTTTTTATTATTAATTATTTTAATTTTAATTTTTTTAAGTCCACTTATTTTCATTCATATAACTTTCTAATTGTTGATTAGTTACATCAAGAGCGCTCTTTCCTTGTTTTAATACTTTTAAATACCACTCCGTGGTTATTTTTATGCTATTTTTTATATTGTATGTAGGAGACCAATTAAGTTTAATTTTTGCTTTTGTTATATCTAATTGTAAATTTTGTTGTTCATAAAATTTCTTCTTCTTAATCGATTTCATTTTACCATTGCCCCAATATTCAATCATATATTTGACAATTTTTTGAACATCTGTACCGGGATTGGCTTCGGTCCCAAAATTCCAAGCACCTGAAAATTTTTTTGGATTTTCAAATTGTTTTTTGGCTAAAACCAAATAACCTTTGAGGGGCTCCAAAACAAATTGCCAAGGTCTAATAAAATTTGGATTTCTTAACTTTATTAATTTATTATTGAGCAAAGATTTAATGCAGTCGGGTATCAATCTTTTTTCAGACCAATCACCTCCTCCAATAACATTGCCAGCTCTGGCACTTGAAATTCCACAATTTTTGTTGTTTTTAAAAAAACTTTCTCTATAGGCTCTTATTATTAATTCTGAAGCAGCTTTAGATGCACTATAAGGATCTACACCACCTAATTCATCGCTTTCTTTATATCCTTTTATTTTACCGGTGTTTTCATAACATTTATCTGTTGTTATAAGCATTAGCGATTTAATAAAATTATTATTTCTTGCTATTTCTAAAATATTTAGTGTGCCTCTAAAATTGGTATCAACTGTTAGATGAGGTTCTATATATGATCTGTATATCAAAGGTTGAGCAGCCAAATGGAAAATAATATTTGGTTTTGTTGATACTATAAAACTTTTTAATTTTTTATAATCTCTTATATCAAAAATCCTTAAATTAATTCTATTTTTTAAATTTAAATCAAAAAATAAATTATTATTTCTATTTGGGCTATATCCTGTTCCATATACTTTTGCTCCTAATTTTAAAAGCCAACTAGATAACCATGACCCTTTAAAACCAGTAGCTCCTGTAACTAATATTTTTTTATTTTTATAAAAGTTACTTATTTTTTCCATGCTGCTTTATTTTCTTTACACATTTGATCTAATATAATTTTATCTCTTAAATTATCCATGCATTTCCAAAAACCCTCGTGTTTAAATGCCATGAGATTTCCCTCTTCTACTAATTTTTCCATAGGCTGTCTTTCAAAAAGCGTGTTGTCATTTTCGATATAATTAAAAATTTTATAATTTAGCATAAAAAAACCTCCATTAACCCAACCTAATTTTGCTTGAGGTTTCTCTTCAAAGTTTTTAACTTTTTCATCCTCAATTTCTAATTCTCCAAATCTGACAGGAGGATGAACCGCTGTAACAGTTGCTAATTTTTTGTGATTAAAATGAAAATTTTTTAATTGATTTAAATCTACATCGCACAAACCGTCACCATAAGTCATAAAAAAATTTTCATGTTCTATAAACATAGGTTTTAATCTTAGTAATCTGCCACCGGTCATAGTATCTTTTCCAGTATCAATTATTTTCAAATATTTGAATTCTTTTGAATTTTTGTAATAATCAATAATTACCTCTTTTTTATAACCAGCAGCAATAATAAAATTATTTATGTTGAATGATTTAAAAATTTTCATTATATGCGTTAAAATTGGCTCACCTCCAATTTCTATCATGGGTTTTGGAATAGTATGGGTATATTCGGATAGTCTTGTTCCATATCCACCAGCTAAAATCACAACTTTCATATTTTAATTCTCTAAAAAATTTATGTATATAAATTTATTTATCTATTTCAAAGAAATTAATTTAATAAAAATAGATATATATTATACATAATCAATAAACTATTAAAGATTTAGATTTATTAGATTATAACCGTTCTATAAATGAAGTTTAAAACTTTTTATAAACTATTTTATGTACATCGATTTAAAAAGGCTTCTGGTGCTCTTAAATTATATTTGTATATTGTTCTTCCTATAAGGTATTTTTTAAATACCTTTTTTTTACCAAAAAAAATAGATTTAGATTTATTAGAACATACATCTTCTTATCTATATGAAAAGAATCTTAATTTTCTTTTCGAACATTTTAACAGTGACAAGGGAAATTTTTTTGTTGATCAGTATATGCAACCAATAAAAAGAAATTATAAAAAAATTTCAGCACACAGTTATTCAAAATTCTATGAAAAATTTTTTTTTGATAAAAAAGAAAAAAATTACAATATCTTAGAGCTAGGTTCATTTTACGGAAATGCAACTGCAAGTTTTTTTTTTTACTTTAAATATTCAAAAATATATACGGGCGATATATATCCTGATTTGTTTAGATATAAATCAAAAAGGATAAATAATTTTTATATTGACACTAGCTCAATGAATTCAATTAAAAACACCTTATTAAATAAAAAAATAAGTTTCGATATAATCATCGAAGATGCCGGTCATTTTTTAAAAGATCAAATAATAAGTTTATTTTTGTTATTTAGAAAATTAAATTCAGATGGTTTATTTATAATAGAGGAATTAGATTTTCCGGATACCAGAAAGGATATGAATATAAATAATGAAAAACCTACACTAAGAAATATTTTATTATCAATTATTGAAAAAAAAGAATTTGATTCAAAATATGTTTCTGAAGATGATAAAAGGTATTTATTAGAAAATTATGCATTTATAAAGATATTTAAAGGGAATGTTAATGAAATTGTATTCATCAAAAAGAAATAAATTTTATGGATAAAGATTTAGAAATATTTTGTGTTACTGATAAACATCTTAATTTTTTTAATGATATTAAATATAAATTAGCCGCTGTAGGAAAAAATAATTTTCCATCTAATTATGTGACTTGTAATACAGGTGAAAATATTTTTTACAAAGAAGAATATTACTCCGAATTAACTTTTCATTACTGGTTCTGGAAAAATCTATTAAATAATTATTCTGACGAAACATGGGTTGGATTCTGTCAAAAAAGGAGATTTTGGCTGCAAAAAAAAGAAGATCTTAATTTAAAAATAAATGAAAATATTAAAGATAAACTTCTTTATAAAATTCCTGAACAATGTAAACAATATGATGCAATAATTTCCGAACCTCTTGATGTAAGGGGTGTTAAATTTATGAAAATTCTTAAAAATGGTTTCATAAATTTATTAAAAGACCCATCTATAATTTTTGATCGAAAAAAACAAACAGTGAAACTTCATTTTGATATGTGCCATGGATATGGCAATATTGATTTAGCTATTAATGTTATGCATTCAAAAGACAAAGAAGATTTCAAAAAGTTTATATATAATTCAATAAGCTACAACCCTCATATAGTTTTTATAACCAAACCAAATATTGCTAATCGATGGTTTTTGGATCTTTTTAGCTGGCTAGACAATTGTGAGAAAATTTTTGGATTTAAAAAACTTAAAGGATATGAAACCAAAAGGTTATATGCTTATTTGGCCGAAAGATATTTGGCTTTTTGGTTTAATAAATACACAAACAGTATTAATTGGCCACTGGTTTTTATAGATACCGAAAAAATTTGATAATCAATTGTTATAGAGTAATTATTTAATTCAATTTATAATAAGATCTTTGACTGTCTAAATAAATGCCTGAATTTAAAACTATTGAACAAAAAATCAAAAAATTTTTGATTAATCATTCATTAAGCTACTATTTTTATAAAATTTTTAAACTCTTTAAAAATAATAGAAAAGGAAATTATTTTGGAGAATTTGGAGAAGATATACTTATTAATAGATTTTTTAGAAAAAAAAATAATGGATTTTATGTAGATATTGGATGTTATCATCCAACCAAAGGTTCATTAACATATTATTTATACAAAAAAGGCTGGAGAGGTTTAAATGTTGATTTGAGTAAAGTTTCCATTGATCTATTTAAGTTAGCTAGGCCAAAGGATTATAATATCCAAGCAGCAGTAACAGATTTCGATGGAGTAACTCAATTTTTTGAAAATGGTATGATTAATCAACAAAATACTTTAGAAAATAGTGGAACTAATTTAAAAAAAATTAAAATAAATGCCTTTAAATTACAGACACTTTTGGACAAACAAAATATTAATCATATTGATTTCTTAAATATAGACGTTGAGGGCTCTGATTACAAAGCTATATCAAGTCTTAATCTAAATAAAATTCGACCAAAAATGATATGTATAGAAGAAAACAAATATAATATTAAAGATATTTTAAATGAAAAAATACAAACTTTTATGAATTCCAATAATTATTTATTTTTTGCAAGAATTGGCGTTTCAAGTATTTATATTGATAACAATTTAAAAAGTGAAATAGGAAATATTATGAATATAACAAATTAATTGATATAAAATAAATAAATAAATTGAATTAAATTAAGTTTTGCTTAAATAAAATTAAAGTGGGTATAAAAAATAATCTAACGTTCATTGTAGTTACGTACGAAAGTGATGATGTAATTAATGATTGTTTATCATCAATCCCAAGTAATTATCCGACAATAGTAATTGAAAATTCAGGTAAAAAAAATTTTCAAAAAAA
>QCSA01000029.1:5000-6343 GCA_003211695.1 Pelagibacteraceae bacterium AG-464-P07 | reverse complement strand
TGTTGTAAAACATGGCTTGTTGGGAATGACAAAATATTTTTCAAGTTTATTTGCGAGATATAATGTTAGATTTAATATGATTTCTCCAGGACCGGTTTACAACAAACAAAACAAAAGATTTGTTAAAGAATTAAATAAAGTTATACCGATGGGAAGAATGGGAACAACCAAGGACCTAAAAGAAATAATTAAATTTTTGCTCAATGATGGAGCGTCTTATATTACTGGACAAAACATAATTATTGATGGAGGCAGAACTATAATTTAGTTTTTTTTGACATTAAATAATTAATTATTTCTTTATCTTCTAAATCATCCAATTGAAAACTTTCTATTTTTTTCATTACAAAAGTTCCAACTTTACCCGCGAATAAAGTTCTTTTTTTTAAAAACAATTTTTTTTTAAAAATATAAATTGATCCATTTTCAAGATATTTTTTTTCCAATTTTTGTCTTGGTAATCTATTTTTGTAATTATGATCTGCTTTTATTTTTCCTTTAATTTTTTTCCATATAAGCAACGTTCTCAATCTGTATTGTTGTTGGGAAATTAAAGCGGAAGTAACTTTTTTCTTCTGTTTTTAGCTCTTTGAATTTGTATATATTTAAGAAGAGAGGTGTGGACGGTTAAGGTTACCAAATTTTGTCGTACACACTTCAAGAAGTATAAATAAATTAATTTTTATTTATATGAAGCTAGTGTGCGCCGTTATTAAACTTGAGAGTTTGATCATGGCTCAGAACGTACGCTGGCGGCACGCCTAACACATGCAAGTCGAACGAAGTAGCAATACTTAGTGGCAAACGGGTGAGTAATATGTGGGAATCTACCCTTCGGTCTGGAATAACATGAGGAAACTTGTGCTAATACCGGATAAGCCTTTACAGGGAAAGCTTTATGCTCCGATTGATGAGTCCACACTTGATTAGTTAGTTGGTGAGGTAATAGCTCACCAAGACAATGATCAATAGCTGATTTGAGAGGATGATCAGCCACATTGGGACTGAGACACGGCCCAAACTCCTACGGGAGGCAGCAGTGGGGAATATTGCACAATGGGGGAAACCCTGATGCAGCGATGCCGCGTGAGTGAAGAAGGCCCTTGGGTTGTAAAGCTCTTTCGTCGAGGAAGAAAATGACTGTACTCGAATAAGAAGGTCCGGCTAACTTCGTGCCAGCAGCCGCGGTAATACGAAGGGACCTAGCGTAGTTCGGAATTACTGGGCTTAAAGAGCACGTAGGTGGTTAAAAAAGTTGGTGGTGAAATCCCAGAGCTTAACTCTGGAACTGCCATTAAAACTTTTTAGCTAGAGTGTGATAGAGGAAAGTAGAATTTCTAGTG
>QCSA01000028.1 GCA_003211695.1 Pelagibacteraceae bacterium AG-464-P07 | reverse complement strand
AAACAAATAGATTTCTTATCAATCGATGTAGATGGCAATGATTATTGGATTTTAGAAAAAATTGATACAAATAAAATAAGCGTTATTTGTAGTGAATATAATCATTGGATAGGAAATAATACTCGAAAAGTCATACCTTATGATAAAAATTTTAACTATAAATATGATTACTATTTTGGTGCTTCTCTTCATTCATACGTAAATCTTTTAAGCTCAAAAAATTTTGATATTGTTGCAATTGATAGTTCTGGAACTAATGCTTTTTATGTTAAAAGAAATTTTTCAAGTATCTTTGAAATTTTATCTGCTACAAAAAGCTTTAAGAAGTCTTCAAGGTTCCATTCCAAAGATGAAGCGTTAAAAATCGAGAATTATATTCTTAACTGCAAATTTATAGATTTTGATAGTTAATTATAGTTTGACAAATGATAAATAACTTTTTGATTAAGTCTTGAAACAATATGCTTAAAAAAATCAAGCATATTTTTTTTTCGTATATTTAAATCAATATTTTGTTTTTTAATTTTCCACTTTTTTGAAGTCCCGATCCATTTATGAGTCTTTTGATTATATAGATCTATGCTGTGCTCTCCGCTCCTACCCTTATAAAGATAAAGCTTCATATTTTTTGTATTGAGAACTTCGATAATTTGCCTAAAAGAACTTTCCATAATATGAATTTCTTTAGCATGTTCTAAAATATAAACAAAATTAAATATTAATTCTTTATTATCATTTTTAATTATTTTTAAATTTGGGTTAATATTTTTTGTGTCAATAATAAAATTTCTATCCTTATCGTCATGAACAAAAGCGTAAGGATGATTATTACCAACCAACTTATTAAATAATCTTTTTTCTCTTTTTTTATCTCTCTTCCAATAACATTTTGAGAATCTATATTTAAAAGGAATATTAAATTGTTTATAAAATACTATATCGCATGGCCAAGGAAAATTTTTATCAGGATTTAAATTTTTTACTTTTTGGTAATTTTCAAAACCTATTCTGATAAAATTTACTTTTTTTTTAGATTTTATATTATCGATAATTTTTTCTACTTTTTCGAATTCATACTTAGCAAGTAATTTCTCATCCTTAAGGTTTAGATTTTCATTAAGTGGAACAATTTTAATTTTTTTTTCGTCCCTATACATGAATTTGACTGATTTTAAATGACGACTTCTGCAAAATATGTAAATTTTATCCCTTTTATTTTTGCTTTCGAGTAAATGTCTTACGAGACCGTTACACAATATCATATCACCCAATCTTCCGTGTTGATGGATATATGTGTCCATAAATTTTATAGATTATTTTAATTTTTTACTTCATAAAGTTTTGCATTTACTAAGTACATTTTTTTTGTTTTCTTTAATGTCCAGTTTTTAGTTTTAACACTTAAAATATTGCAATCATATCCCACAGCAGGTTCGTAACAAATAACCCATAACATTTTTATATCAGAAGAAATATTGTCAATATCAAGGATCTTAAAATTTTTGTTTTTAAATTCTTTGACAGATAAAATATAATTTTTGATGGTCTCTTTAAGTACTTTCATTGTATTTATATCTCTAAAACTTCTGGTTGATCCAATTGATGAATAGTCTGGTTCATATACAGTTAGATTTTTTATTTCATGTTTTTCTAAATCACTAAGAAGTTTAGTAAATTCAGGTTTTGTATTTTCTCTAAATTGGATTTCTATATAATTGTTTATAATAGTTGGAATTAAAATACTTATAAGTAAGAAAATTTTTAACTTTTTATTATTAATTTCGAAAATTAAAGCTGATATAAGTATTAAAATTGGTATTAAAACAAATATAATATATCTGTCGGTAAGAACTGGAATTTTAATTAATGCATAAAATAAGGGGATTATATAAGAAAAAAACAAAATAAATATAAGCGGTAAATAATTATTAGAAGAAAATAATATTTTATTTCTAAAACGAATTATTAAAAAAATTAGTGTAGATAAATAAATTAACCCCATGATTTTTGAACCAAAAAATCTTGAAAAATAATAATTATAATAAAATTTCCAATTTTCATGTGTTAAAAAATATTCTTTGTAGGCAAGTTGAGAAATTAGATAATTATAATTTATTATTAAGTATATAATTAAGATAAATGGAATTGATAAAAAAAACAAAAAATTTTTATTTTTAAAGACAAAAAATGAGTAAATAGAATAAGCAATTTGTGAAAAAAAAATAATAAATACAAAAGGATGCGAGGACAAACTTAAAACTGAAAAAATGACAAATAAGGAAAAAATATATATTCTTTTGAAACCAATTAAATCTGAAGATATTATTTTATAATAAAAAATTAGATTTATTGTACTTAATAAAAAAACAAGAGTATAAGTTCTTGTCTCTTGAGAATATTTAATTAAATATATGTTTATGCTAACTAATAAAATTGTTAGTAAAAAAGAGTTATTTTTTGCAACTTTATAAGAAAGAATACCAGCAAGTGGAATTGATAACACGCCGAAAATAAATGGTACGTGCCTTCCTATTTCAGGATCATAGCCAAAAATTTTTAAGTAGATTTTTAAAAGTAGCTGAAATAAATAAGGAGTCTGATCAAGAACTCCCTCTCTTCTTAAAAATGTAGCATTAAAAGAAATATTTGGATCCGCTACCCAAAAATCTATTATTTCATCCAACCAATAGTTTTCGAAATTTAATTGGTAAATTCTTAAGAAAATTCCAATTAAAATAAGAAATATAGAAATCAAAATAATATTTCTTCTATCTAATATAAACATTTTAATTTATTTAATGTTTGGATATATACAATTTACATCAAAAAATGACAAATTATACAAAAGTTTTTATTTCTTTTATTCTAACCATTAGTTCGATTATATTAGCAACATTCCTATGGAATAAAATTTATTTACCATTTAAAAACCCACTAGAAATTATTGGAGAATACTCAAAACAGAGTTATAACCCCATTAATGATGTCTTAAGATATTTAATATTTATTTTTTTTCCATTACTTGTAACTCTTCTTTGTTGTATTTTTTTTATAAAAAATTCTTTTAGAAATATAAAAAAACAAATATTGCAAGATGATAAGACAACAAAAAATAATGTAAAAAGTAAAAAAAGAAAAATAGTTCTTTTTATATTCCTTATTTATGTTTTTCTTGAATTTTTTTCAATAAATTTTCCATATAAACCGATTGATCTTTATCATGAAGGCCAGTCACTTACTCCTGCTTTTAATAATATTATAAATGGGGGGTATTGGAGTAACTCATATATTACGGTAGGTGTATTCCATGAAATTTTTGCTACATCATTTACATGGAAGTTATTAGGATTAGAAACTATTGGTGCTGCCAGGTTCCAGGTTTTGATAATAAATCTTATTTATAAAATTTCTTTACTTTTTTTATCCTATCAAATTACAAAAAAATTTCTCTTGGGAGAAAACAAGAAAATATTATCTTTTTTGTTATTAAGTTTTGTGATGTTAAGCTTGTCTAATTTTAATATTTGGGAAATACACCTATTACCTAGTCGAGATTTGCCTTTAGTTTTATTTTTAATATTATTAGTGGAAGTTATTGACAATAAAAATTTTTCTAATTTTTTTGCTTTTATTTTAGGTTCATTATCAGTTCTGTCAATTCTTTGGGGATTAGATAGAGGGGCATATCTAAATCTAAGTCTTTTTTTATTGTTTTTTCTTTTAATTTTTAAAGGAAAAATGAAAAAAAGCATTTTTTTGATTTTTGGTTTTTTTCTAGGCTGGATAATTTTCTTTTCGATAAACGCCCAAAACGAAGCAAAATTCTTTATAGAAAATAGTTTATCAATTTACCAAAATCATGGCTTTATAGATGGAATAATTCATCCAATTCCTTTTTCAGATGATCCTAACTCTTGGAGAGCTACTAAAACTATTATTTCGATTTTAATTTGTGGATTAATTTTGATTTATTTATTTGTATTCAATTACAAAAAATTCTCTAATCAATCAAAACTACTTTTGACTTTTATTTTTATAATTTCAACTATTTCGTATATACAAGCATTATCAAGATCGGACGGACCACATATGAGAGAGTCTTTCGGTTTTCCTCTTATTTTTTTAAGTATATTTTTTATTAATAAAGTTTTGCAAATTAAAAAAAATTTTTATAATCAACCGAGTGTGAGGCTAAAGAAACCATTTTTTCAATTTGTTTTGATTGTGCAAATATTTTTTTTATTTTTAATGTCTAAGTTTGCAATAGGGTATAGCCCTAAAGCCTATTCATCAATTGAACCAACCATAAATATTGAAAATATAAAAACATTCAATTCTAGATTTGACATATTTATTAATACAACAGATGATCTTTTTTTGGACAATAAACTCTTAGAAGTTGTAAATTACTATAAATTTATTGCCAAAAACGATAAATGTGTGCAAATTTTTAATTACGATGCTGGAATTCCATATCTTGTTAAAAAATATTCATGTACAAAGTACTTTTTTATTTGGGGTCTAGGTTCAAAGACAAACCAATTAAAATTTATTGAAGAACTTAAAATTTCAAAACCTAATTATATACTTTTACATGGTCCACAAGACTTTTCCGGAGGTATAAGTGCATCAGAAAGACTTCCGTATGCTTATAAATATATTTTAGATAACTATTCAAAATACAAACAGGTATATGAATGGGTTTTTTATAAAAGAAATATACTATAAATCTTTATTTGACTTACTTGTTTTACTGACGAACGAAGTGAGTAGTTATTTTCCGGAAGTTTTTACTTGAAGAATTTAATGTTTTATCTTATTTAACTCCTCAAGCCCTCATAGCTCAATTGGTAGAGCAACTGATTTGTGATTAATCGTCACTCCAAATTCGTCTTAAAAGTTATCATAAATCACCTTTATATCTTCTGCGCTGCTCCAGCAGCTCGTCCAAGATCTTCAAAGAGATCCTAAAGCAGTTTTGAAATTTAGATCTTTTGAAGAGGTCAATCCCCTTAAATTTAAAAGGAGTCCTACTGCTTTCTATTAAAGTCTTTGATAGAGACAGTCATGGCCGTTAAAATCATTTTCCGAATTTAAGTACCTAACCTGAAAAAATTTTATAAAAAAAATTAAAAATTATTTTTTTGATTTTTTTCATATTCGATTATTTTTTTTAATATTGTTTTGGAAATTAATTTATATCCCAATACATTATAGTGATTAAATGTTCTAAATGGAAATAATGCTAAAGGATCTGGATATTTTTCCATTAAATCTTTATTGATATCGATAATTGGAATATTTAACTTATTTACAATTGTAATAACATCTTTATATTTTTTAAATTCATCATTTTGATACGATTTGTCATTATATCTGAAGTAATCTGGTAGGTAAATAAAATAGAACTTTGCTTCATTGCCGTCTGATAGAATCTTTGATAAATAAATTATCTCGGAAAATTTTTCTAAAGTTTTATTGGGAAGTTTCTTATTAAAAATAGGTTTAATTAATCGAATTTTAATAAAGTTTCTTAAATTATATAGTCTTATAAAAGAAACAATTTTTCCTCTATGTTTTCTTTTAAATTCTTCTTTTATTGCTGTGTCAAAAATTTTTTCTAATTGTTTGTCAATTTCATTTTGTCTAAGAGGTAATCTTTGTTTGAATGTACTATCATTTAGATAGTTTAATAATGTTTTATCTTCTAATTCTTCGGTTAAATCAGGCAAATCATTTCTTTCTGCATAAATCCATAAAACTCTTTTTATTTTTTTAATATGTAGGTATTCCCTTAGAGTGGCATATTCTGTAAGGGGACCATTTCCACTATAACCAAGGTTGAGAACTCCTCCACCATCAATCATTTTTCTTAAATTTCCTGAAATCGTATCAGTTTCATTAACGCATGCTCCTTGTGTAAAAGAGTCGCCAACTAACAAAAATTCAATTTTATTTTTTTCCCACTCAAAATCTGGATTATTGAATCCATAACGATCAGTATGATGAATTGAAAAATAACCATTTTCATTACAATGAATAGTTTTCTTATTTGATCTAGAAGATAATGAATAAAGTGGATAATTGTCATCTCCTCCGTGTGATTGCGGATACATACTTACCGCAATATTATTTTCGAATTTTTTTAAGTCCTGATAGATTTGAAATTTTGTTCTATTATCAAAATTAATTCTTTTTTTTTTAAAAATTAAATAACCATTTATTAAATAAAGTGCAAAAAGTGTTGAAAAAAATAAAACTAAAATATTTATAATCGCCTCCTTCTTTAGAAAGAAAGAAACTACTGAACATGCAATCAAAATAGAGCAAATTAAATAATATTTTATATAATAACTATGTTCTTTTCCTTCATATTTAATTTCAGACTCATAAAAAGTATAAAAGAAAAAAAAAGCAGAAATGGTTAGTAAAATTAAAGAAATTGATTTTATATTTTTTTTCATTTAACCAATTGAAAATTTTTTTTATTGATGAAAGCAATACAAATCGAACATAAAGTTCTTTAGAGTTTAAACTTTGACTTAATATTATTACAATTATATATTTCAAATGT
>QCSA01000027.1 GCA_003211695.1 Pelagibacteraceae bacterium AG-464-P07 | reverse complement strand
TCTTCAATTTTTATATGTTGTAAAACTATGGCTTCCATGAATTTTCAAAATTTAATAATTTTTTTTTAAGATTAACTCCACCAGGTGCAGAAAATCCACCTATTGTTCCATCAGATCTAATTACTCTATGACAGGGAATAGCTAAAAGAATTTTATTTTGGGCACATATTTTACCAACGTGTCTAGGAGATATTTTATATTTTTTTGCTATTTCTCCATAGCTTTTTGTTTTACCTATTTTTATCTTTGTTAATTCACGCCAAACTTTTTTTTGAATAGTATTTCCTTCAACAAGAAAAGCAGATTTTATTCTTATGTTTTTTTTATTAAAAAAAACTTCAATTTTATTTTTAAGGCCTTTTAAATTTCTACTAATAGTCTTATTTTTATGTTTTCCAAATTTAATCTTTACTATCTTACCTTTTTTTTCAAAAGCACTAATCCAACCAAACCTTGTTTTAAATGACAAAGAATTCACAACGTACTATACTAAATCTTTATGACTATTTATGCATTATCATCAGGACCCGGCATTTCTGGAATTGCTGTGGTACGTGTATCAGGTAAAGATACAGCCAAAGTCGTAAAAAAACTGACAGGAGAAGAATTGCCATCTCCAAGAATGGCTACCCTCAAAAAGTTCAATAAAATCGACACAAATGAACTGATAGATGAAGGGGTAATCATTTGGTTTCCTGGCCCAAACAGCTACACAGGCGAGGATTTAGCAGAATTTCATGTGCATGGTAGTAGAGCTGTGATCAGCGCACTTCACTCTTCAATTTCAAAAATAAATAATTGTAGGTTAGCAGAGCCTGGAGAGTTTACAAAAATTGCATTTCAAAATGGAAAAATAAATTTATTAAAAGCAGAAAGTATTGCAGATTTAGTTTCATCCGAAACAGAAATTCAAAGAAAACAAGCAATCAATATTATGAGTGGGAAATCTTCAGATCAATTTAATTCTTGGAGAGAAAAACTTTTAAAAATTTTATCTCATATTGAGACCAAAATAGATTTTCCAGAAGAAGATTTGCCAAAAGATATTTTAAGTGAGATACAAAAAACTTCGGATCAAGTTTCATCAGAAATTGAAAATATTATAGATGACCAAAAAGTTGGAGAACGAATTAGAGAAGGTTTTAAAATTGCAATCGTAGGTCCAATCAATGCTGGTAAATCTAGTCTCTTAAATTATCTTTCAAAAAGAGATGTAGCAATTGTTTCTGAAATAGCAGGTACAACAAGAGATGTAATCGAAACCCACTTAAATTTAGATGGTTATCCGGTAATAATTTCAGATACAGCGGGAATAAGAGACTCTAAAAATGAAATAGAAAAAAAAGGAATTAAATTAGCTCTTAATCGTGCAGAAGATGCTGATTTAAAGCTTGTTATTATAGACGTTAAAAATGCTGATTTTACTGGAGTTTTGAAGGATTTGGTGGATGATAATGCTATTTTGGTAGTAAATAAATGTGATTTATTAAATGGAAACATAAATGAAAATTTAAAAAAATATGATCATGTTTTAATCTCAATAAAAAATAATTCCA
Organism: Pelagibacteraceae bacterium AG-464-P07; assembly: GCA_003211695.1. Classification (GTDB taxonomy): domain Bacteria; phylum Pseudomonadota; class Alphaproteobacteria; order Pelagibacterales; family Pelagibacteraceae; genus AAA240-E13. Next base: position 5,240 of record QCSA01000027.1, on the reverse strand, counting down.
ATCTAGATAAATTAATTTTAAAAATAAAAAACAAATTAGAAAATAAGTTTTTAAGTCATGGTGATATTTTAATTACAAGAGAAAGACACAGACAACATCTTAAACAATGCATCTCTCATTTAAAAAATTTTAAAAATATAAATGGAAGTGAAGAATTTGATAAAGCTGCAGAAGATTTAAGATTAGCAACCCGTCATCTTGGAATGATAGTTGGGAAAGTAGATGTAGAGGAGATTTTAGGGAGTATTTTCAACGATTTTTGTATTGGTAAGTAAACACCTGTTTTGCTGTTTTTTTAAAAAATAATCTAAAAAAATGATGAAAATTAATATTAATTAAGCAAACAGCATCTCTTTTCTTGTAAATATTAAGATCATCTATAAATTCTAAGAATGGGAAATGATTTATCATTTGATGTCGTCGTAATTGGTGGCGGGCATGCAGGCTGTGAAGCAGCTGCAGCATCAGCAAGGTTAGGTGTTAACACTGCTTTATATACACACAAGATTGAAACCATTGGAGAGATGTCTTGTAATCCTGCAATAGGAGGGCTTGGTAAAGGTCACCTTGTTAGGGAGATTGACGCTCTTGATGGTGTTATGGGTGATGTAGCAGACAAGTCTGGAATTCAATTTAGATTGTTAAATCGAAGTAGGGGGCCAGCTGTAAGAGGTCCTAGAACACAGTCTGATAGAGCTTTATACCGTAAATTTATGCAAAAAAAGCTCTTAAGTTATTGTAATTTAAGTGTTTTTTCTGATCCTGTAATTCGGTTTATTTTTGACGAAAATAGCATAATTGGATTTGAAACTCAGTCTGGGAAAACAGTTTTTTGTAAAAAATTAATTTTAACAACAGGAACATTTTTGAATGGACTAATTCATGTTGGTGAGAAGCAAATTCCAGCTGGAAGGTTTAATGAAAAACCTTCGACAGGATTAAGTGAACAGTTAAAAAAATTTAATTTTAATATTGGAAGATTAAAAACCGGAACACCTCCGAGATTAGATGGACGAACAATTAATTTTGAAAATTTGCAAGAACAAAAAGCAGATGATGATCCATATTATTTTTCTTTTCTAACAAAAAAAACTTTAAACCAACAAATTTCATGTAGGATGACTTATACGAATGAAGCGGTTCATAAAATTATTTCTAAAAATTTAAAACGAAGTGCAATGTACTCAGGAAGCATCAAGGGAGTTGGTCCAAGATATTGTCCGTCGATCGAAGATAAAGTCATAAAATTTTCTGATAAGCATCGACATCAAATATTTTTAGAACCAGAGGGTTTAAAAGATCATACAATCTATCCAAACGGCATTTCAACATCTTTGCCAGAAGATGTGCAGGCTGAAATACTTAATAAAATCAATGGGTTAGAACATGTTCAAATAATTAGACCAGGATATGCCATCGAGTATGATTATATTGACCCTAGAGAGTTATTTCTAACATTAGAGACAAAAAAAATTCAAAATTTATTTCTTGCAGGTCAAATTAATGGAACAACAGGTTATGAAGAGGCGGCAGCACAGGGTTTAATTGCCGGAATCAATGCTGCTCTTGCTATCAAAAATTCCGAACCATTTATTTTAGATCGCTCTGAAGCTTATATTGGAGTTATGATAGATGACTTGGTTACAAAAGGTGTTGCTGAACCATATCGAATGTTTACTTCTAGGGCAGAATATAGATTATCATTAAGAGCCGATAATGCTGATCAAAGATTAACCCCAAGAGGTCACAAAATTGAATTAATTAACAATGTAAGAATGAGCATTTTTAATGATAAAATGCAAAAAATATCCAATATTTCATCAAAATTATACAAATTATCACTTTCACCTTCTAATGCAGAGAAATCCGGGATAAAAATAGCTAAAGATGGAGTGATTAGATCTGCAAATCAAATATTAAGCCAAAAAGGAGTTAATATTTCAAAATTAAGGGAAATATGGCCTGAAATTATTAAATATTCTGATGAAATTGATGAGCAGATTGAAATAAATGCTCACTATAGTGGTTATTTAGTTAGGCAAAAAGCCGATATACTAGCTTTTAAAAGAGATGAAAATTTAGTTATACCGAAAAATATAAATTATGACAGTTTAAAGGGTCTTTCAAACGAGGTAAAATCGAAGTTTAATAAGATAAAGCCAAAAACAATGGGGCAGGCATTAAGGATAGATGGCATTACTCCAGCTGCAGTTTATATACTATTATCATTTGTCAAAAGAAAATCCTTAAAAAAAATCGCATAAATGGCTCTTAATAGCCAAAATCATAAAGATTTGATAAAATTATTACAAGTTTCACGTGAAACAATTGCCAGTTTAAATTTATATGAAGACTTATTATTAGAAAATAACAGAAAATTAAACCTTATCAGCAAATCTACCGAAAACATATTAAAAACAAGACATATATTAGATAGTGTACAAGTTATTGATTTTATTGATAAAAAAAGTAGAATTTGTGCTGATTTAGGTACAGGTGCTGGATTTCCAGGAATTGTTTTGTCAATATTGTTTAAGGAAAGAAAATATCCAATCAGAATAGATTTATACGAAAAGAGTCCAAAAAAATGCCAATTTTTATCTCAGGTGGTAAAAAAACTGAGATTGAATGCTTTAGTTTTAGAAAAAAATGTTTTTGAACAAAAAAATTTAGAGGCAGGTACAATTGTTGCTCGTGCTTTTAAGCCAATCCAATCAATTTTTGAAATTGTAACAAAAAACTTTAAAAACTTTAAAAATATAATTCTATTTTTAGGGAAAAACGGGAAACAAACCTTATTAGATGCTTCCAAGGTTTGGGAATTTGAGTATAAGGAAAGAAAGAGTGTAACAAGTGATGATTCGTTAATATTAAACATAAAAAAAATTAGAAAAAAAATTTGATCAAAACCAAAATTATTTCTGTCATTAATCAAAAAGGTGGAGTAGGAAAAACTACAACAGTTATAAACTTGGCTGCAGGTCTTGCAATGCAAAATAAAAAAGTTTTAGTCATTGATTTAGATCCGCAAGGAAATGCTACAACTGGACTTGGTCTTTCGAATATAGATTCAAAAGATACAATTTATGAAGTGTTGATAGGCAGCAAAGAATTTAAAGATGTAATTAAAAATACCAATATCGATAATTTAAAAATTGTTAGTGCCAATGTTGAGCTTTCAGGATTAGAAGTTGAAACAGCAGGAGACACTAAAAGAGCATTTTTTTTGAAGGATAAACTAAATCATTTTTTAGAAGCAAATCAAAATAAATTTTCCTATATTTTTGTAGATTGCCCACCCTCATTGAGTTTATTAACTGTGATGGCTTTGGTAGTTTCGCATTCATTAATAGTTCCTCTCCAAACCGAGTTTTTTGCACTTGAAGGTCTTACTCAATTAATGAAAACAATTGAAAGAATAAAAGATCGTTTGAATTCGGACCTTAGTATTAGAGGAATTTTATTAACCATGTTTGATAAAAGAAATAAATTATCTTCACAGGTAGAAACAGAGTCAAGAAATTATTTTAAAGAAAAAGTGTATAACACCGTGATTCCAAGAAATGTAAGATTATCAGAGGCACCGTCACATGGGATGCCCGTTTTAGTTTATGACAAAAATTGTTCTGGTAGCAAATCTTATTTTAATTTTACTGATGAGTTTATTAATCAAGACAAATTTTTAGAAAGTGCGGCTTAATGAATACACTTAAATTTAAAAAAGGTTTGGGAAGAGGATTGTCATCTTTACTTGGTGACACGAAAAGTAAAACTAATATTACTAAACTTAAAATTTACGATGTAAAAAGAAATAAATTACAACCGAGAAAAGTTTTTAATCAGGAGAGTCTACAAGAACTAACCAATTCAATTAAAGAAAGAGGTGTAATCCAACCGATTATTGTTCGAAAAGATAAAAATTTAGTCGGAAAATTTGAAATTATTGCAGGTGAAAGAAGATGGCTTGCCTCTCAAAATGCGGGATTACATGAAGTACCTGTGGTTATTTTGGAAGATGTTGATGATGAAAAATCTCTTGAATTTGCAATTGTAGAAAACGTTCAAAGAAAAGATTTGAATGTAATTGAAGAAGCTCAAGGATATCAAAGACTAATAGATGACTTTTCATACAACCAGGAAAAATTAGCAAAATTTATTGGTAAAAGTAGAAGCTATATTGCAAATTCTTTGAGATTATTGGGTCTTCCTAAAGAAGTTATTTCCTATGTAGAAAGTGAAAAAATTTCGCCAGGACATGCCAGATCTTTAATTGGCCTTCCTAAAGCTATTCAAATAGCAAAGAAAATTGTAGAACAAAAACTTTCAGTCAGACAATCTGAAAATTTAGTTAGAGCATTAAGAAATAAAAGAAATCTAAAAGTTGTACCTTCAAAAGATAGTAATATTTTGGATTTAGAAAAATCTTTAGTAGATAAAACTGGAATTAATGTTGAGATCAAAAATAACAGAAATAATTCAGGTAAATTGTCTTTTGAATATAAAAATCTTGAGCAATTAGATAGATTAATAAATATTATTAAGAATAATTATTAACTTCATCACAAACGGTTGATAAGAAATCAAGTATGATATTTGTTGTTAGTTCGTGATTTTTTTTACAATTTAATTCTATTTCGTTAATTTTTTTAATTATTAAATTTAATTTTTTATCATTCCATAGCCTAACCTGTTTTTTAACGTCCTCTTTTTCTTTCCAAAATATAGGGGGTTTTATTTGATTAAATATTTTATCTATATTTTTTTCCGAGTGATTAAGAATTTTAATTTTAAGTAAACGGTGTATTTTTTTGCTAAATGTTTTTAATAAAATGAAAAAATCTTCAAAAAAAAAATTATATTCTCTAAGTGTTTTATTTAATCTTTTTTTATCACCATTTAGACATATATTAACAATATAATCATTTTGATAATTTCCAGTCATATTAGTTAATTCTTTTACTTGCTCGTAAGAAATCACTTGTTTATTAAGAGAAAAACTTTTCAGTTTGTTGATTTCATTTCTTAAATTATTTCTATCACCACTCGCTCTTTCAATCAGTAAGTTAATTGACTCAGTAGATAATTTAATTTTTGTTTGTTTAATTTCATCGTTTATAATTTTTATGAGATCAAAATTATTATCTTGATAACATGCAACACAAGCTAAATTTTCACCTTTTTCAAATAAATTTCTTATTTTTGATTTTTTTTCTAACTGATCAGCTTTAAAAAAAATTAAA
>QCSA01000026.1 GCA_003211695.1 Pelagibacteraceae bacterium AG-464-P07 | reverse complement strand
ATTCTGTTATGAACAATTTAAAAAATGACTATAACGTAAAATTTCTTCCAGATACACAATTTTTAAAGCTTGGTTTTAAAAAAATAAAATTAAATTTTAGTGAATCATTATATTTAAATCTTCCCATAAATAAATACATCACTTTTTTTATTGAGTTATTAAATGATGAAATATGGATAGTAGACGATATGGGTAATATTTATCGAACTGGTATTGAAAAAGTTAAATTAGCAAAAATGAAAAATAATAATCTAGATTTAAAAGTTATTAATTCAAATTTATCTGTGGAAAAAGTCTTAGATACTTTAATTAATGATCAATATATATATATTTACTTTGTTAAATCAAAACATAATTGCAAAAGTGTAAGTATCTCAATGGCAAAAATAGATTCTCAGTACTTAAATTTTGAAAATCTTTATAATTCAAATGAATGTGGAAATAACATTCGAGTTAGTAGAATGCAATTTTATACTCACAACAATAGTAAAGGATTATTATTTACAACAAATAATGTCTTTCAAGATCAACCAGATAAAGATTTGTCCCAAAATGAAAATTCTATTTTTGGAAAAATAATATTTATAGATTTTGAAACAAAAAATAATATAATATTTTCAAAAGGTCACAGGAACTCACAAGGATTATATGTGGAGAATAATTTAATTTTATCTACAGACCATGGCCCTAGGGGCGGCGATGAAATTAATAAAATCATTTTTAATAGAAATTATGGATGGCCTATTTCCTCTTATGGTGAAAAATATTTACACTCAAACATAAATAAACCTGACTATTTAAAAGATCATAAATCCTTAGGATTTGAAGAGCCTATATTTTCCTTTTTACCAGCAATCGGTATCTCTGAAATAATTAAATTACCAAACAGTTTTTCGGCACATTATATTGATAACTTCATTTTATCTTCTTTATGGGGAAGCAGTCTATATAGAATTAAATTTGACGAAAATTATGATAGGATTATTTTTATTGAAAAAATCTTTATTGGACAAAGAATAAGAGATCTGAAATATCATTATAAAATGAATGCTATTTTTTTAGCTTTAGAAAATGATAATGGCGAACTTGGTATCTTATCAAAATAAATTTATTGAATCTTAATTAAGTTATTTCTTTTTAGTCATTTTTCCACTCCCATTATTTTTTACTTTCTATGATGCAAGAGTGAATTTGAAATCCTGCGGATCCCAGGATTTTGTTCCTACTAATCAGTCACAACTAGGCAACAATACGTCACTTTTTACTGCTGCCTGACGAGCAGCTGTAACAGCAGCTGCGAGCCTTTAAGAACTAAAAGAGTATATTTAACTTGAGGAATTTAATGTTTTATCTTATTTAACTCCTCAAGCCCTCATAGCTCAATTGGTAGAGCAACTGATTTGTAATCTTTCGTCTAACCAAACTTCGTCAATAGACTAGCATAAAATTATAAACATATTAAGATTTTTTAAACAAAACCCTAATGAAGCAAAAGACTCAGTTTGGTATAATTGTAGCTTTTTGTAGGACAATCTGAACGATGACTGAACGATAAGGAAACAAATAAAATTGAGGTTGTGTAAAATTCTTAAAAAATATAATAAAGTCCTCATATAACTACACTTTGGAGAGGTGGCTGAGCGGTTAAAAGCACTGGTCTTGAAAACCAGCAATGGGGCAACTCATTCGTGGGTTCGAATCCCACCCTCTCCGCCAAAAAAAATATTAAATTTTAAAATTTTTTAAAAGTTTTGAAACTTTATTATTTGGAATTTTAATTTCGACCTTTTTATTTAAATACCATTTAAATAAACTATCATCATCAAAATTTAATAAATTATCTAATTGTTTCAATTCTACATTACCAAAATCATTGATATATTTTTTGACAAAATTGCTTAGCAATAAATCCATTTCTTTTATGCCTCGATATTTTGATCGATATAAAAATTTTTTTTTAAGTAAGTCAATATTATTCATAGTTCAATTAAAATAGGTATATAATATAGGATAATGAGTCATTCTAAAAGTTATGAATTTTTATTAAAAGACATTTCTATACTTAAAAGAGTTGGTCAAAAAACTAAAAGATTATTAAAAAAGAAAAAAATTGAAAATTTGTTTGATGTGCTATGGCATTTACCTCAAGCATTTGTGGATAGATCTAACTTGATTCATATCAATAAACTAGAAGTTGGAAAAATTTGTACAATAAGAGTTCAAGTTAAAAAATACAATATTCCAAGAATTAGAAATCTACCAAATACAGTAAAGTGTGAGGATTCAACTGGAAAAATTAATATAGTTTTTTTTAATAGTAGAGAAGGATATTTAAAAAAAATACTACCTATAAATGAATGGGTTGTTATTAGTGGTAAAGTAAACTTTTATAATAAAAAATATCAAATAACCAATCCTGCTTATGTAGTTCCTTCTGAAAAAGAAAATTTTGTTAAGAAAATAATTCCAAGATATTCACTAACTGAAGGAATAACGGAAAAAATTTATAGAAATATAGTCGATCAAGTTCTAAAGAAATTACCTACTTTAGAAGAATGGCATAATTCAAATATTTTAAAAATTTTTGATAATAAAAGTTGGAAAGACTCTATCTTATATTTACATAGTTCCAAAAATAAACTAGATCTTCAGTCAAATTATTTTAGAAGACTAGCTTATGATGAAATTTTATCTAGCTTTATAGTTTTATCTCAAATAAGAAAAAAAATAAAAAAGATAAAGAAAAAACCAAAGGTCTTTGAAGGAAGATTACATAAAAAAATAATTGAAAATTTCAATTTTCAACTCACCAAAAATCAAAATGAAATAATTGATGAAATAAGCAAAGATTTATCCTCACAAGCAAAAATGTTTAGAATTGTGCAAGGAGATGTTGGTTCAGGTAAAACAATAGTATCATTAATTGCAGCAGCAAATGTAATAGAATCTGGTTATCAAGTTGCTTTTATGGCTCCTACAGAAATTCTGGCTAGACAGCATTACTTGCTTGCTAATGAAATTTTTAACAAAACAAAAATAAAAACTAATTTTTTAACTGGTAAAACAAATTATTTGGAAAGAAAGAAAATAATTAGTGAATTAAAGGAAAAAGAAATAAATATTATATTTGGTACACATGCATTATTTCAAAAAAAAATCGAATTTAATCATTTAGGTTTAATTATAATTGACGAACAACATAAATTTGGAGTTAAACAAAGAATGGAACTTTCAAAAAAAGGAGGTGCTGATTGCGATATATTGTTAATGTCAGCTACGCCAATTCCCCGAACCTTAATAATGACTGTTTATGGTGATATGGATGTATCCAGGTTAATTGAAAAACCATCTTATAGAAAAGATGTAACCACCTTAAGCAAGCCAGAAGTTAAAATAAATGAGGTTATTGAATTTATAAAAAAAGAAACTAGAAATGGTAATCAGATTTTTTGGGTCTGTCCATTAATTGAAGAATCAAAAAAATTAGATTATGAGGCTGCAATAAAAAAATTTGAATATTTAAATAAAATTTTTCCCTATAAAGTTGGATTGATTCATGGATCTCTTAAAAAAGAGCAAAAAGAGATTATCCTAAAAAATTTTTTAGATAAGAGTATTCAAATACTTGTATCAACTACTGTAATTGAAGTTGGAATCGACTTTCCTAATGCAAATGTAATAGTCATTGAAAATTCAAATAAGTTTGGATTATCACAACTTCACCAATTAAGAGGAAGAGTTGGAAGAGGTAATAAACAGGGTACCTGTATATTGTTCTATAAGAAAAATTTAAGCGATAATGCAAAAAAGAGGATAAAAATTTTAAAATCTACAAATGATGGTTTTAAAATTTCGGAAGAAGATATGAAATTAAGAGGCTTTGGAGACATATTAGGTTACAAACAAAGTGGGATAAAAGAATTTAAATTAGCCGATCCAGTTCATCATGAAGATTTATTTAGATTGGTCGAACAAAACATTAAACAAATTGAAACTGATGTAACAATTATTAGTAAATACGACCCTTTATTAAAGTTATATGATCGTGCAGATATTATTAATGAAATAAATAGTTAATTATTTATTCCCTTGGATTTGAAGTTCCGGCAGAGACAATAAATTTAGAAGCATCTTCAAAGCTCATATCTAAGTATATTATTTCATCTTTTGGAAACATTAATAAAAAGCCACTGGTAGGATTGGGAGTTGTTGGAACAAAAACATTTATCAAATCTTTATTTGTTTTAGATGCAATCTCTCCTGTATTTTCTTGTGTTGCAAAACCAACTGCCCAAGAACCTTTCCTGGGATATTCAACCAAAACAACACTTTTTTTTTTACTTTTTCTACTTTGGGCAAAACTTTCTGTCATTTGGCCAATAGCTGAATAAACTGTTCTTAGGAAAGGAATATTTTTAAAAATATCATTAACAAGTTTTACTAATTTTTTACCTAAAAAGGATAATGATAACCATCCAATAACTGTTATTACAATTATTGAAATAATAATCTCTAATCCAGGAATTGAATATGGAAGATAATTGTTTGGATTAATTTCTTGAGGTAAAATTTTAGCAAAAATTTTAATAAAAAATAATGTTAAATATACAGTCACCCCAATAGGGATTAAAACTAACACTCCAGCTATGAAATAGTTTCTTAGTTTTGCTGTTATTGAAACCTTCATTTTTTTTTAGCCATTTCTATTTTCTTATAACTAGTATAAAATGTAAATATTATAAACTAACAAATAAAATATTATTATTTAAATTAGTTTTTTATTACGATAAATTATCATTTGGTAAAGTAGATGAATAGAAGAAAATTTATTGAATATTTTGGTTGTGGTTGTTGTAGTTTGTTAATTCATCAATGCACTACAGTACCAATTACAGAAAGAAGACAGTTATCAATAATTCCAGAATCAACTTTAAATAGACAAGCTGCACAAATATATGAAAAAGTAAAAAGCAAAGAAAAATTAAGTGATGATTTAAATCAATTAAACGAAATAGAAGAAATTGGACAGCGAATTGAGGAAGCGGTGAGTGAATATTTTTATCAAAACAACATTGTTGATCCAACCGCAAATTTTAAGTGGGAATATATCTTGGTAGATAATAAAAAGATTAAAAATGCTTGGTGCATGCCAGGAGGTAAAATAGCAGTTTACTCTGGCATTTTAGAAGTTACTAAAAATAAGCATGGATTAGCATCCGTAATGGGTCACGAAATTGCACATGCTGTTGCCAAGCATTCAGTAGAACGCGCAAGCAGAAGTATGGCAATAAATGTGGGAACTCAAATTGCTGATATTTTCTCGGGAGGTCAAATTTCTGGAGCCTCAAGAGCTGCTGGTGTTGATGTTGCTGGAATGTTAGCACATTTTGGAATTATGAACCCTTTTAATAGAAAACAGGAAAGTGAGGCAGATTATCTTGGATTGATTTTCACTTCTTTATCAGGATATGACATTAGAGAAACAGTAGAAGTTTGGAAAAGAATGAAAGAAATGAACAAAGGAAAAGAACCTCCTGAATGGATGAGCACACATCCATCTACCTCTAGAAGAATACAACAAATTAGTGACTGGATTCCAGGAATAATATTAGAATATCCACCAATAAAAAAATCGTAACTTTTTGGTGAAAGGATACTTTTCAATTATTGAAGAATAATCAACAACTTTTTCTTGATGAGTCCAAGAGGATTAAACCTTCTGATCCTCGGTTTAGAAAAGCAAAGGTTTCTGGTAACAAATTAAATCAAGCTACACCGGTTTGTTTATTTATAACAATTGTTTTACAACGTGTTCACGGAAATAACTTAAAGACTCACTTCCCTGCCCTTCAAAACTGTAACGAAACGAGATAAATTTTTACCCAATTTAGCCTTTGGTTTAATGTAGTTTGTAAATTACAGAAACAGGTTATGAGGTAGCTTTTTCATCTTATCTAATCATAAATTAATAATTCTTCGCAGTTTCATTACAATTAATTTTTGAGGCGATTTTAATGAACGTAATTTAAAAATTGCATATCATATTTTTTGCTCTATAAACTTTCTAAGTTGAGATTCTTTTATTAGTATTTTTTGAAAACTTTTTCAAAATTGAAAACGCTCCTTCTCCGAAAAATATCGAAATTAATATTAGCGATGGCATAAAATACCTTGTATTTCCCACCCAACCCAACATAAACATGAAATAAAAAATTAATAGAATAATAAAATAGTTAAAATTCTTATATTCTTTTTCTTTTAATGAATAATAAATTCCTATTAAAACAATAAAATAAATAATCAGGCTATACAAAATTCTTTTCCATAACCATTTTTCATGATCAGAACTTGTATGGTATTCTTCATTATTATCGTTATTATTGTAACGATACCAAAAATACACTTGAACAGGATTTAATAAACTGTGATGGATTATTTGTTTAGTATAAATTTTTGTTGTAATAATTTTGTTACTTAAGAAAGTATTAAGAGAAAATTTTTGATAATAATTACTTAATTTTCTCCCATCTTTAAAATTATTAAGATTAATTTTATTATTTTTGATCCAATTTTTTTCAAGTTGTTTTACAGACTTTTGAGCTTCAATTTCAGAAATATTATTTTTTTCAGAAAGTACTAGCGGCACCAAGATTCGATAATGGGCATTTTTACTCTGACTTGACATAACATAAAAAAGATCTGATCTTTTAAAGTTATGATAGCCCAAAATAAATATAATTATTAAATATCCAAAAATTAGGCTAATAATAGAAATAAGACAGTGTTTCTTTTTTGATATTATTAAATAAAAAATAACTGGAAAAATAAAAAACATCGCTACCGTTTTTTGTAGATACATCAAACCAATAAATATTCCTGTAAAAAAATTAAAAAATTTATTATTTGTTTTATGAATAATTAAGCTCAAAGTAATTAGTTGAAGAGAAAAAAATATTGACTCAGTCCAAAATGAGGAATGCCATTGGATTATGGTGGGTTCTATTGCCAAAAAACCAGTAATAAAAAAACATTTTTGATAATTATAATTGTAAAAGTCTAATATTTTTCGATGAAAAAA
>QCSA01000025.1 GCA_003211695.1 Pelagibacteraceae bacterium AG-464-P07 | reverse complement strand
TAAATATTGGCATTGAATGTAAAAATATTCCAGACCTATTGGCACCAATTATCGCAATTCCCTTTATCCAAAATAGAAAAGATGCCAGCCCTGGAAATAATACAACATAGGTTAAAGTTAATACAAAAGGGAAATTTAAAGTAGCAAGATAACCCATTTTCATTTCTATAATATAAATGGGCAATAAAAATATAAGTCCCATAGTTATAATTGTCTGTAGAAAAGCAATTTGTGAAAGTTCATGTTTTTTCTTTTTCAGTAAAGCAGAATAAATTGCCCAAGAAAACATTGCCACTACCATCCATATATCTCCTTTGTTAAAATTTAGGTTCAATAATAAGTTTAATTTTGCCTTAGTTATTATTACCACAACACCCGATAGAGAAAAAATTACACCTGAGATTTGATAAACATTTGTTTTTTCAATTTTAAAGATCCAAGAAAAAAAAATAATCATCACAGGTATAGTAGAAATCATTAAAACTCCGCTGATTACATTTGTAAAATTTAATGAATAATAAACTATGGAATTAAAAAGCGTGATACTTGTTATTCCTAGTATTATAATAATCTTAATATTTTCTAGTATATATTTTTTTTTTTCGAAAATTTCTTTAAGCGTAAATGGAGCTAATATTAACCATGCAAATAACCATCTATAAAAATTCAAGGTGAAAGGTGGAATTTCAAAAAGGCTGGCTGCTTTTCCCACAATAAAATTTCCAGACCAAAATAATGCAGCAAATAAAAGAAATGTATAAGCGGCTGTATTCTTTGAGAACACTTTTTCCTTAGCTGAACCTTAAGGAACTATAAGGTTCAAGATTTAAATTGGTATTATCTCCTGTCATCATTCCAGAAATAATTTTTCCAGAAATTGCACCTAAAGTCCATCCTAAATGATGATGACCAAAAGAATAAAATAAATTTTTGTGATTTTTTGATGGTCCCATAACTGGTAAGTAATCTGGTAATGTTGGTCTAAAGCCCAACCATTCATCGTAATGTTCGGATAATTCTGGAAATAAATATTTTGCATTGTTTACAAGGTTAATAATTCTTTTTTTATTTGGTGGATTATCCAATCCTCCAAATTCTACTGTTCCTACTACTCTTAAACCTTGTTCCATAGGTGTTATTCCAAAACCTCTATTTAAAAAAATTACAGGTCTTGAAAGTAAGTGGTCATGTCCTTTAAAATGAACATGATAACCTCGTTCAGTATCTAATGGGATTTTTTCATTTACTTGATCTGTTAATTTTTTTGAAAAAGCTCCACATGCAATTACAGTTTTATCAAAAGTATAGGAATTTAAATTAGTTTTAATCACTGGGTTGTTATCAGATGAAAAATGTATTGTTTCAACATTTTGCTTCTCAAAATGTCCGCCTCGTTTTAAAAATAAATCAAATAATTTAAGTAAAATTTTTCTAGGGTTTCTTGCATGTTTTGCGCTAGGGTAATAAACGCCACCATGGTAAATTTTTCTTATATGTGGCTCAAGATCATGGATTTCATGCGTCTTTAGCAGTTGTTGCTCTGCACCTAATTCTTTTCTTATATTTATTTCTAATTCTCTGCTTTTCAAATCTTTGTCAGTCCAAAAATAAATGATTCCTTTGCTTTCCACTAATCCTGAAATATCAATATCTTGGAATAACTCATCATATGCTGGCAGCGCTAAGTCTAAAATTTGATGCATATATTTTGCTGTATGCTTCATATTTTTCTTTGTGCAATTTTTTATAAATTTTAAAAACCATGGAATCATCTTAGGTACATAATTCCATTTTAGCGCCAATGGTCCCGTAGTACTAAGTAACATTGCAGGTACATCTATTAAAATATCCGGTCTATTCATTGGCACGGATGCATAAGGTGAGAAATGTCCTGCGTTTCCATAAGATGCCGAATTTTTTCCAGGCTCTTCTCGATCTATAAGAGTGACTCTAAAACCTTTTTTGATAAGAAAAAGGGAAATACAAACACCTTGTATACCCGCACCAATAATACCAACGGAAAAACTTTTTGACTCCATAACCTGATATATAATTAGATTAGATAAGATTAGATTAGTGACGCCTAATTAGACAGCTTCTTTTTTATTATCTTTAACAAGTTTTGGTTTTCCAAGCTCTGGTCTTGCTACAATTTCCTCAATATCCTTATCTTCTTCGTCTCGGATATCCTTTTTACTCTTAGTTCCCTTTATATATCCGTCAATTTCAGCACCTTCTTCAGTTTTTAAAGATGTTTTGAATACAATGTCACCCTTAACTACTGAATTGCTTCCCAAAATAATTTCATCAGCCACTATTTGACCCTCGACATGACCATTGACATTTAACTTACTGACTTGCAAATTGCCTTTAACTGACCCAGTATCAAAAATAATCATCTCTTTGCCATAAACATTTCCATCTATTAATCCAGCAACATCTACCGCCCCGGAATAATGGAAATCTCCTTCAACCTGCATAGTTTCCCCTAAGTATGATCTACCGCTTTGAGTATCCAATAAGTCTGATGGTTTTTTTCCAAACATGTAATACTTAAATCATAAAAAAATTTAAAATAAAATTAAAATATTTTTTATTTCAAAAACCTAAAAGATCAAATTATACAACTTAAAGTTGAATCAATTTTATATTTATAATCACTCGGTAACTAAATAAATATTTAGTTTAATAAACTGGTGTAAATTTAGAGCTTTGGAAAGGCGTCAGGATAATAAAAAGCGTTAGGATAAAATGAATGTAATGAATGTATTAACTCCTCATTTTTCTTAATTTTAGTTATTTTTTGTTCATCTTCAGACATATCAATAACGTTCTCTATAATTGTTTTTCCAGTTGCTTTTTTAACCCCATAACTCAAAGAATAAGAAATGGCTGATTGATACAAATTTCCAGTAGCAACACCACTGGCCGCGGGTACTACAAGAGCCACTATCTGAAAGCACCCATTTAAAAAAAGAGTTGCAATTACTAGAAAAATTATTTTTTTCATCTGTGAGTACGTTTTTACATTAAATGTGTATATTTTTACAATGAAAAACAAATTTATAATTCAATCTACAATTGTATCAATAATTATTAAAGGTTAATGCTACTTAAGAGTTTCCAAGCTGGATTATTGTTTCTTTTATTTTTAAGCTTATTCGTAATTGCCTCTGAGACAAATGAAAAACAGGTTGAGACGGAACGTTCAGGTTACTGGACTTATTACTGTATTAATTATGAAGAACAAAGGCAATGCAAGATTGCTCGGAAAATAAATATTGAGGAACAAAATGAAACTTTTTTAATTATATACAAAGTCACTATGGATATAAATGCAAAAGTAAAAGAAAGTTTAAGCATTACTACCCCTCCTGCACCTAGGGTGAACATAAAGAAACGTTTGAAAATAAGCTTTGATAATAAAACGAAATTTACCAGATCATTTATGAAATGTGAAAGTGATGGTTGCTTAGTAATATTTAAGGGCAACAGGATGCTCAAATACTCACTGAAAAATTTCAACAAAATGAATATTACTTTTTACGTTTCTGAAGAAGAAGAACCGATTTCTCTCACTCTGCCAATGGATGGATTTGCCGAGGCACTTAATAATATTAATCAGCAATTAGAATATTAATATTATTAATTTTAGGAAATTATTTCTCTAGAATAAATCTTACAACTCATCACAATGCTAAAACCAATCATGATAGACAACAAAGCAGAGCCTCCGTAAGACATAATAGGTAGTGGTGAGCCAACAATCGGTAGCAAACCTAATACCATACTCATGTTGACTACAATATAAATAAATAACGCCGAGGTAAAACCAAAACAATAAAATTTTGCAAAATAACTTCTCGATTGTTGACCTATTCTTATAATTCTAAATAACATTACAAAATATAGCATCAATAAAATTGAAGAACCTAGGAATCCAAATTCCTCCGAAAATAAGGTAAATATAAAATCCGTATGTTTTTCCGGCAAGTATTCTAAGTAACTTTGGGTTCCTTTTAGATACCCCTTGCCAAACAGTCCACCGGATCCCACCGCAATTTTGGATTGAAGAATTTGATAACCCGCTCCTGTAGGATCTTTTTCTGGATTAAAAAAAGTTAATATCCTCATCTTTTGATAAGGTTTTAAGAATGCTACTACAAAAGGAGCACAAACTAACAAAGCTAAAAATGAATAAATAAAGTATTTAACTTTGACCCCTGCTAACCAGATTACAGCTAGGCCACTTGCTGCAATTAAGATACTAGTGCCAAGATCAGGTTGAGCAATCACAAGATAAACTGGGAATGCTAATAAAATAATGGGGGACGCGATATTTTTTATTTTGTTTATGTCTAACGGTTGAACTTTATGATAAAATTTTGCAAAACAAACAATGATGGCAACTTTCATTAACTCGGACGGTTGTAAATTAAATAAATATAAATTCATCCAACGTTGTGAACCTTGGGCTGTAACTCCAAACCACAGAACATAAACTAGCATACCTAATACCATCGCATAAAATATGTAAGCTAATGAATGCCAAAATCCAATTCGTATAAAAGAGAGTATTATGAACAAAATAAAAAATAATGAAAATTTTATAATATGACTATTAGTATGATATCTAAATTGACCTCCATCGGTCGAGTACATAGCAAAACTACTGATGATTCCAATGAATAAAATAACTGCTACAAGGATATAATCAATCGATTTAATTTTTTCAAAAAATGTTTTTTTTTCAGAAAACTTATTGCTTGTTATCATTTTTAAATCTCTATTCTTTTTTCTTTTCTAATCTTTTCTCTTAGTTCGTGCCGATCAATAACCAATTTAATTACCTTTTTAGCTAATGGGGCTGCTACTTTGCTTCCAGACCCTCCGTGCTCAATTAAAACACTAATTGCATATCGAGGATTTTTATATGGAGCAAAAGCAATAAATGCAGCATGGTCTCGATCTTCATAAGGTAAATCTTTGGTTTCTATTTCTAATTCCCGTTGTTCCTCAGTAATTCTTTTAACCTGTGAAGTTCCCGTTTTGCCGGCGTACTGATATTTTTTTTTTTCGTGTCTTGAGGCATAAGCCGTACCCATAAATTCATTGATTACCCCATACATTGCATCATTAACAAATTTAACATTTTCAGGATTTCTGAATAAAGGTTTTAAATTAACAGATTCAGTTTTCATTAAATCTAGATCCACATCAGAAGTTATCATTTCTTTTTGTTTTAAACCTGATTCAAAATTTTCCAATTGCTTATCAATATTTGATTTAATATCTTCATAAACGACTGTGCCATCATCAATAATTCGGGGTCGAATTTTAAATCCTCCATTAGCTAGCTGAGCAACCATTAAGCAAAGTTCTAATGGAGTACATTGTATATAGCCCTGTCCAATTCCGGTAAGTAAGGTTTCCCCCAATACCCATCCTTTGCCTATGTTTTTAAGTTTCCATTTTGTAGAAGGAATAACTCCAGATTTTTCTTCAAAAAAATAACCACTCAATACTTTTTCCCCAAGTCCATATTTTTTTGCGGTAATCGATAAGCGGTCCACTCCTAATCTTCTTGCCACTTCATAGAAATAGATATCACAAGATTGCTTGATCGCATTCCTTAATTTCATAAAACCATGGCCCTTTTTTTGCCAGCAATGAAATGTATGATCATACAGTTCCATTTTTCCTTCACATTTGTGAACAAATCCAGGTGCAATCACATGGTTTTCTAGTGCAGACAGAGCAACTAATGGCTTCAGGGTTGATGCTGGAGAATATAAACTCGAAACAGATTTATTGATTAAGGGTTTCATTGGGTCTTTGTTAATTTTATCCCATTTTTTACTATCTATTCCATGAACAAATTGATTTGGATTAAAAGTTGGAGAGGATCCCATTGCAATGATATCTCCTGTATAAATATCCATTACATTGATAGATCCACTTTTTCCAATCAATAACTTCTGAACATAAATTTGAACTTCTTGATCGATAGTAGTTCTAAAGTTTTTGCCTTGGGTTCCTTCGATACGATCAATTTGGTTAATTTTTTTTCCGTGAGCATTAACTTCGTAGCGCTGTAAGCCAGAAACTCCAATAAGTTCCTTTTCTAAGGCTCTCTCTAATCCAGTCTTGCCAACACGGAGGCCAGGAACATAATTTTCTTTAATAAATGAATAATTGTTAATATCTTGTACGCTGGCTTCTGCAACATATCCTAAAACATGAGTAAAATTTTCTGCTTGGGGATATTGTCTTGCAACCGAAAATACTGGTTTTACTCCTGGTAGTTCGTGTAAAAAGAGATTGAGTTTAGAAAATTCTTCCCAAGAAAGGTTTTCGGAAATAATTAATGTTTGCCAGGGTAATTGTTTTTCTTTTTTCTTATAGATTTTCCTTATTTCTTTATTTTCTATTTTGATTATATTTTTTAGCCTGACCATCAAATAATTAAAATCCTCTACTTCTTCAGGCACCACATGTAGTTGAAAAACTTGATTATTGTCTGCTATTGTATTTCCGAAATAATCTTCGAAAATTCCTCGTTTTGGTGGCAGTTTCCATGCTCTCAACCTATTTTTATCAGATAGAAATGAATATTTTTTATTTTCAGAAATTTGTAGTGAAAATAATCGACCGATAATACCCGCAAAAATAATAACTTTTGCAGCAGACAAAATAAACATTCGTCTTGTAATTATTTTATTTTTATTAACCCCTAAAGCATCTCGATCAAACATTTTTTTTCTTAATAATTATGTTGGCTAAAAAACTAAATAAAATCCCAATAATAGGATAGAAAAGAATCGTGATACCAGTATTTAATGCTAAAGTAATATAATTAAAATGAATATCAAAAAACATTCTTAGAATATAAAAATAAACTGAATTTGTAACTGCAATTGATGGTATAAAAACAATCCAATCATAAATAAGAGAAGGCTGTACCGTTAAATATCTTATATAAGCAGCAAATCCTGCCAAAATTAAATAAGTAACGGAACTAACTCCAATTGGTAATCCAATAACCACATCATTAACGATTCCTGCTAAAAAAATAAATCCATAGCCTAAAATATCAGGGTTTTTTAAAACCCAATAAAATATGAGAATATATATTAGATTAAAAGATAAAAAACTTAATTTTTCAAAATTAAAATCAGTTTCACTAAAAGCTAGAAAAAATAGAATCAAAAGTGGAATTAAACTAAAGAAACGACTAATAAAATTTCTCTTGAATGAAGTCACTTATTGTTCACCTCTTGGTTCTGAAGTAATCACATTTATTAAATATAATTGACTTAAATCGGAAAAAAATTGTACATGGAATTTTTCTTCAATTAATTCAACTCGTCCAATCGGAATCCCGGGAAAAAATATGCCACCTGTTCCAGAAGTATAAACCAGATTGCCAACTTCTAATTGATGATTTTTTGGCAAAAAATCTAATAAAGCAAGATCGCCACCAGTGCCGCTCATAATCGCTTGATAACCCATTGGTTCAATAAGGACTGGAATTTTACTGTTTAAATCGCTGATTAATAAGACTCTTGAAGATAAATAATTTACTTCTGTTATTCGACCAACAAAATAAGGACCTTTTAAAACTGGCATTCCTTTTTTAAGGCCTGAGTTAAATCCTTTATTTAAAATAACTGACTTCAAAAAAGGACTTTCTTTATCCACCAAAACTTTAGAGATAATAGTTTCATAATTATAGATATCAGTTTCATCTATAGCTTTTTTTAATTTATCATTTTCTGTTTT
>QCSA01000024.1 GCA_003211695.1 Pelagibacteraceae bacterium AG-464-P07 | reverse complement strand
TTTTTTAGTTCTTTTTGTTATGTTGAGCGGGCACGCTTCGTTTATTTGGATCAGTCAGTATAATTGGATTATATTATTATTGTTAGCAATTATTTTAGGATTTATCCGTCACTTTTTTAACTTAAGAGCGAAAAAAAAAATTTAAGTTCCTTCTATAATTTGTAAATTTCTTTTTACGGAGCCTCTTAAAATATTAAGGGCTTCTTTATACTCGTCAGAATTGTAACATTTTTCTGCATCTGAAAAATTTGAAAACTCAACTATTACTGTTCTTGGTGATTGGTTTCCTTCAAGAGTTATATTTTTTCCACCTCTTACAAGAAATTTTCCTGAATATTTACCAATGGCCGTAGTTGCTTTAACTGCATATTTTTTCAAAGTTTCAATATTTTCAATTTTTTCGTATACTGATAACCAATATCCTTTCGACATAAATTTTCTCCTTTTTAAT
This sequence comes from Pelagibacteraceae bacterium AG-464-P07, assembly GCA_003211695.1. GTDB lineage: Bacteria > Pseudomonadota > Alphaproteobacteria > Pelagibacterales > Pelagibacteraceae > AAA240-E13. The sequence continues at coordinate 8,110 of QCSA01000024.1, read as the reverse complement.
TAAGTTTTTTTAACTATGATAGCAGAATCAATATGTCAGAAAAATTAATTGTTTCCTGGGACGAATATAATAATACCGTTGAAAAATTAGCTATCATGATTCATGAAAGTGGTTACAAACCTACTTTACTTGTAGGCATAATGCGCGGTGGTGCTCCGATGATTGATCTTTTAAGTAGAGTTTTTAAATTAAAATGTTCGTATCTCGCAGTTGAGAGCTATAGTGGAAAAGGGATTGAAGACGAACAAGGAAACATAGTATTTTCAAGAGAAATGAGTTCGATTGCACAAAACATGGGTGGTAGAATACTGTTGTGTGATGATCTTTCAGATACAGGAATTACTCTAAATAAAAGCGTAGATTGGTTAAGAAAATATGAACCAATAAAAGGTAAAATCGAAGATATAAAAACGGCAACTTTATGGAAAAAAAAGAAATCAACTTTTGAGCCAGATTTTTGTGCAGTAAGACTTAAAGACAATCCTTGGATTGTGCAACCTTTCGAGCATTATGAAGAAATTAGGATTGAGGATATAAAAAAGAAACATAACAAATAAAAAAAAAGGGCCAGAATAAATCCGGCCCCTTTTTATAAATATTTAAATTCTCTTAGACTGCGAAACTTATAACACTTAAAACAGCTACCAGCCAAATAGCAGGTGACACACCAACAACTTTTCCGCTTAGAATTTTAATTAACGCATACGAAATAAATGCCATGGCAATTCCATTAGAAATTGAGTACGTTAATGGCATCGTGATCATCGCCAATACTGCAGGCGCTGCTTCTGATATATCGTCCCACTCTATGTCCACAATGTTTCTCACAAACAGAACCGCAACATATACTAGAGCCGCACCATCTATTTGTTTGGGCAAGCTTGTTGCAAGCGGTGCAAAGAATAAACATGCTAAGAACAATACTCCAATTACGATTGAAGTCATTCCCGTTTTTCCACCAGCCTTCACGCCTGCTCCAGATTCAACATAAGAAGTAACAGTTGAAGTGCCCATTACAGCACCAGCAACAGTTCCTACAGAATCAGCAAGCATTGCTTTTTCAATGTCTTGTACACGACCTTTAGAATCAATTTTGCCAGCTACATTAGCAACCGAAGTAAGCGTTCCAGCTGTATCAAAAAAGTCTACAAAGAATAATGTAAACACGACTGTAGCCATTGATGCCGATAAGGCTGCTCCAAGATCAAACTGAAACAAATGTGTCATCGGTGGAATTGATCCAACCACTCCTTTAAACTCTGCCAGGCCAAATATCCATGCGATTGCACTGAAAACAATAATACCAATAATGATATTACCTTTGACTTTAAGTTTTTCTAGCACAATCATAACTATAAATGCTAGGCAAGCCAATAAGACAATTGGACTTTTTAAATTTCCGAGTGTAACCAAAGTCACAGGATGATCGGCAACAACTCCCATTATTTCTAACCCGATAATAGCTAAAAATAAACCGATACCCGCGCCGATACCAAGTTTTAAACTTTTTGGAATTGAATTAATAATCCAAGATCTTATTGGTGTTAACGAAATTATTAAAAAGATTATACCTGCAACCAGAACAGCTCCCAAAGCTTCTGCTGGGGTGTAATTCATACCGAGACACACGCCGTACGCAACAAATGCATTTAGGCCCATTCCTGGCGCCAAGCCTATCGGCCAGGTTTTCCCGTAGAAGCCCATTATGAAACAGGCGACAGCTATTGATAATATTGTAGCCGTGAAGACGCCGCCAAAATCAAAACCTCCATCTGCTAAAATAATTGGATTTAAAAACATGATGTATGCCATCGTCAAGAAGGTCGTTACTCCTGCAATGACTTCTGTTTGAAAATCCGTTTTATGTTTTTTGTATTCGAAATATTTATCTAACATCGAACCTCCTAATGTCGGCAAATTAATAGATTCCTAAGATAAAATCTTTAACTAATTTGCTATATGATAAATAAAATACAACCTCTAAGATCTATATTTGTTTGTAAAACATTGTAATATTCTATGTTAAGTTGAAATTATGAAAAAATTATTACTATTAAGTTTTGTATCGATAGTTCTTTTTATTTTAGCCAGTTGCCAAACAATTGATAAAAAAACCGAAGAAATAATCAAGAAAGAAAACGAAAAACTAAGCAATTTTATTGGCCAGCCTGAAAGTGAGCTTAAAATTGTTATGGGAAATCCTGATGATGAGATTGAAAATGATAAAAGTGTGAGATTTTTAATTTATAAATCAAAAAAATATAAAATTAAGTGCGAAAGAAAATTTGAGATTGACGAGAGAAAAATTGTAATTGGATTTACCTCTAAGGGTTGCTTTTAATAATTAATTTTTTAGTATGAGATCAAATATAAAGTTATTATTTTGGTTTGCTGTAATACAAATATTGTCTTTTCATTTTGGCTTTACTACCTTGGCAGAGGTTCCCAAAAATTACTTAAAAGGAAAATTCTATACAAGTGTTAAAGATCATTTTTTAGTTGCAACAGAAAAAATGACAGACGACCGCTTCAAAAAAACGATAATTGTTATGTTAGATAACGATGAAGAAGGTGCTTGGGGGCTTGTTGTCAATAAGCCAATAGGCAAAGTACCACTTAATTTATTGATAAATACTTCGCAAAAACTCAAAAATGAAAAAAAAGAATTATATAATGTGGAGATCCCGATATTTTGGGGTGGGCCAGTTAGTAAAGAACAAATATATATTTTACATTCAAAAGAATACAAAAATCAAAGTACAGAAAGTTACAAAGATTTTTCAATAACCAGAGATTACAAAATTTTGTTTGATATAGCTGAAAATAAGGCACCAAAAAAATATTTAGTTATTCTTGGATATTCTGGTTGGGACGATGGCCAACTAGAAGGTGAAATGGAAATAGATCACTGGATTTTATCAGAACTTGATTCCAAAATAATTTTCGAAGAAGAACCAACTAACAAATGGTTAAAAGCATATGAGAATAGTTTTATTCGATTATGAAAATTTTTCAATGATCCCGGCAGGAATCGAACCTGCATCTGATCCTTAGGAGGGATCCGTTATATCCAATTTAACTACGGGACCATAATAAAATTTAGCATTTTTAATCTAAAATTTAAATGAAATTTAAAAAAATATTATCAATCAAAGATATTCAAAAATTAGAGATTCAAGAATTTAAAAAAAGAGGTAATTCTTTTTCATTAATGGAAAATGCAGGAACGGCCGTGGCTAAAATCATATTAAAGTTAATAAAAAAACAACCAATAATTGTTGTTTCTGGCCCAGGAAATAATGGTGGTGACGGATTTATCTTAGCAGAATATTTAAGAAAAAAAGGTTACGAGGTTGATGTTTTCTGCTTACAAAAAAAATATTACAAAGGAGATGCGTTAAAGGCATTAAATCAATTGCAAATCAAAAGCAAAAGTATTTTAGATCTAAAAATAAAAAAAAAATCAGTTATAATCGATTGTTTATTTGGAACCGGAATTAGCAGAAAGGTTTCTGGTTTTTTAAGAAAAGTAATATTTAAGATTAATAAATCAAAACAAAAAACTATTTCAATTGATATACCTTCGGGAGTACATGGAGATACAGGAAAAGTTTATGGTTGTGCGATTAAAGCCAATAAAACATTAGCTCTTCATGCAAAAAAAATTGGTCATACTCGATATCCTGGTAAAACATATTGCGGAAAGATTATTGTTGTAGATATAGGAATATCTAAAAAATTTAACAATTATATTTAGAAATAAATCTTTGATACTTGCGGAGATTATATCTCCGCAAGTAAGGCTTTAGAAATTACTTAATTGGTATAAGTTTTCTTTTCTTTTGTTCTGGAACAATTTTTTCACAGCCAATCAACAATAGACCATCTTTAAGCTCAGCACCGTTCACTTTTACATCATCTGCAATTGTGAAAGATCTTGAGAATGATCTTTGAGATATACCTCTATGAATAACCTCTCCATCCTTGTCTTTTTCAACAGCTTTATCAACCTTTTTTGTCTTAACTGTTAAAAGATTATCTTCATACTCAACTTCAACATCATCTTTGCTAAAGCCAGCAATCGCTACTTCAATAGCGTATTTGTCTTTACCAGTCTTTCTGATGTTGTACGGTGGGTAGTTAGATTGCATTGATAATCCACCATTACCTAGTAACGACTCAAATTGATCAAACATATCGTCAAAACCAATTGAGAAAGGTCTAAGAGAGTTAAAGATTGATAGATCCTTACCTGTCATAATAATATCCTCCTTTCATAGCAAGGTTATTTTTCGTAAGCCCCATAAGGCGACTTACAAATTTTATATGATTATTAATTAATTATTTTCAAGTTTTAGATTGATTTAATTTTCCACTAATTTTTAAAGCAAAGGCATAATCTAAAGCAACTTCTTTAATTGCGTTATCTCTTCCAGATTTTCCACCATGTCCAGCGTTCATTTCTATTTTTAAAAGCAGTAAATTATTATCAGTTTTATAATCTCTTAACTTTGCTGTAAACTTTGTAGGCTCGTCAAATAAAACGCGGTTATCAGATAGGTTTGTAGTAATTAACATATGAGGATAATTCATTTTTTTTATATTGTTATAAGGTGCATATGAATAAATATAATCAAAATGTTTTTTATTATCCTTCGCATTTCCATATTCTAAAAGTTCTCCTACTGTTAATGGTAATGAGTGATCTAAATTAGTAGTTAAAGAATCTACAAAAGGAACAGCCATTATTATACCTAAAAATAATTCAGGAGATTGATTAACTACAGCGCCCATAAGCAATCCACCCGCGCTTCCACCTAGTCCAATAATATTTCCTGTTGAAGTATAGTTTTTTTTAATTAAAAACTTTGCAACCGCAATATAATCTTCAAAGGTATTTTTTTTGTTTAACATTTTTCCTTCTTTCCAAAATTTCATTCCTAGTTCCATTCCACCTCTGATGTGCGCAGTTACCCAAATAATATTTCTATTAATTAGACTTAAACGTGTACTTGAAAAACTCGGTGCCATTGAAGCTCCATAAGAACCATATCCATATAAAAGAACTTGTGCATTGCCATCTAATCTAGTTTTTTTATGGCGAGTGATAGTTATAGGAACCCGTTGTCCATCATGAGACTCACATTCTAATCTTTCAACCACATAATCGTTTGGATTATGACCTGATGGGATTTCTTCTTCTTTGACTAATTTTTTTTCTTTTGTTTTAAGATTATAAAGATAAGTTCTACCCGGTGTTTTTGGAGATTCATAAGCCAAATGAATTAGATCGGTATTTCTATCTCTTTGTATAATTGAAAATCCGGGACCGTAAACTTTCTCATCAGAAAAAATTAATTCTTCTTCCTCGTTTGTTTTTAGGTTTCTAACAAATAATTTAGGTAGTGCATTTGTAATTTCATACCTTACCATCCAGTCATTAAGCATAGTAAAACCTCCAATCAAAATTTCATTTTTTGCTGGAATAAAATCTTTCCATTTAAACATGTCAGTTTTCTTACATCTGCAGATTTTGAAATCCTCAGCTTCTTTGTTGGTATGCAAATAAAAATAATCTTTCCATGAGTTTACTGAATAAATTATTTGATCTTCTCTTTTCTGTATTAGTTTTGGTTGAGGATTTTTTTGATTAGAGGGAAAGTAATATATTTCTGCCGAGGTATGGTCAGAACTTGATATTAAAAAATATTTTTCATCTGAAGTTAAACCAATTCCTACAGTATATCTTTCGTCTTTTTCATTATAGATTATTTCATCATTTTTTGGAGAAGTTCCTAATTTATGCCTTTTAATTTGCCTAGGTCGGTGATTTGCATCCAATTTAGAATAGAAAATATATTTATCATCTAAACTAAATGTAATGCTCCCTGAGGTTTCTTCAATTTTTTCAGTAACTAATTTTTTATCTGAAATTTGTCTTATATAAATTGTATAATATTCTGATCCTTTAATATCTAAAGAATAACCAAGAAGTTTATCATTAAAACTGACTTCTAAATCGCCTATACCAAAATACTCAGTACCAATCAGTTTTTTTTCAGCATCACCATTCCAAAATTCTTCTATTTCAGGCGAACCTATTTTTTTTCTAAGCTTTATTGAATAATTTCCTTCTTTGGTGATCTTAGTCCAATACTCGTAATCTTTGTCTTTAAATGGAATACTTTCATCATCAAGTTTTATTCTTCCTTTAATTTCATCAAACAACTTTTTTTGTAATTCTTTAGTATCTTTTAAATTATATTCTGTGTAAGCATTTTCTTCTTCAAGGTAACGTCTTACCTCTGGATTTAATTTTGAACCATCTTTTAAAACTTCAAGAATATTTTGTTGATGAATCCAACTATAAGAGTCTTCCCAACTTACTCCATGACATTTTTTTATTTCAGATTTTTTTCTTAATTTTGGTATATTCATATAAAAGAAATTAAATATATGAATATTATTATTTATTCACTAGTCATTTTTGTCCTTTGTTATCTAATTTTAAAATTATTGGTTAGTATGAGTACTAAAAAACTCTCTAAAATTGTTAGATCTTTAATAGTTACTTTTTCATTGTTACTAGCTTTATTATTTGCCTTTGGAGGGAAAATTTTACTTTCTTTACCATTGATCCTGGTAGGTCTGGGAGTGATGAAGTTGAAGGGATTAACTTTATTTCAAATATTTAATCTTTATAGGTTACTTCAAGTTCTAAGACATAGCGGAAGGTTTTCATATACCAATTTTAATCCTACTCAAGGAACTTCAAGTTTAACTTTGGAAGAAGCATATAAAATTCTTAACCTAGATCCTAAAAAAAATCCAACAAAGGAAGATGTAAAGAAAGCTCATGCCAAAATTCAAAAAAAAATCCACCCAGATATTTCTCCTGAGACCACTAGACTGTCTTCTATTGTTAATGAAGCAAAAGATTTAATTTTAAAAACTACGTCTTAAACTATAGATTTAAAATTTTTTTAACTTTTATATAAATTTCTTCTGGATTAATTTTATCTTTTCCCAACGTATCATGGGTAACATCCTTCAGACCTTCAGGTAAAATTGCAGTCATACGAGATGAGTAAGATCCATACAATAATGGAGTATCAGTCATTAATACAAGAGTTTTAATTCCCAAAGCAGCAGAAATATGACTAAAACTGGAATCATTGCAAACAGCTAAATTACAATTTTTTATGACGGGCAAAGTATCAACAATATCCATTTTGTTAAGTGTAATACAGTTATTTTTGTGAGCAGAGTTTAAAATTGTATCGACAATTTGCTGTTCAATAGTATTTGAACCAGCAGCAAGATAAAAAATACAATTTTTTACTTCATTAATTAAATCCATAAATTTAATAAATTTTTCTGCATCTACTCTTTTCGTTGGTCCTGAGCCCCCAACACCTAAAACAATATGAAGTTTATCAGATGTAATTTTAAACTGATTTTTTGCATCATTAATTTTCTTTTCATCAATAAATATTTCTGAGTCACTATTAATATTTTGTCCCAAATGTTTATTTATAAAATTTTTTGCAGCTTCTATGATATTTTGATTTTTTTTTTGAAATAAAGGATATTGATAACGATCAGTAATTCCTGCCATTTTTGTTATCAGAGAGTATCTTGCTGATGAATTAAAAGTAAACGATTTGTCAAATTTTTTTTCTCTTAAATCTTTAATTAAATTTAAAGTTCCAAAGAAACCCTGATGTCTTCCCGATCTATTTTTGTCATCACGGTCTAAAGTTATAACTTCTTGTATATGCGGATTATCTTTTAACAAATCCTTAGCCCGTGTATTTTGGCGGGCTAATAAACTTATAGAAGCATTTAATTCTTTAGAAATACTGTATATGTATGGAAGAAAAATGAGCAAATCTCCAATACCCATTCGGTTTTGAATAACTAAAACTTTCATTTTTAAAGTAATTATATTAACTTTATAAAAAAAGAGTGATTAAATCATGATTTCTATTAGAGGTATATATGCTGCGTCCATGTCTATTTTTAAGGAAGATTTTTCCTTAAATCTAGATCAGACAATAAAACATGCAGAAAACTTAATTGATAAAGGCTGCCATGGGGTAGTTATACT
>QCSA01000023.1 GCA_003211695.1 Pelagibacteraceae bacterium AG-464-P07 | reverse complement strand
AAATATTGGAATTTTTTCTTATTTTATCTTTTAAAAAAAAAAGCTCTTCTACTGACCAGCAATCATCAAAAGTGATTTTTCTCTTATCAAATATTATACCTGGAGGATTGCCAATATTTGTGTTTCCTAACTTTTTATGAAATTTTATAAATTTTCTTTTAGAGAATAAGTTTATAAAATTATAAATTAAGTAGTTATGATAAGTGAGACCTCTCTTATGTGGATTCCAATTAGCAAAAATATTATGTTTTCTAGTATTTCTAAAATCACTTAAATTAAACTTTCTATTTTTAATAAGCTTATTCCAATACACTTTGATTCACCTAATGAATTTAAAACGAACCCTTATCAAAAAAAATAGTATGATAAAAGCAAATACTTTTTTTAGAAATTAATTTCTTTACTCAAATAAATTAAGTATATCTATAATAAGTAAAAAAAATATGAAAAATGTTATAATTATTGGTGCTGGAATGACAGGTTTAGGTACTGCTTGGAGGCTTTCCGAACATGGTTTTAAAATAAATATTCTTGAATCTGATAAAATAATAGGTGGGCTAGCAAAAACTATAAAAATTGGAAATCAAAATCTAGACATTGGTCCACATTCTTTTTTTAGTGAAGACAAGGAGGTCTTAAAAAAAGTACTCGATTTATTCGAAGGTGAGAAGAGTACATTTCAGTATTCAAAAAAAAGAAATGTGAAAATGATATTTAGAGGTAAATATATTGATTATCCCCTCTCCTTAAAAAGTATTTTTCAAATGGGAATTTTATCACCTATATTAAGTTCCCTAAGTTTTCTTAAGTCATATATTAGATTGTCAATAATTTCTTTATTTTTTAAAAAAAAAGAAATCAAAAATTCTACGATAGAAAAATGGGCAATAGATAATTTTGGAAAATATCTTTATCTAAATTTTTTTAAACCCTATACAGAACAATTTTGGAAAATTAATACATCTGAGCTTTCTTCTAGAGTTATTCCTTCAAGCAAAAAATTTGATTTTGCAAAAACACTCAAGCATCTTCTAATAAACAAATATTTTGATCTTGCTAAACGAGAACCTGGAGAACTTTCACTTCAAGAAAGAGAGAGTTTACCTACTTATTATCCAAAAAAAGGCTACGGAGAAATTGCTAATAGAATAGGCAAAAAAATAGAAAATAATGGTGGAAAAATCCATACTTCACATAATGTTAAAGAAGTAATTTTAAAACCAAACAATACTTTTGATGTGAACACTAAGGATAAAGTTTTTAATGGAGATATAGTTGTGTCAACCATACCATTAAATAGAATAATAAATAAAATTCGCCCTTCGCCTGAAAAAACAATATTAAATTCTGCTAATAAATTAGAATATCTTTCATTAATTTTAGTTTACTTAAATACTAAAAAAAAAAATATTTTAAATTGCGAATATTGTTATTTTGTTGATAGACCATACAATAGAATATCCGAAATGGATTTTATTACCGGAAATATGAACACTGAAGATGAAAATTTATTAATAGTAGAAATTTCTTGTCATTACCAAGATAAAATGTGGAACTATTCAAATGAAGAAGTTTTTTCTTTATGCATTGATGCTCTTGAAAAAGATAATTTATTAAAAAAGGAAAATATTCTACATTATGAAATAATAAAAGTTCCTAGCGTTTATCCAATTTATAGAAAGGATTATGAAATTCACTTAAAGGAAGTAGAAAAATATTTTTTTAAAATTAATAATTTTTTCTCTATTGGTAGACAAGGACAATTTTATTATGGTGATAGTGATCAAATGATCAGAATTGGATTTGATACTGCTGACAAAATTATTAAACAATAATTACAAATATTTTTATTCTAAATTTTAAATTTTGATTTCTTGCCATCTTGAAAAAAACCTTTAACTGTATCCAAAGTTAATGTATCAAAACTTTTTCCAAAATTTTTAATTTTGTCTATTATTTTTGGTGGCATTGTTATAATTTGACATCCTAAGTTTTTTGCTTGCAGAAAATTGTAAGCTTCTCTAGTGCTAGCCCAAAGAATTTCAATATTCTTATGTTTCTTGGTTAACTGAACACTTTTTCTAAATATAGAAACTGGATCTTTTCCTACATCAGCCATTCTACCTGCAAAAATTGAAATGATAGATTTAGTATTTTTATTTAAAGAAAGAAAAACTTTTTCTACTTGTTCATAAGTATAAACTGCGGTAATGTTTAATTTTACCCCTTTAGAACTTAATTTTCTTATCGCTTTTCCAGTAAATTTTCCCTGAGTGTTTACAACAGGTATTTTGACATAAACATTTTTTCCCCAAGAATTAATTAAGTAAGCTTGTTGAATCATTGAATTAATATCATCAGAAAATACCTCGAGAGATATAGGTTTATTTCTACAAGTCTTTAAGATTTTTATTGAGTAATTTTTATAATTTTTTGCCCCTGCGAGACTCATCAAACTAGGATTTGTTGTAAAACCTTTGACAAGATTAAATTTAGAGTATTTTTTTATGATTTTATAATCCGCACTATCGCAATAAATTTTAATGGTCATTTAATCTAAATTTTTTATAATATTCTCTGTCATCTTTTTTGCATCAGCAAATAACATTAAAGTATTGTCCCTATAAAAAAGCTCATTATCTATTCCGGCATATCCAGGCGACAAACTTCTTTTGACAAACAAAACTGATTTGCATTTTTCCACATCTAATATAGGCATACCATAGATTGGGCTTTGAGGATCAGTTTTGGCCACGGGATTGGTTACATCGTTTGCTCCTATCACAAAAGCTACATCTGTATTTGCAAAATCATTATTAATATTCTCTAATTCAAAAACTTCATCGTAAGGAACGTTTGCTTCTGCAAGTAGCACATTCATATGTCCTGGCATTCTTCCAGCAACTGGATGAATTGCATAAGAGACTTTAATTCCATTTTTTTTTAAAGAATCAACCATCTCTCTTAAAACATGTTGTGCTTGTGCAACTGCCATACCATATCCGGGTACAATTATAACAGATGATGCATTTTTCATTAAAAAGGCTGCATCTTCAGCATTGCCACTTTTAACTGGTCTTTTTTCAATATTTTTTGCCGTGTCATCTGTTGCTCCAAAACCACCAAGTATCACATTAAAGAAAGATCTATTCATTCCTTTACACATTATGTAAGAGAGAATTGCTCCAGAGGAACCTACCAAAGCTCCCGTTATTATTAACGCTGTATTTTCCAATGTAAATCCTATACCTGCCGCTGCCCAACCAGAATATGAATTCAACATCGAAATAACAACTGGCATATCTGCACCACCAATTGGAATAATTAAAAGAAACCCGACTAAAAAAGAAATTAAAATTAATATCCAAAATAATTGAGGTATTTGACTTATACAAAGATAAATAATTGAAACAACTATCGAAATTCCAATTAATCCATTTAACATATGTTGTCCCCTAAATACAATCGGAGAACCTGACATGATTCCTTGTAATTTTAAGAATGCTATAACTGATCCAGAAAATGTAATTGCTCCGATAGAACCTCCTAATGACATTTCAATTAAACTTGCAGTTTTAATATTGCCGACTGTGCCTAAATTAAATACATTTGGTGCAAGGAAAGCGGATGTTGCTACCAAGACAGCGGCGAGACCCACTAAGCTATGAAATCCTGCAACTAATTGTGGCATGGCGGTCATGGAAATTTTATAGGCTATTATTGATCCAATTATTCCTCCAATCGATAAAAAAATTAGCACATAAATAAATCCTTTAGAAAAGGATTCAACTATCAAGAATGTTACGATGATTGCGATTATCATTCCCAAAATTCCAAACAGGTTTCCTTGTCTTGAAGTCTCAGGTGATGAAAGTCCGCGAAGAGCTAAAATAAATAATACTCCTGAAATTAAGTACAAAAATGCTGCAAGGTTTGGTGACATATCTTTATTTTTTTTTCTTTTTTTTATACATTTGCAACATTCTTTGAGTTACTAAAAAACCTCCAAAAATATTAATCGCCGCAAGAAATATCGCAAAAAAGCCAAAAATATTTGAGATTTCAAAATTTGAATTATTACCTCCTGCTAAAGATGCAACTATTGCACCTACAATTATTACAGAGGAAATAGCATTTGTTACTGACATTAATGGAGTATGCAAAGATGGTGTCACGCTCCAAACCACAAAATATCCTATAAATATCGATAACACGAATATGCTAAGTCTAAAAATAAAAGGATCTATTTCCATAAATTAAATATTTTTATTTTCTATAAGAGTTTTGTTAATAATTTCATCCTTTAAATTGATACTTAGATCTTTCTTTTCTTTATCATAAAGATTTAAAAAAAAGCTGTATAAATTTTTGGAATATAAGTTCGTTGCAGAGAGCGGCAATTTATTTAATATATTTTTATATCCAATTATTTTTACTCCATTTTTATTTACAACTTTATCTATCTCAGAATACGCTGAATTACCTCCTTGCTCTACTGCCAAATCAAAAACGATTGATCCTGCTTGTATATCTTTAAACATTTTCTCATTTATTATTCTTGGTGCTTTTTTACCCGGTATCAAAGCTGTACAAATAACAATATCAATTTTTTTTAATGTATCGCTTAACAATTTTTGTTGCTTTAATTTAAACTTTTCACCTGTTTCTTTTGCATATCCTTCTTCAGTTTCTAGATCTTCAGTTCCCTCAATCGACAAAAATTTTCCTCCTAAACTTTCTACTTGCTCCTTAGACGCTTGTCTTATATCGGTAGCAAAAACAATTGCCCCAAGACGTTTTGCAGTGGCAATTGCTTGTAAACCAGCTACGCCAGCACCAATTACTAAAACTTTTGCCGCAGGTATAGTTCCAGCAGCAGTCATCATCATTGGAACAACTTTTTCAAACTCATTGAAAGATTCTATTACAGCTTTATAACCGGCTAAATTAGCTTGTGAGGATAAAACATCCATTGACTGAGTTCTTGCTATTCTTGGAAGTAAATCTAAAGAAAAAATATTAATTCTTTTTTTTAATAATAAATCCATTTTTTCTTTATTCCTAAAAGGATTAAAAATACCTATTAATGAGATATTTTCTTTAAGTTTATTAATATAATTAATTTCTGGTAAATTAACTTGTAGTAAAGAATTACAATTATTAATAACTTCATCAATATTATTTAATATTTGAACTCCCTTTTCTTTATAATCGCTGTCATGAAAACCTAGGTGAATCCCGTAGCTTTTATTGATTAAAATCTCAATACCAAGATCTAAATATTTTTTTGATATTTCAGGAGTTAATGAAATTCTTTTCTCCGAATTTAAATCCTCGCTTAATGATCCAATTTTCATGAATTATAATAAAAATACAGAAATTATTTTTGTCTAGCTTTAAATTTAGGATTTTTTTTGTTGATTATGTAAATTCTTCCTCTTCTTCTAACTAATTTAGAATTTAAGTCCCTTTTTTTTAATGATTTTAATGAGCTAGCAATTTTCATAAATTTAAGTTTGTTTAGCCTGGCAATGACCTACTCTTCCATGCCTTAAGACAAAGTACCATCGGCGCTGAAGGGCTTGACTTCCGAGTTCGGGATGGGATCGGGTATTACCCCTTCGCAATAATCACCAGGCAATCTATCTATATAATTATAAATATAAATTGCAAACAAATTATTAAAAATCTGTTTATTAGGCAAAATTTTTCCTTGATTTTTAAGATTTGGTGGGCACGGCAAGAATTGAACTTGCGACCTCTACGATGTCAACGTAGCATTCTACCACTGAACTACATGCCCATTTATTTATTTAAATATAAAACTTTTAAATTTCATTAATTTTTAAATAAGTTTTTCTTTTTATTAGATTGATTTTAGTCAACGTAATTAACTTATTTTATATTTTTTTTATACCATTCCAAGGTTTCCTTAATACCTTTTGTGGTTGATATAATTGGTCTCCAACCCATGCTATATATAATAGAACTGTCTAACAGTTTCCGAGGCGTACCGTCAGGATATGATTTATTAAATTTTAAATTGATTTTTTTATTAAATAACTTGCCTATTATATTTGCAAATTGCTTAATGGTATATTCTTTATTAACTCCAATGTTTATATGCGAATTTTTTTTCAAAACATCCAATACTTTTTTATCTTTTCCTTCAACTTTATTAAGTATAAAAAAAATTGCGGATGCTAAATCATCTACATGCATTATTTCTCTTTTTGCCTTACCCGAACCCCAAACTTCTACATTTTTTATATTTTTGCGATCAGCTATATAAAATTTCTTAATTAAACCTGGAATAAAGTGGCTGCTCTTAATGTCAAAATTATCGTTTGGTCCATACATGTTGCATGGCATTAACGTAAAGTAATTCGTTTTAAATTGTCTATTATAAAATTCGCATGCTTTGAGTCCAACAATTTTTGCAATTGCATAAGCTTCATTGGTGGATTCTAATTTTCCTGACAATAAATAGTTTTCTTTAATAGGCTGTTTTGAATTTTTTGGATAAATACATGAACTTCCAAGATTAATATAGGTTTTCACGTTATTATTAAAACATGTATCTAATAAATTTAACTGAATGCTAATATTTTCAAACAAAAACTCTTTTGGATAAGTAAAATTTGCAAGTATTCCACCTACCTTTCCCGCACAATTAATTACTATATCTGGCTTTGTTTTTTTTAAAAATTTATTAACTTTATTCCAGTTTGTTAGATCTAGCTTTTGTCTATTCTGAATAATAATTTTGTTTAAACCTAAACTTTTCAAGCATCTTACGACTGAAGATCCAACCATCCCATTATGACCTGCTATAAATATTTTCTTTTTTTTTAGTGCTTTTTCCATAAATTAATTTAAATACATAATATATACAATTAATTAAAAATAAACTTAAACCAACATTAATGATATTAATTAATACAAACAAAATAAGTTTTAAAAATTATAAAAAAGCATACCTTAATGAAAAATTAATTATTTTCCTTTTTTCATTCTTGCCAATCTCATTAATATTAGGTAATAGTGCAATAAACTCAAACATTCTAGTTATTGACATATTCTTTTTGTTTATATGTTATCGTCAAAAGGAATGGTCTTGGATTAAAAATAAATACTTCTATTTTTTTATATTTATTTGGATTTATCTGATATTAAATTCAATTATTTCAGCAAACAGCATTACAAGTGGTTTTGATTTTATCGAACAACATAAAGTTTATCCTCAAAAAGAGAGCACGATAAGATCAATAGGTTTTATAAGATTTGTGATATTTTTATTTGCGGTTCAATATTTTTTTAATAACTCAAAAAAAGTTTTTAATAAAATATTTCTATATTGGACTATAATAGTTTTTATTGTTTTAATTGATATTATCTTCGAGCGCATTTTTGGTTTTAATACATTGGGTTTTAATTACATTTGGCAAACGGAATCATCCCCACATAGAATTGTAAGTTTTTTTAAAGACGAACTAGTTGTTGGTGGATTTGTGCTGGGTTTTTCGTTTTTGATTTCGGGTTTTTTATTTAAATCGACCAAAAATGATCCAAAAAAAAAAATATTTTCAATTATATTTTTTTGTTTATCAATAATTTGTATTTATTTATCAGGTGAAAGATCAAATTTTATAAAAGCACTAATTATTACTTCTATAATATTATTATTAATTAATGATGCTCAATTTTATATTAAAAAAAAATATATTTTTTTATTTATTATTATTGGAATAGCTCTTCCAACTTTAATATCTAAAGATATATACAATAGACAAATTGGATTTTTTAAAAGAATACAATTAGATAATGAGGGCATACATAAGTTTCCATATACTTATTATAAAAAATTTAGTCATTTGAAACACTTTGCACACTATGATGTTGCCTGGCAAATATTTAAAGATTATCCAATTTTCGGTATTGGAAATTCAAAATTTCGATATATCTGTCATGATAATAAATATTTTAATACTGCAGTTATACAGTCATTTCAAAGATGTTCAAACCACCCACATCAAGTTCATCTCGAAATATTATCTGAACAAGGGATATTAGGTTACTTAATTATTATTTTTGCAATCTTTCATGTACTGCTTAATAGCCTCAGGATTTATCAAAAAACTGGTGACGTAACTCATTTATCATCAATTTTATTTGTTTTTACATTTTTTATTCCATTGCTACCTACTGGTAGTTTTTTTTCTACATTTAATGGAACAATCTTTTGGTTAAATTTTTCGATACTCCATGCATTTATAAACAAACCTAATGATTAGATTGAATAATACTTGAATTATAAAACAAATTTGCATTTGAAGACTGATACATTGGCATTTCAATTAGATTATTGGTCATTTTTAAAATTGATAAAGCATAAAATGAGATACTAAAAAGAATTAATAAAATGAATTTTTTATTTGTTAATTTCAGAGCTAAATTTAGATAAATTCTACTTTTTATTAAAAGAAAAAAAATAAAATATAATAATGGATCGAATGTTTCATGATAAATAAAACGATCTGGTTCAAGAAAAATAAGTGTTAAAAATAAAATTAAATCAGAAATCCTATCTATAATATTCTTATTAAAAAATATAACAGCAAGTAATACATTAAAAGCTATTAAAGAAAAAAAATAAAACAAATAGT
>QCSA01000022.1 GCA_003211695.1 Pelagibacteraceae bacterium AG-464-P07 | reverse complement strand
AAATCAAGAAAAAGAGTCGATTATCAAACCATAATTAAAATATTTGATTTATTTAAGAATTCTGGTTGGCATCCAATTTTTGAAGAAAATAATATAATCGCATTAAAAAAAAATGATTGTCAAATTACACTTGAGCCCGGAAATCAAATTGAATTATCAGGTGCGCGATTAAATACTATTCATGATGTTTGTAAAGAAGCACACGAATATATATTTGAATTAAAACAAATAAACTCTAAATTAAATCTTAAAATTATATCACTTGGTTTCGATCCAATTTCAAAACTAAAGGAAATTCCAGATAATCCAAAAAAAAGGTATGAAATAATGACAAAAGAAATGCCAAAAAAAGGAAGGCTAAGTTTAGACATGATGTATAGGACTTGTGGAACTCAAATTAATCTTGATTATTATTCAGAAAAAGATTTCACAAAAAAATTTAAACTTTGCTCCTATTTGGTACCTCTATCTACTGCATTATTTGCCAATTCACCGATTGTTGAGAAAAAAAATAGCAATTATTATTCTTACAGATCCAAAGTTTGGCAAGAAACTGCGAGAGGTGGTTTGCCTCCCCAGTTCCTAGACAATATGGATTTTGAAAAATATGCAAAATTTGTAATGGAGTTTCCTATTTTATTTATTCAAAAAAAAAATAATTATTCAGACATAAATAATAAAAATTTTGAAGACTTTATGAATGGAAGATTGGACGAAATAAATAACGAATTACCTGATGAAAATGATTTATCAAATCATTTAAGTACAATTTTTACTGAAAATAGACTGAAACAATATATTGAAGTTAGATCAATTGATACTTGCGATTGGGATTGCTTATGTAACGCTCCTGCTTTCTATATTGGTCTCTTGTATAACAATCTCGACGAGTCTCTTGAAATCGTATCAAAATGGAGTAAAAAAAATATACTAAATGCATATGTTGATTCACCAAAAAAAGGATTAAGAACTGAGCTTGAAGGAAAGAATATTGGTGAGTGGAGTAAAATATTTCTAAATTTATCAAAAAAAGGACTGGAAAAAAGAAATCAACTAAACAAAAGTAAAAAAAATGAAGCAATCTACCTAAATTATTTAAACCAGATTTTAAATTCAAATCAAACAAATGCTGAATTAATGCTAAGTAAATTTAAAGAAGATAAGGATCTAAATTACTTATATGAAAATTAAAATATTGGCTATTCAGGGCGATAGTTTAAATAAGTTAAATCCAAAAACTGATACAACGATTTTACTTGCGCTTGAAGCGCAAAGAAGAAATTATAAAATATATTACTATAGAACAAAAAACCTTACCTACACTGAAAACAAAGTAACCGCGAAATGTGATGAAATTTCATTCAGAGAGAATAGTAAAAAGTTTTATAAAATAAAAAGAAAAACCAATTTAGGCCTTTCAAAAGCAAAAGTAATTTTAATGAGGCAAGATCCTCCTTTTAATATGGATTACATCACTGCTACTTATTTGTTGGAAAAAATTTCAAAAAAAGTAAAAATAATTAATAATCCAAAAGCTGTTAGAGATATTTCTGAAAAACTATATTCGACCAATTTTATTAAATTTATGCCTCCTACAATTTTTACTCAGGATACAGAAATTATCTTTAAATTTTTCAAAAAGTTCAAAAAAATTGTTATCAAACCAATTCATGGCTATGGGGGAAATAATATACTATTAGTTAAAAATCACTTTAATAAAAAATTAATCAAAAATTTTATAAAAAAAAATAAACACATTATGATACAAAAATTTCTCCCCGAAATAATAAAAGGAGATAGAAGAGTTTTTATAATTGGAGGAAAAATTAAAGGCGCAATATCTCGGGTTCCAAAAAAAGGTTCTATTTTAAGCAATATGAGTAAAGGAGCAAAAGCTAAAATGGTTAAGCTAAATAAAAGTGAAATAAAAATTTCCAGTTTAATTGCGAAAAAATTAATTAAAAATAAAATTATTTTTGCCGGAGTTGATTTTATTGGAGGAAAGCTAATTGGAGATATAAATGTTACTTCACCAACTGGATTAAAAACATATAAAGACCTTTCTGGTAGAGATTTGTCTAAAGATTTTTGGAATTATGTTGAAAATAAATATGCAGCTAACTGATCAAAAAAAGGGAACATTGTTAGCTTTTATTGCAATAATGTTTATTACACCAGACAGCCTACTTATTCGCTTATCAAGTATTGAATCTTGGGGTCTCATTTTTTACAGAGGAATTATCCCTTTTTTTGCTGTTTTTATTGGCCTATTAATTATTCAAAAAGGTCAATTCATTTCTGCCCTTATAAATAATGGATGGCACGGTGTTGCTTATGTTTTTACTTTCGCCATAACAAACATCCTTTTTGTTATTTCAATTGAAAATACCAATGTTGCAAACACCTTAATTATGCTCAGCTTAGCTCCTATGCTTTCTGCAATAATAAGTTTTATTTTTTTAAAAGAAAATCCTGATAAAAAAACATGGATAGCTATTACAGTCACAACATTGGCCGTTATTTATATTTTTTTTGATTCCTTTGAAAGAGGTGATTTTAAAGGAAATTTTTTTGGATTTATTTGCGCAGTGGGTTTGGCTGTCGGAACTGTAATAATAAGATCTGTAAAACAAATAAACTTAGTTCCCTCTGCCATGATGGGCAAATTACTTGTTGCATTAATAGCCTTATTTTTTGCGGATAAGCTTAACCTAACAGGAAAAGATCTAATTATTATTCCAACTATGGGCATTTTTTGTGTAGCAATACCTTTTGTTCTTATAACCTTGGCCCCAAGATATATTACTGCACCTGAAGTTAATCTTTTCTTTTTGCTTGAAACTATTTTAGGACCTCTATGGGTTTGGCTAGTGATTCATGAACAGCCTAGCGTAGAGACGATTGTTGGGGGTGTGGTAATCATTTCTACAATTGTAGTTCACTCTTTTTTAACCTTAAAAAAAACATAATATTTTTCGATATCTCATTGCAATTCTCCTAAAAAAGAATATTTACTCCTGACCATGATCAAAATGATGAAAAATTCCTGGGCACTATTTATCGGAATCGGAATCATGATGATTGCCCATGGCCTACAAGGAAACTTAATGGGAATTAGATCTGTAATCGAAAATTTTAACTTTATAGCTACAGGTACGATGATGTCAGGATACTATGTGGGGTTTTTTTTTGGTTCTACTATGGCTCCAAAACTGGTTTCAAGAGTTGGTCATATTAGGGTTTTTGCAGCTTTTGCATCCTTGGGATCTCTAAGTATTTTAATTATCTCTGCTTACGTAAATCCTGTTGTATGGACTTTAGCAAGATTTGTAACAGGAATGTCTATAGTAAGTTGTTTAGTTGTTGCTGAAAGTTGGCTTAATGATCGAGCAAACAACAGAACACGAGGCAAACTATTATCTGTCTACATGATCATAACTTACACGGGTTTGGCATTGGGAATGCTTTTATTAAATTTTGATAGTCCAGAAAGCTATAAACCTTTTATTTTAGTGTCGATATTATTATCGATTGCGTTGGTGCCTATTCTACTTACAAAGCGTAAGGCTCCTAAATTCAAAAAGATAGGTACTTTGAAATTGAAAGAACTTTATAAAATTTCACCTCTCGGCTTTGTTAGTTCTTTTTGTACGGGTATAATTCATTCGGCTTTATTTACATTAGCTGCGGTTTATGCGGCCACAATGAACTTTAGTATTTTTGAAATTTCATTATTATTATTTTTAATTACTATTGCCGGAGCTTTATTCCAGTGGCCCATAGGTTATCTTTCTGATCAATTTGATCGAAGAATCATTATTGTTTTATGCACTATAGTTGGTGCCGTTTTTTGTGTTTTATCAATTTTTGCTTCAGGAAATACATTACAATATATAAATATTGTTGTAGATCCTGGTGCCGACAAGTTAATGTTTTTTATTTTTGTAACAATCTACGCTGGTGCATCACTTTCTTTGTTCCCACTTAACATTGCGCACACAAACGATTTTGTTCCAAAAGAAAAATTCGTTGCTGCTGGAGGTGGTTTAAACCTCGTTTTTGGAATAGGAGCAATGGGTGGACCAATAGTTTGTTCTATTTTTATGAACGAATATGGGTCCAATAGTTTCTTTATTTTTCTACTTATTTTTCATGTTATTATTGCTGTATTTGCTCTTTATAGGATTACTAGAAGAAGTGTCGAAGATAATCCAGATTCAACATTTACACCGCTGCCAAAAAATATTACTCCATTGGGTATGGAGCTTGATCCAGATACTGGTGTTAATTTATCTAACGATGATAAAAAAAGTGAATAAAAAAAATACATCAAAACTTTGGAAAAAGAAAAAACGTAGAAAATGAAAAAGTTTTTAGGGATCATGGTTCTGGGTTTGTTGTGTTGCGATTAAATTGTCAACAGGTATAATAATTTTATGAAAAAAGTATTATTGGTTTTAGTTTTGCTTCTTTTTTCTTCTACGGCATTTGCTGCCGCAATTAATAAGAGTGGGTTTGTTGATAGGAAGCTTAAAGTAAATAAAAAGTTACAAGTAAGTGATCCAAGTAATAAAATAATTATAATTTACAATCATGGCTCAAATGAAACTGATAGGAAAACTAAAAGTTGTTTTTGGGGAAAAGATCCCGTTAAAAATATGGCATCTCTGGTTGGTGATAAAGTAAATGGAAAAGAAATAATGGTTTATCTTTTTTGTACACATAAATTACAGGGAGATATGGGTAAGAAAAAAAATGTATGGCATAATTGGCAACCTCCTTACAAAGGTACAACAAAAATAGAGCGTAGAGTTGAAGCCAATTTAAATTTGGTTGAAGATTTTGTGTCTATGGGTGTTCCGAGAAAGCAAATTATTATAACGGGCCACTCATGTGGTGGCTGGACGACTTTAATGTTAACTTCTCAATATATGGATAAAGTAGGAGGAGGAATAGCATTAAATGCCGCTTGTTATTGGACATTATCAAAACAGTTTAAAGTAGCCGAAATAGGAGAAGAGGCAGCTCTTGAAAAATTTGCAGAAAAATATCCTGGTATGAAAGCTTTGAGAGATACTCAAATAAATATTATTAAGAAAAGTAAAAGCTTGCCCATTTTAGTTTTTACGCATCCCAAAGATCCTTATGAAGGATTATTATTTGATTGGATAGAAGAAATTCCAGAAGTTAAAAGAATAATAATTTCAGAGGGTTTTGAAATTGATGGAATAAAATGTAAAATAGGATCAAAATCACTTAAGGAAACAGATTCTTTAGGCGATGGTTGGCCTAATGGTCACGACATAGACCAAGCTGAATGTTTTCAATACTACAATCCAGTCATTAAAGAATACATAGCCTCAAGAATTAAATGAAAAAACATTCTGGTGGTTGTGCGTGTGGCAAAGTTAGATACCATACTATTGGTCAACCAGTAAAAACAGGCCTGTGTCACTGCAGGTATTGCCAGTTAAGAACAGGAACAGCTTTTGGAATTTCTGTTTATTTTAAAAAAGAGAATTTAAAAATAGAGTCTGGTGATTTAAAAAAATATACATTTACTACTGAAAATGGAAATACCTTTGAAACTAATTTTTGTACTAATTGTGGAACAAGTCTTTTTTGGACGCTTTCTCATATGAAAGATCTTATGGGTGCTGCAGGCGGAACTTATGATCCACCTTCATTCTGGTTTAATATAGAAAGAGAAATATTCAAAAGAACCAAAGCAGAATTTGTAAGCATTAATTGTCCAGAAAATCACGAAACCTCTCCTGCTTATAAACCAAAAACGCTGGATGAACCTAGACTTGATGGAAAAAATATTAAGTAGAATAAAAAATTTAATGAAAAAACTTTTAGGGATCATGGTTCTGTGTTATAGAATTTTTGCAACCTAAAAGTCGCAGGCTTAAATCAAGCAAAGCAATTAAGCATATAAAGTTTATGGAAAATTTTTCAGAACTAAATTTAAATGAATCTTTAAAACACTCGATTGCGAGAATGCATTTTAAAATTCCCACACCAATTCAAGCGCAAGCTATACCTCCAGCTCTTCTTGGAAAAGATATTTTGGGTACAGCACAAACTGGTACGGGAAAAACACTTTGTTATGGAATTGCTTGTATTAATAAACTTCTAAATGACAGAGGTAGTAACGCACTTATTATATGTCCAACGCGTGAGCTAGCGGTTCAAGTTGGAGATGTTCTTAATGGATTAATAGAAAATACTATGAATATTAAATCTGCTGTACTTATTGGTGGTGAATCTATGCAAAAACAATTAGGGCAATTACAAAAGCGCCCAAGATTAATTATTGGAACTCCTGGACGTCTCAACGATCACTTAAAAAGAAAAAGTCTAAAATTGCATCAATCGTATTTTTTAGTCCTTGATGAAACAGATAGAATGTTAGATATGGGTTTTATTCCACAGGTAGAACAAATATTAAAGTTTGTACCAAAAAAACATCAAACATTATTATTTTCAGCAACTTTGCCTCAAAATATTCTTAAAATTACTGAAAGATATTTAAATGACCCAATAAGAATAAGAGTTGGATCAACAACGACGCCCATTTCAAAAATTAAACAAGAAGTTATTCAAGTAAGTGAGGGTGACAAATATAACAAATTACTGGAAGAACTTTATAAAAGGAAAGGATCTATTTTAGTTTTTGTAAAAACAAAGCGTAATGCAGATAAAATGGCAGATCGGTTACATGATGATGGGCTCCGCTGTGACTGCATGCATGGAAATTTAAGACAATCAAGAAGACAAAAAACTTTAATTGCGTTCCGTTCTGAGAAAATACGTATTCTAATCAGCACTGAACTTGCTGCTAGAGGTTTAGACGTACCGTCTATTCAACATGTAATTAATTACCATCTTCCCCAAGTTCCAGAAGATTTTATTCATAGAATTGGAAGAACAGCAAGAGCTGGGGCAGAAGGTTGTGCTCTTACTTTTATCACTCCTAATGATAGGCAAATGTGGAATGAAATTCAAAGATTAATCAATCCCAATGTAAAGCAAGAGTTTAACACTTTTAAAAAATCTAACCATAGAAGAAAAAAAAGATTTTCAAGATTTAAACAACGCGGAAATAATGAAAGCAAATCTTTTAAAAAAAATTACTTTGAACGCTCTAATAACGATGAACATAGAGGAAAAAAGAAATTTAGGTTTAAAAAGTACAGTCGGAGGGGTAGAAATAGAGCCTTTTAAATAATGAAAAGCTTTTAGGGATCTTGGTTCTGGGTTGATTATGAAAAAAATATTATAAAAAATGATACCGTATAGAAGAAAGGAAAAATATTATGTCACAAAGATACAGCGGAAAATCACGTAAAGATTCTAGCACAATGAAAAAATCCAAACTTTCTTTGTTAGAAAAAAGGAAAATAAAAAGAGAAAAAAAGAAGAAACGATAGATTTACAAAATGGAAGAAGAAGATAAAAAGGCCGAGCGCGACCTAGAAATTCTTAAGAACTACCAAAAAAAGAAGCTAAAAGTATAAAAAAAATATTTATAACACTTTTTTTATTAGGTGCATTGATTTAGATAGTATTTAATACTTAATAAGGAGAGACGTTATGTCAGAAACAAAAATATTCCGTAAAAAAGACCTCGACCTTGAGCCTGTGAATGGCATGAAAACCATTGGTTTGGTCAATGTATCGTTTTCCGATAAACTGGGAGCCGGGATTGGCGTTTTTGAAGATTGCTCTATACCTTGGCATATAACTTATGACGAGGTCATCTACATACTTGAAGGACAGTTCACGTTAAAAGTCGGTGACAAAATATTCAAAGCCGGCCCTGGAGACGTGCTATGGGTGCCACGTAATACAGATATTGTTTATATAGCCCAAGAGCGAGTAACATTTTTCTACTCTGTACTACCTGCCGGTAACGCGCCATCAACATCCAAACGTATTGATTTTACTAAAGAGTATGGCGGAAGCATAAACAAAGAAACGAGAAATAAAAATAAATGAAAAAACTTTTAGGGATCATGGTTCTGGGTTTGTTAATTGAACAGAACAAAAGAACGCCCCTTACTACTTAAGATTCCCAGTTACAAAATGCCACTTACAATGTGAACCTATACGAGCTTTAGGATGATTATATATTCCGAAATTTCCTTTACACATTAATTGGTAAGGATCATAAGGTTGATCGGATGTTGGGGTCAAATAAACTGAATCAACAAGTTCAGGACAACCCTCTACTTTATGTATATAGGTTGGACCAAGTCTTGTTCCAGTGCTCAATTGAAACCCGTCCCGTTTACTACTATAGTGACCATTATCGCCCATTCCTGGTACGCACGCAAAACCACCTCCTTGAGCATGATGAAGTTCGTGTAATGTTATTAGAATAATTTTACGTTTTACTTTAACGTGCTTGTTTTTTAAAAAAGATGATCCCATAGGTACCCCAGCTTCTCCTCCATCTGTCGGATGACTTATATCAGCAAAGTTATAGTATATTTTTTTTGGATTATTCATTTTCATTTTGTTATACAAAAAAGTCTTGAAATAGGCATTAGGATGGTGAGGAAATTTTTCTCTCCGTTTGTCCGCCCTTACGAAGGTTATATCTAGCTTTCCATCTTTTCTAAAATCAAATTTATATTTTTTTCCTAATCCATCTGAATATTTATGCCCGGCTGTAGCTTTAAGCATCTTTTCATTCATTTCGAGTAAAATTTTTTCCATCTTGTCGTTAATATCCCATTCCCTGTCTTTACCATCATAGGCAAGTAAATAATTAAAATGAATTTGATAGTCGTCGTTTACATCAGGTTGATCTTCAAAAAATCTTCCTGGTTTTTTATCTATTTGCATTTGCTTTTCCTTTTCTGCTTTTGCTTCAGCTGATTCCTCTTTACGTTTTACTGGTTCGTCAAGATTCCAAACGATTTTATCGTCAATAGCAAATAGAAAACAATCTTCTTGGGTATATTCAGCTGCATACTCCATACATTTTTTGTAAGATTTCTTATGCCACTCTTCATTAATTTTTTTAGCGTGAAGTGCCCAACCTGCCCAACGACTTTCACTAAGTTCACCTTTAGCAGAAACATAAAAAATTAAATGTTGGTTCTTTTTTTT
>QCSA01000021.1 GCA_003211695.1 Pelagibacteraceae bacterium AG-464-P07 | reverse complement strand
AATGTTTGGATCAAAAGACTTATATATGGATTGTATCCAAATCCTGAAATTTGGAGAATTAACCTTTCCTTTCTAATGTTAATCGGATTAGTGATTACCGCATTTTTTGTTCCTATAAAAATTAAAAAATATATAATTATTTTTCTTTTATTTGTTTTTCCTTTCATCGCTATTAATTTAATTTCAGGTGGAAATTTTGGATTGGAATGGGTTGAAACTACTGCGTGGGGAGGACTTTCTCTTACATTTATTATTTCAATTTTCGCTCTTCTATTTTGTTTCCCAATTGGAATGTTTTTAGCCTTGGGAAGAAGATCTTTAGCTCCAGTTATTAGATATTCATCAATAGGATTTATTGAATTTTGGAGAGGCGTTCCTTTAATTACGGTTTTATTTATGGCTTCAGTAATGATGCCAATGTTTTTACCTGACGGAACATATATGGATAAGCTTGTAAGAGTTATAATTGCCATTACACTTTTTGAAGCTGCTTATATGGCGGAAGTAATACGTGGAGGTCTACAAGCTTTACCTAGGGGACAATATGATGCTGGAAAATCTCTTGGAATGGGTTATTGGAGAATGCACTTACTTGTAATTCTACCTCAAGCATTAAAACTTGTCATTCCTGGAATAGCTAATACCTTTTTAGCTCTTGTAAAAGACACACCTTTAATTTTAGTTGTGGGATTACTTGAATTGGTAGGAATGATAGATATGGCCAAGAGCAATCCTGATTGGCTTGGTTTTGCTACAGAAGGGTATATATTCGCCGGTATTGTTTTTTGGATTATTTGTTATTCTATGAGTAGATATAGTCAATATCTAGAAAGAAAATATAAAACAGATAGATAATAAAATTATGTCAGATCAAATTATACAAATGGAAAATGTGAATAAGTGGTTTGATGACTTTCAAGTTCTAAAAGATATAAATCTTGAAGTTAGACAAAAACAGAAAATTGTGGTGTGCGGACCATCTGGATCAGGAAAATCTACTTTAATTAGATGTATTAATAGATTGGAAGAACATCAAAAAGGGAAAATTATTGTTGATGGAATTGAGCTTTCTGAAAATACAAAAAACATAGAACAAGTAAGAGCCGAAGTTGGAATGGTTTTCCAACAATTTAATTTATTTCCACATTTATCAATTTTAGATAATTGTTCATTGGCACCAATATGGGTAAAAAAAATACCAAAAAAACTGGCAGAGGAACAAGCGTTAAAAGAATTAGAAAAAGTTCAAATATTAGATCAAGCTAAAAAATTTCCAGGACAATTATCAGGAGGACAACAGCAAAGAGCTGCGATTGCTCGTGCATTATGTATGGAACCGAAAATTATGCTTTTCGATGAACCTACTTCTGCTTTAGATCCGGAAATGATTAAAGAAGTTTTGGATGCTATGGTGGATTTAGCAAAAGCAGGGATGACCATGATTGTAGTAACGCACGAAATGGGTTTTGCAAAGGAAGTGGCTGATGAAGTCATTTTTATGGATGAGGGTATGATTGTTGAAAAAGCTGCCACCAAAGAATTTTTTGCAAATCCTAAAAACGATAGAACTAAACTCTTTTTAAGCCAAATTCTTTAACATTAATATAAAACCTTTAATATTTTAATAGAAATGCTTAAGAAATTATTTTTATTATCAGTATTTTTTATTATTCAATTATATTTTAATCCTACTTTTGCTCATGTTTTGCATTATCAAAACCTAAATAAATTAGAATTTGATCTTTACAGAAATAATGAATTCATTGGTCAACATACTTATTTGTTTGATAGAAATGGTCAAAATTTAACCGTTCATAACAAGATTAATTTTAAAATAAAAGTATTCGGTGTTACCGTATACAGATATTCTTCCGAAGGGTATGAAAAATATGTCAATGGAAAATTTGAAAATTTTTCAGCTACCACAAATCACAATAATAAAGAAAAGTTCTGTAAAATTTATAAAAAAGAAAATGAATTTTTTATAGAAGGATCTTCATACAAAGGTAGTGCACCAGAAGATTTTATAATTGGAACATGGTGGAATCATGAAATAATTAAGCGTGGAGCACAAATTAGTACTGGATCTGGAAGAATTATAGAGCAAATTGTTAGTTTCGTTGGCAAAGAAGATATAGAAATTAATAATAAGCAATATTCTACTTTAAAATTTAATTTTTTTTCATCGGATCCTAGTTTATCGGAAGATAAAAAATTAAATATGAATATTTGGTACGATGAAACTAATTTAATTTGGTTAAAAGCTAGTTTTAAAAAAAATGGTGATTGGGAATATAGACTTAAATATTTTGACTAAATCAATATAAATATATTATTTTATAGTTCAGGTTATTTTTTTAAAGCGCTGTCAACAAAAAAATTCATTAAGTATCCTAGTTTTTTCATATAAAAAATAATAATTTTATACTTGCTTTAGCATTAATTTTGAGGTTGTATTTAAGTTTTTTCAATGGAGGGGTCCATATGGTCGAGAATTTTAATAAACATCTAGGTAATATGCTGAAGATGAGAAGGTTAGCACTAGGCTTGACTCAAACGAAAGTAGCCAAAGCAATCAATGTTACATTTCAACAGATACAGAAATACGAAAAGGGAATCAACGGAGTAAGTTCAATAAGATTATTACAACTATCAAATTATTTAAAAATTCCAATAAATTATTTTTTTGATAACTATGCTGAATATTTAAACAACGCAAATAAAACTGCAGATAAAACTGGAGAAGCTTATATGTCAGTTAATTACGATTTCCTAATTAAAATTTATGCAGAGTTGACACAAGAGCAAAAAAATAAATTTCTAAAATTATCGGCTAGCGAAACTAATTTGGTAAATTTAAATACGGGTTAAATATTGGCTCCTCGGGCAGGACTCGAACCTGCGACCAATTGATTAACAGTCAACTGCTCTACCAACTGAGCTACCGAGGAATGCAATATTGAACAAAGATACTTTTTTTCTACAACAACTCAAGTTTTTTTTTGGAGGCCACGCCCAGAATCGAACTGGGATACAAGGATTTGCAATCCTCTGCGTAACCATTCCGCCACGTGGCCAAGTAGCTCTACCTAGATCAAGTCACTAGGTAATACTAGACTTTATACACTTACATATTATTTCTACAAGTATGAAAGTAGATAATGAAACTATCAAAGTTGACCAGGAGTTGACCAGAGAAATAGACTTCAACGACAAAGCAATTGATAAACTATATATAAAATCTGGCCCCAGAAAAGATTTTAAATTTAGGAATATAAAAGTCTCATATCTAAATGGTTTACGTTTAAGATATTCCCCCTTAACACAAAAAAAGATATTTACTTTAATTTATGGATTTAAAGGAAGATCATTAAAGTTACCATTTGATGAGTTTATATTAGATCATTATGGAACCGTTGAAGTTTCGGAAGAATTAATAAACCTATACAAAAAATACTACGATAGAAAAAAGGGTCTATGGAAGCATGATCCACAGGAACAACTAATCACTCAAAGACAGTTAGAACAAAGCCAGGAGTTATCTGTAAGAGAATGTATTAAGAGGTTAGTACAAGCACAGTTTCCAAGAAAAGGTAAGATTGGGAAGTTGGCTAAAGTATCACAACGAACCTTTGCTAGATTTTTAATGGGATATCATGAAAGATTTGAACAACTAATATTTGATGAAGAAGAGGAGGGGTGGTTGACGTTAGAACTAATTGGAATGAAATATTCCCAAGAGAAAAAGATGAATACGACAAAGCTCTTGAGGAGCTTGGAGAAAATTCTTTTGATACCTGGACCAAAGGATACTACTAACACTATGCATCATTTCATTGTTCCAATAATTGCTGCTATTATATTCACACTTATCCTTATGCTGATCTGAACTGATAACTCCTTGGTCTCCTTGGCCCCAAAGAAATCGGTATGATGTTTTGCTTTATCTTAAAAAGTTGCAATGATTTTAGAAGCTACTATGTTGATTACATTAGCAAGTATACCATTGAAGGGTAGTAGTCCCATTTGATTAATTCCATTCTTCAAAAAATTACTACCCTTCAGCCTATCCCTCAAAAACCTACTTCCATTTGAAATATTTTTTTTATAATTTTTTGCCAGTACCACCCTATTTTTTAAATAAAAAAGGGGTAGGGGTCTGAATAGCTTTTGGACGAGGCTGACAATGAAGATCCAAGTATTAATAGCTTATATTAACTTAGTTAAATACTGGTAGGTGGATTGACCTCTTGGAAAACTTCAAAGTTGAGATCCATTCCGAAGGTTCATTTAAAACCTAGTTATTGAGGGTGTAATTGACCAGGAGTTGACCACAGATCACTTGCACTCCATATTGAAAGTAAATAGGTTGATTAATAGGGGAATAATTGTACCAACGTGTTGAAATGAATAGGATTTGCAATCTATCAATAACTAATCTTTTGTAGTCATAACTAGTCTCACAAGGTTTCATATCCTGATACTTTCTAGCTTTTATCTCCATTGGTGATTATCTTATAACTATGACGAAACGCAATAACAACGATAAACTTGGTCAAGTCTTGGTCAAGATTGAATTCACTAACAGGGCTTCAATCCTTATTAAGATTGAGCCTGTTGTAATGAATGGAACTTCTATGCGATTAATTTTAAATTAGTGAAAAGAATAATTTTTAATGATATTAGATTGTTAAATTAGAAATATTTATTATGCAATTTAAATATCTTTTTAAAAGATTTGTTACTAGTTTAAAAAAAGATGGTTTAATTGTTTCATTAGAAAAAGTAGTTAATACCATATTTAAAGATAACAAGATTGATCTTGATCAACTTATTCTTAACAGTCCTGATAATTTAGATGATATTTTTATAAAATTTGGAACTGATAAGGGATCATTAGATGGAAAAAAAACGTATGACTCTCTTTATAAAAATTCAAAAAAAAAAATTTACAAAAATTACCTAGAATGGATAAAAAGACCAAACCTAAAAAATTTTGAATATCAATTAGGTTTAAATTCAACACATATATATGAAAAAGTTTTTAGTGACAGAAGATTTGAAAAATTAAAAATCCTAGAGATAGGAGTTGCAAATGGACATTCTATTGCAAGTTGGCATCATTATTTTCCTAATTCTGAAATTTATGGAATTGATAATAAAAAACCTTATAAATTTTTTTATAAAAGTCTAAGAGTTAAATATGATGAGATAGATATTTTTAATGATAAAAAAATTAACGAATTTTTAAAAAAAAATGGAAAATTTGATTATATAATAGATGATTCTTTAAACACTGAAGAAGCAATGTTTAAAAATATAAAAAATTTTTATCCATATTTAAATTCGGGGGGGGGCTTTTATTTTAGAAGATTATGGTTTCTATGATCATGTCCAAAAAGCAATGCAAGAAGTAAAAGATTACAACCTTAAGCAAAACATGAGATTTTTTACTGAAAGTAGAACTATGAGAGAAGTGCTGGAAAATATGAAAAGTAAAAAAGTATTTGAAGATAATATACTAGATAAGAAAACTCTTGAAAATATTTATTCAACTTTAAATACAATTGAATTTGGCAGTTATGAGCATCCATTTGCTGTAATGGCAATATTATATAAAAAATGCATTCAGGACCCCTATGAAGTCTAACAAAGTCTAACAAGGTTTATTGCTATTATAATCAAATACTTGGTCAGGACTTGGTCAGGACAATCCCAAATGTTTAGTAGCCTAAATAAGCTAGACTACTAAACGAAATTTTGGAGGCAACGGGGAGAATCGAACTCCCATACAAGGATTTGCAATCCTCTGCGTAACCATTCCGCCACGTGGCCAATTTTAAAAAAATTCAATCTTTGTTTTTTAATAAATTATTATATGTTTGTATATAATGCAAAATCCTAATTACAACCATCTTAGTATAGAAAATGAAATATATGATTATTGGGAGAAAAATAAATTTTTTAAGCCTAAAAAGAACAATAAAAAATATTTTTCTATAGTAATACCACCTCCTAATGTAACAGGAAATTTGCACATGGGTCATGCATTAAATAATTCCATTCAAGATTTATTAATACGTTTTTATAGAATGAATGGTTATGAGACTTTATGGCAGCCAGGTACCGATCATGCTGGTATAGCTACGCAAGCAGTTGTTGAAAAACAATTGTTAAAAAAAAGAATTACAAAAGATCAGCTTGGTAGAGATAAATTTATCGAAGAAGTTTGGAAGTGGAAAAAAGAATCAGGTGATCAAATTCTAAATCAACTTAAAAAATTAGGATGTTCTTGTGATTGGTCTCGTAATAGATTTACAATGGATGAAGATTTGTCAAAAGCGGTTACCAAATCTTTTGTTAAGCTCTACGAAAATAAATTAATTTATAAAGACACAAAACTAGTTAATTGGGATACTAAATTAGAGACAGCAATATCAGATTTAGAAGTTGTTCAAAAAGAAATTCAATCAAATTTATATTATATAAAATATAAAATTGTTGGAGAAGAAAATTCAATTACTATAGCTACGACTAGACCCGAAACAATGATTGGAGATACGGCTCTTGCTGTCAATCCTAATGATAATAGATATAAAAAATTTATTGGAAAAAAAGTATTAATACCTTTAGCAAACAGAGAGGTTAAAGTTATCGCAGATAATTATGTTTCCATGGAACAAGGTTCTGGAGCTTTAAAAGTTACGCCAGCTCATGATTTTAATGATTTTGATATTGGTAAAAGACACAATCTTGAGTTTATAAATATTTTAGAAAAAAATGGGAAGTTAAACAAAAATGTTCCAAAAGAATTTATAGGTTTGGATCGATTTGAAGCTAGAACATTAATTATAAAATTACTTAAGGAAAAAAACATTTTAGACAAAACAGAAAGTATTAAAAATGCTGTTCCGTATGGTGATCGATCAAATTCAATAATTGAACCTTTGTTAACTGAACAGTGGTTTGTTGATGCAAAATTTTTAGCTAAAAAAGCAATAAAAGTTGTTAAAAAAAATAAAACAAATTTTTTTCCAAATAATTGGTCTAAAACTTATTTTCAATGGATGAATAATATCCAACCTTGGTGCATCTCAAGACAATTATGGTGGGGCCATAGAATACCAGCTTGGTATTCAAAGGATAATAAAATATTTGTGGCTGATACAGAAATTGAAGCAAAAAAAAAGGCTTACAAAGTTTACAAAAAAAAAGTTGATTTAAAAAGAGATGAAGACGTATTAGATACTTGGTTTTCGTCGGCTCTTTGGCCATTTGCAACTTTGGGATGGCCTCAAAAAACTTATGAACTAAAAAGATTTTATCCAACTTCAGTACTGGTAACCGGATTCGATATAATTTTTTTCTGGGTAGCGAGAATGATGTTGATGGGAAACTACCTCATAAAAAAAGAACCTTTTTCTAAAGTTTATGTTCATGCTTTAGTAAGAGATGAAAAAGGTCAAAAAATGTCTAAATCAAAAGGCAACGTTATCGATCCACTTGACATAATTAGTAAATATGGTGCTGACTCATTAAGGTTTACTTTAATTTCTATGGCTTCCCCAGGAAGAGATGTAAAACTTTCTGAAGAAAGGGTTAAAGGTTATAGAAATTTTTTAAACAAAATCTGGAATGCTAATAAATTTTCAAAATTAAATAAATGTAAATTATCAAAGAAACTTACTAATAAAAATATTAATCTCGATATTAATAAATGGATTTATTATGAATTAAATAGGACAAGCAAAGAAGTTCGAGGTTATATATCAAAGTTTCGTTTTGATGAAGCCGCAAGGTCAATTTATCAATTTGTTTGGCATTTTTATTGTGACTGGTATATTGAATTCTTAAAGCCAATCTTTGATTCCAAACATAAAAAAAATCTTGAAGAATCTCGTAATGTAGCGAGCTATATTCAATCAAGTATATTGATACTTTTACATCCCTTTATACCTTTTTTTACTGAAAAAGTTTGGCTTGATTTTGATTTTGGTAGTTATTTCAAATCTCCATTGATGTTTAAAGATTGGAATTTATCAACTAAACTCACACCTTCATTTAACCAAAGTTATAAAAAAATTGACTGGTTAATACACCTGGTAACAAACATAAGATCAACCAAGGTAGATTTAGACATTTCTCCAGGATCATTTATAGATATTTCTATCAATGAATTAAATAAAAATAAAAGAGGTATTATTGAGGATAATTTAAATGTATTCAAAAGACTAGGAAGAGTTTCAAATATTTACGATTCTAAAATAGACAAAAAAGGCATAAAAATTATTGTTGGTGGAGAGAGTATAACTTTACATTTTGATCAAAATTTAGATTTAATTAGACAAAAACAAAAAATATTTACAAAAGTAAAAGATTTAGATCAAAAAGTAGCTGCAATAACAAAAAAACTAAAAAATAAATCTTTTTTACAAAATGCACCAAAACAGATTATTGAAAAGAATAAAAAAGCTTTAATAGATTATAAATTTGCACTTAAAAAGTTGAATAGTATTTTAAATAGTATTAAAAATTAATTATGAAATTCAATAAATCAAAACTACCAAGCAGGTATGTATCTGTAGGCGTAAAAAGTGCTCCCCACCGATCTATGTATTATGCCATGGGTTTAAAAAATACTGATATAGAAAAACCTTTTGTAGGTGTAGTTACAACCTGGAATGAAGCAGCGCCATGCAATATTACACTTTCCAGGCAAGCGCAATCAGTGAAAAAGGGAGTTAAATCAGCAGGGGGGACTCCTAGAGAATTTACCACGATTACTGTTACAGATGGAATTGCAATGGGTCATGCTGGAATGAAATCATCTTTAATCAGTAGAGAAATTATAGCTGACTCTGTTGAACTGACAATGCGAGGACACTGTTATGATGCACTTGTTGGTTTGGCTGGTTGCGATAAATCTTTACCAGGACTTATGATGGTTATGATTAGATTAAATGTTCCTTCAGTTTTTATTTATGGCGGATCTATACTGCCAGGTAAATACAAAGGAAAAGATGTTACAATTGTAGATGTGTTCGAGGGAGTTGGAAAACATTCCACTGGCTCAATGTCAGAGAAAGATTTATTAGAACTAGAAAGTGTAGCGTGTCCTTCAGGAGGATCATGTGGAGGGCAATTTACAGCGAACACAATGGCTTGTGTTTC
>QCSA01000020.1 GCA_003211695.1 Pelagibacteraceae bacterium AG-464-P07 | reverse complement strand
ACATTGGTTCTGCTAAAAAAGTTGTTTTAAAAATTCCATTTAAAAAATTGGTGAGTTTAAAAAAATTAGATTTTGATTCTGCAGAGTTAATTAATGCGGTTATTAATATTGAAACTTCAGAAATTAATAATTTCAAAAACTATTTAAACAACACGGTACATGAAAAGCCAATTCAATTAAAAAAAAGCAAAATTAATCTATTAGATAAAACAAATTTGCTTTTTAGTATTGATTTAAAAAAAGTACGGATTTCAGGCAAAGACTTTTTTAATAAATTAGATCTCAAAGGTCGAATATTTAATACAAAAATAAAAATTAATTATCAAAATAGAAATATTGATAACAATGGGGTAAAAAGCATTGCGATTAGTCTTCCAGAAATTGGTCTAAATTTTAAATTAAATATGAATCCTGATAAAAAGAATAATGAAACTTCTTATGGTAAAGCTAGCGTTTTTTTTCCCAATAATCAAATCTACTTCGATTATATATTGAATAATAAAGTTTTAAATATTTCTAATTCAAGATTAATAAATAATTACTTCAAAGGTCAATTATTTGGAGATTTATTATTGTTTCCATTTTTATCTTTTGATTTAAAATTAGATATTAATCTTCTAAAATTTAAAAACATATTAAATAGTAGGTTTATAAAAAATAAAAAATTTTTCAGTCAATTAATACCATTTAACAAGAAAATTAATGGTAAAATAAATATTGAGATTGATAAAATAACGTCTTCATCAAATATAATAAATTCAGGTACTGCCAATCTAGAATTTAGAAATACAGTTTTAATAGTTGAGGAAATTAAATTAGATATTAATAAAATTGGCACTATCAAACTTATGGGCAAAATTTTACAGCAAAAGAAGAAAAAACTATTTATTTTTAATGCTAAAATTAATTTAAATAATTCTGAAATTTTCTATTCGCGTTTTTTAATACCGAAAACAAATAGAAAAGTAGATTTAATGCCTATTAATCTTCTTGGAAAAATTGATCTTGAGTCTTCTGAAATTAACTTAGGTAAAGTATACTTTGAGAATGAATTGAACCAAAAAGAATTAAACGAAGACGAATTATCACTCTTACAAGAAAAGATTAATGAAATCTTTTCACAAAACTCATTAGATAATATTTTAAAGTATTCAAATTTAAGAAAAATTATTCAATTTTTCTTTCAAT
Organism: Pelagibacteraceae bacterium AG-464-P07; assembly: GCA_003211695.1. Taxonomy (GTDB): domain Bacteria; phylum Pseudomonadota; class Alphaproteobacteria; order Pelagibacterales; family Pelagibacteraceae; genus AAA240-E13. Next base: position 8,207 of record QCSA01000020.1, on the reverse strand, counting down.
GAAATTAATCGAATCCATTGATTACCGAGGTCCAATCATTTTTTTTGGGTTTGCAAGTCTACTAAATTCCTTTTTATTTATTAATCCGGATTTAATTGCTTCCTCCCTTAAAGTGGTACTATTTTTTAGTGCCTTTTTAGCAATCCTAGAAGCATTATCGTAACCAATTTTAGGAGCAATGGCGGTGACTAACATTAAGGAATTTTCAAGTAACTGGTTTATTCTTTTTTTGTCTGGCTTCAATCCTCTAATACAATATTTTGCAAAATTTCTTGAAGAGTCTGCCATTATGTGAATTGATTGCATGATGTTATGGATGATTAGGGGCTTGAATACATTTAGTTCAAAATGTCCATGAGAGCCTGCCATTGTAATTCCGTTATGATTACCTATTACTTTTACGCAGACCATTGTAACTGCTTCACATTGTGTAGGATTAATCTTTCCAGGCATTATTGAGGATCCTGGTTCATTTTCTGGTAAGATAAGTTCGCCAAATCCTGCTCTTGGACCAGATCCAAGAAATCTAATATCGTTCGCAATTTTCATTAAACAAACTGCTGTTGTGTTCAAGGTTCCAGAAAAATTTACAATAGCATCATGTGCTGCTAGAGCAGCAAATTTATTATTTGCTGGTTTTAATGGAAGTTTTGTAATTTTTCTTAGTTCTGAAATTATTTTTTGATCAAAATTTTTTCTGGTGTTTAAACCTGTTCCAACTGCTGTTCCACCTTGGGCTAAAAAATATATTTCTTCAAGAGCCTTTTCAATTCTCTCAATGCATTTTTTTAATTGTGCGTGATAACCGGAAAACTCCTGACCTAGTGTAAGAGGTGTTGCATCTTGTAGATGAGTTCGTCCTACTTTGATTATTTTACTAAATTGTTTTACTTTTTTCTTAATCTCTGATTCCAATAATTTTAATGAAGGTAATAATTTACCATTTGTTCTAATAGCTATAGCCATATGCATTGCTGTGGGAAATACGTCATTAGTTGATTGACTTTTATTTACGTGGTCATTGGGATGCACTGGCTTTTTGGTTCCTATTTTTCCACCAAGTATTTGAATTGCTCGATTAGCAATTACTTCATTTACATTCATATTTGTTTGTGTACCAGAACCAGTTTGCCAAACTTTAAGAGGAAAATGGTCATTTAGCTTTCCGGCGATAATTTCATTTGCTGCCTTTATAACTGCCTTTCCAATTTTTGGATCAAGATCATTATTTTTAGTGTTTACTATAGCTGCGGCCTTTTTTATCATAGCGATCGATTTGATAACTATTGGCCTTACTAAAAAATCACCGATATCAAAATATTTATTCGATCTTTGAGTAGATGCGCCCCAGTATTTATCTGACGGAACCTTAATGGAACCTAAGCTGTCAAATTCTTTTCTAAATTTCATTTAAATATATTTTAGTATAAATTAATTAATATCTTAAATAATCAAATAATCAAATGACAAAAAATACAAAATTATCTTATCCAAATACAGTCGAATTAGAAGATTTAAAAATTATTTTTAATAAAGAAAATTATGATTTAGTAGAGATAAGAACAAAGTCTTTAATTCAAAAATATCCGAATGTACCTATGCTGTATAATATTCTTGGTGTTTCTCAATCTTCAAGAAAGATGTTTAAAGAAGCAATAGTCAATTTTAAAAAGGCAATAAAATTAAATCCAAAATTATTAGAAGCTTATAATAATCTTGGTATAACTTTAAAAAATTGTGGTGAACTCTTAAAATCTTTTAATGTTTTTCATGACGCTTTAAAAATTAATCCCAATCACCATCTTTCAAATTTTAATTTAGGAGATTTATATGCAAAGTTTAATGAAATTGAAAAAGCAACAAATTGTTTTAAAAAAGCAATTAATTCTAAGCCCGACTTTAGCTTAGCTTATAGCACCTATTTGTTCTTCATAAATTATTCAGATCAATATGATAGTAACTTTTATTTCAAAGAGGCACTTGGTTATAGTAAATCAATTAAAAGATTAGATAAAAATTCGTTAATACCATTTAAATATAATGAATCTACAACTAAACTCAAAGTAGGTTTTGTTTCGAGCGATTTAAGAAATCATCCTATCGGTTATTTTTTATTTGAGACAATTAAATATCTTAAGGATATGAATTTGGAATTAGTTGCATATAGCAATTTAATAGAAAAGGATGAAGATAGTCTTACCCACGAATTAAAAAATTTTTTCTCTCAATGGCATCAAGTAAAGAGTATGAATGATTTAGAATTGGTTAATTTAATAAGACAGGATAAAATTAACTTACTTATAGATTTATCGGGTCATTCCGCAAAAAGTAGATTGCCAATATTTATTAACAAACCAGCTCCTCTACAAATAACTTGGGCTGGATACTTAGATACTACAGGACTTAAAGAAATTGATTATATCATAGCGGATCCATTTGTTGTGGATAAGGATCAAGAAAGTCTATTTGTAGAAAAGGTATGGAGGCTGCCAGACATTTGGAATAGTTTTTCTCAACCAAGTTATAATATTAAAGTAAGCACATTACCCGCAATTAAAAATAAATTTATTACTTTCGGATCATTTAATCATTTAAATAAAATGAACAACTCAGTAATAAAATTGTGGTCTACTCTTCTTAAAAAAATACCAAAATCAAAACTTTTTCTGAAATACAGAAGTTTGAATATTGATTTTTACAAAAAAAGTATAATAAATAAATTTTACGACTGTGGAATACATAAGGATCAACTTATTCTCGAAGGTTCATCTCCAAGAAAAGATTTATTAAAAACTTACAACAGAATAGATATCTCTTTGGATCCATTTCCTTACTCAGGGGGTACTACAAATTTTGAGAGTATATGGATGGGAGTACCAATACTAGCAATAAAAGGAAAAAAATTTATTTCAAAATGTGGAGAAAGCATAAATCATAATCTTGGAATGAGTGATTGGATAGCTAAAAATAATGAAGATTTTATTTCCAAAGCTACTAGCATTTGTTCTGATTATAAAAAGTTGTCAGATTTGAGGGTTAATTTAAGAAATAAAGCTCTTAATTCACCATTATTTGATACAAAAAAATTTGCTAAAAATTTCCATGAAGCCTTGTGGAAAATGTGGAAAATCTTTTTGAACAAAAATTAAATTTGTTTTAATTTTAAAAATTTAATAAGGAGAAAAATGAGTAATTTTGATGATGTTAAAACTTTTATGCAAACTTTTGGTCAAGAAGTTAAAATTAAGGCTGAATTCCCAAAAGAGAAAATTGTTAAATTACGTTATGATTTAATTAAAGAAGAATTAAACGAGCTGCAAAATGCAATAAAAACAAAAAACTTAAAAGAGATTGCAGATGCATTAACAGATATTCTTTACGTTACTTATGGTGCTGGCCATGCTTATGGTATAAATTTAGACAAGTGTTTTATTGAAGTGCAGAGATCAAATATGAGTAAATTGGGAGAAGATGGAAAACCAATTTATAACAAAAAAGGTAAAGTTATGAAGGGTCCTAAATATTTTGAACCAAATTTAAAACAATTTATTGAATAAATGTTTGACAATCTCAAATTTTATTGGATTAGTCTTTCTTAACTTATAATTAATTTTTTGAAACATAATCTAAGGCCTCATAATGGCCCTTCACCCAAGATTCTAATGTACCATTTCCATGTAAACATTCATTATCACCAAATATAGTCTTAGCTTTATGTGAGGGTATAGTCACGTTTTCTAAAATATAAAAAACTGGTTCAATATCACTAGCAATTTCTGTAAGTATATGGGCGTTTCCCGAAATAATTTCCTTTTTTTTTAAGGGATAATATTCATGAAAACATCTACCCTTAAAAGGATTGTGTGCCGTAAGCACACTAAAACGAAGCGCTTTACCCATATCTTTTCTACTCATACCTTTACGCAATTTACCTTTCTCAAAAGCAACTGTTGTGGGTGATTGACAACTATTGAGGAACAAAATTAATGGAATTAAAAAAGTTATAAAAATCTTTTTGATCATAGTAAATAATATATATTATAAGATCTTTTTTGAAAAATGCATAAAAAAAAATGTCACTTAATTGTTATCTCATAAATACTATTCGATGTGTGCTATTTTCAGGTTTGTTATTTTGCAATATAGCGCAAGCCGAGAGTTCATTGCCCAGATGCCAGGGAAGCAATTTTCCAACTTGGACAAATTGTTATGGTAAAGTAGATCCTCTCCCAATATCCGGAGACATTTATGCTGGAGAATGGAAAGCTGGTAAATACCATGGACAAGGTGTCATCGAATATTCTGATGGTACAAAATATGCAGGAAAATGGCAAGATGGTTTGCCAAATGGACAAGGAACCTTAACAGATTCTAGTGGAAATAAATACGTCGGAGAATTTAAAGATGGTAAGAGACACGGTATAGGAACCCATACTTCTGCTAATGGAAGTAAATATCTTGGAGAATGGAAGAATGATAATTATCATGGACATGGAACTAATATTACCGTTGATGGAAAAAAATATATTGGACAATGGAAAGATGGTTTGCCAAATGGACAAGGAACCTTAACAGATTCTAGTGGAAATAAATACGTCGGAGAATTTAAAGATGGCAAGAGACACGGACAGGGAATTTACACAATGTCAGACGGATCAAAATACGTTGGACAATGGGAAGATAGTATACCAAATGGAGAAGGTATTTATACATTTGCTGATGGAAAAGTTGATAAAGGTATTTGGAAAAAAGGTGAATTAATTAAACGGAAAAAATAATAAATGAACAAACTATCTCTTAACGTATTATTAGTATTATTTTTTTGCAACATAGGATGGACAGAAAGTTCATTGCCCGAATGTAAAGGAAGTTATTCTGAACAATGGACAAATTGTCAGGGCACTGAAAAATGGGACAATGGTAGAAAATACGATGGAGAATGGAAAAATGGTAAGAGACACGGACAGGGAACTATGACACATCCAGAAGGAGCAAAATATATCGGACAATGGAAAGATGGTTTTCCAAACGGAAAAGGAATTGAAGTGTGGGAAGCAGAAGGAACAAAATACGTAGGAGAATTTAAAGATGGTAAGAAAATCGGACATGGACAAGGATCCACAATATTTCCGGATGGATCAAAATTTGTTGGAGAATTTAACGAAGGCTTACCAAACGGAAAAGGAACCATGACATGGCCGGATGGATCTAAACACGTTGGAGAATTTATAGAAGGTTCAGCAACCGGACAAGGAACATTTACAACACCAGATGGAGCTAAATTTGTTGGACAATGGAAAGATGGTTTTCCAAACGGAAAAGGGATTGAAACATGGTCAAATGGAAAAAAATATGTTGGAAAATATAAAGATGGTTCATTTGACGGACAAGGGACCATGACATGGGAAGACGGAAGAAAATATGTTGGAGAATTTAAAAATGGCAGAAAGCATGGACAAGGAACCTACACATATTCTGACGGGGCTGAGTATGTTGGAGAATATAAAGATGATTTAGAAAATGGACAAGGAACCTACAAATATCCTGATGGAGAAACATACGTTGGAGAATGGCAAGATGGTAAATTCCATGGACAAGGAACACTTACATATATCAATGGAGTTGTTGAACAAGGTGTCTGGAAAGATGGTAATTTGGTTGAACCATAAAAATAAATCACTCGTTGCAGTGACACTAGTTTGATAAGAATCATTTGAAGTTTAAATTATCAGAACTTATCAACGATAAACAAAAAAAGGTAAAGTTTAATCTTGGACCCACGCGGACTCATCTAAACTGTGATAGGCTTAACGCAAAATGAAAAAAAAAGGAACAGTCCTTTTTGTACCCCATGGAGGTGGGCCACTTCCGATATTAGGAGATGCACGTCATAAAGAAATTATCAAATTTTTAAAAAATATAAAATTTAGGATTAATAAACCTTCTTCTATTATTGTTATATCGGCTCATTGGGAAGAAAACGAAGTGAAGATTACAAGTGGAGAAAAACCTTCGCTTATTTATGATTATTATGGATTTCCAAAAGAGTCATATAAAATAACATATCCGGCACCTGGAAACTATAAATTGGCCAATAAAATTAAAAATCTATTAAAGGCTAAGAATATTAATTCAAAATTAGATCCAGAAAGAGGTTTTGATCACGGGGTATTCATTCCATTAAAGATAATGTATCCAGATGCATCCATAACTTGTGTACAAATTTCTCTTCTTAAAAATTTAGATCCAATAAAACACATTGAAATGGGAAAAGCATTATCAAGTCTTATGGATGAAAATATATTAATTTTAGGATCTGGAATGTCTTTTCATAATGTAAATGTTTTATTATCCGGCTCGGAAAGTGGAGGCAGTGATAATGCCAAGAATAAAGAATTTGATGATTGGTTAGTTAATGTCTGTACAGGTGATAAGTTAAAAAATATTAATAGAGAAAAAGCATTAATCGAGTGGATAAAAGCACCATCTGCAAGATTTTGCCATCCAAGAGAGGAACATTTAATTCCTCTTCATGTTTGTTATGGTGTTAAATGTGAAAAAGCCAATTTAGTTTTTAATGACAATATAATTGATAAAAAGGTTAGTGCTTTTCTTTGGCAAAATTGAAATAATAAAAAAACCATCTTTTTTAATTCCATCAGAAATTTTTTTGTGGTCTAATTCTAAAAAGTATTTACTAAAAATCTTATTTTTTATCATAGAGATTTTGTAAATGCTCATGATCTTTCTTCTTTTAACCTGAATCTATCAGTGTTTTATATAAACGAAAATTAAAAGTGGTTGCTCACTGTTCTCAGATTGCGCCCACTAGTGTGCCCAGAAAATCTGTAGTAGGGTCCGGAAATAATGATACGGGAAATTCAATTAAAAGATAAATTACAATGGAAAAAACTTTATAAAGGTTATGCAGATTTTTATAAAGTTGAAATGAATAATAAAATTCTCCAGACAGTATGGAATTGGTTGCACGATAAAAATCATGAAGTTGAAGGTCTTGTTTACGAAGTTGATGGCAATATAGTTGGACTTGCTCATTATAGGAGAATGCCAAGTCCATTGAGAGGACAAGACATTGGTTTTCTCGACGATTTATTTGTTGATCCAAAGCATAGAGGTCAAAAAATTGGTGAAAAATTAATTAACAAAATAAAAGAAATATCAAAGTCTAAAGGTTGGAATTTAGTGAGATGGATAACACGAGATGATAATGTTAGAGCCAAATCTTTATATGATAGAGTTTCAGAAAAAACAAATTGGGATGTATACGAATTAAAATGAAGAACTATCTCTATACATGTTTCTGGTTTTATGATCGATAATAAATTAAATTTTTTCTTTAAAAACCAAATTTGGCACATAGGAGGTTTGATAATTTTATTTTATTTAGGCAGCCAAATGGTCGATTTTGAAAATAATTCAAACGTATTTCTTGGGATTAATGCAAAAAATTGGTTCGTGTTTGCTATGATGACTCCATTGCTTCATCAAGGTTATGTGTGGTTATGCTGGAGGTCAGAATTATGTTGGAAGATAATTAGCAGAACAATTGGATTTAAAGCTTATGCTGTAGTTTTTTTCATACTTATAATTTCAAGATTATCCTCTATTGGATTATGTTTTGTTGATTATGGATCTTGGTTCACTCCAGGATGGATGGCCTGGATTATATCCGTGTTAATTTTTATCCCAGCAATTTATACAATCTATTCTATAAGAAAATATTTTGGTTTTGTTAGAGCAAGTGGTATCGATCATTTTGATTCAAGGTATAAAAATATACCTTTTGAGAAAAGAGGAATTTTTAAATGGATTCCTAACGCAATGTATGTTTTTGCCATTGGTATTTTTTTTGGTTTTGCCATTTCATCAGGTTCGAAAGCAATGTTTATATTTGCAGTTTATACTTATATTGGCGTATGGTTACATTATTTCTGTACAGAAAAAGAAGATTTTAAAATTATATACGGTAACAATTAAAATAAAGAAACTTGAATGACTGATTATAAAGCTAAATTTCTTATAGGTCAGATAGTACATCATAAGTTATTTGATTATACAGGAGTGGTGTATGATATTGATCCCTTTTTTCAAAGCTCAGATGAGTGGTATGAACAAGTAGCTCAATCACGTCCTCCAAAAAATAAACCTTGGTATCACGTTTTAGTACATACAGCTGAACACACAAC
>QCSA01000019.1 GCA_003211695.1 Pelagibacteraceae bacterium AG-464-P07 | reverse complement strand
TTTATAAATTTTATCATATTATTGATTTGAATTAACCAAGTCTATATAGGTTTTAAGGTGAGCAATCTCTTAAAAGAATTATCCAACACAATAAGATTTATATCTATAGATGCCGTAGAAAAAGCCAATTCTGGCCATCCAGGTCTGCCGATGGGAATGGCTGATGTTGCAACAATATTATTCAAATACTACTTAAAGTTTAATCCAAAAAATCCTAATTGGATTAACAGAGATCGCTTTGTGCTGTCAGCCGGACACGGATCAATGCTTTTATATTCTTTACTGTATTTAACCGGATACAAAAGTATTTCATTAAAGGACATTCAAAATTTTAGACAGTTAAATTCGATCTGTGCTGGCCACCCCGAATATAAAAAAAATTCCGGAATAGAAGCTACAACAGGCCCTTTGGGACAAGGCCTATCCAATGCAGTTGGTATGGCTATTGCAGAAGAAATATTGAAAAAAAAATTTGGCTCAAGTTTAATTAATCACAAAACCTATGTGATCGCTAGTGATGGAGATCTAATGGAAGGAATAAGCCACGAAGCTATGAGTTTGGCTGGACATCTAAAACTAAAAAATCTTATTGTTTTTTTTGATAACAATAAAATATCTATTGATGGTTCAACGAAATTGACGGTATCTGATAATTACAAAAAAAGATTTGAAAGTTATGGTTGGTCTTTTCAAGAAGTGAACGGTCATAATGAAAAACAAATCTCAAGAGCTATTAAAAAAACTTTAAAATCAAAAAAACCAAGTTTAATTTCTTGTAAAACAATAATTGGATATGGTTCTCCTAATAAGTCAGGTAAGGAGTCTTCTCATGGGGCAGCTCTTGGAAATAAAGAAGTGCAGTTGGTTAGAAAAAAACTGAATTGGAAATATGAACCATTTGAAATTCCAAAAAATATACTAAACGAATGGAGAGAAATTGGAAAAAAAGGAAATCTACAAGAAAAAAAATGGAACAGTATTTACAATAAAAAAGGGAAGAAAATAAAAGATGAATTTACTAGACTAATTAATGGAAAATTACCAAAAAATCTTGATAAAATTATAGAGAAAGAAAAAAGAAAATTTTTTGATTCAAAACCAACTTTAGCTTCAAGAAAATCTTCTGCTTCTGTTCTAGAAGCTGTAACAAATAATTTACCAGAGTTGATTGGCGGATCCGCTGATTTAAGTGGTTCAAACAATACGAAAACTAAGCACTCCACGATTATTAAACCTTCGAATTTTAAGGGAAATTATATTCATTATGGTGTACGGGAACATGCTATGGCTGGAATTATGAACGGCATGGCTCTTCATGGAGGCATAATACCTTACGGTGGAACTTTTTTAATTTTTTTGGACTATTGCAAACCTTCGCTAAGATTATCAGCATTTATGGGTTTAAAAGTGATTTATATATTTTCACATGATTCTATTGGGTTGGGTGAAGATGGACCCACTCACCAACCAATCGAACATTTATTTCATTTAAGAGCAATACCAAACTTAAATGTATTTAGACCTGCAGACACAATTGAGACACTTGAATGTTGGGAAGTCGCCTTAAAAAGTAGTACTAATCCGAGCGTGATAGCATTGTCAAGACAAAAACTTCCATTTATTACTGAAACATTTTCAAAAAAAAATATGAGCAGACTTGGAGCTTATGAAATAATAGCCAAGACTGTTCCTGAGGTAACCCTTATTGCTTCTGGTTCGGAAGTCCAAATAGCAATAGATGCCCAAAAAAAACTTGAAAACATAAATATCAATTCAAAAGTTGTTTCAATGCCATGCCAAGAATTGTTCGATAAACAGTCAAAAGAATACAGGGAAAAAATTATAGATAAAGAATCAATGAAAATTTCAATTGAGGCTGGTAGTATTTTTGGTTGGGAAAAATATGTAGGTCCAAATGGAATTTCTTTGGGAATGAAATCTTTTGGAAAAAGTGCTCCTTATAAAAAAATTTATGAACATTTTAATTTAACTAGTGACAATATTGTAAAACTAGCTAGGAAAATGTTAAAAAAATAATTATGACTTTAAAAGTTGGAATTAATGGATTTGGCAGAATTGGAAGAATGGCCCTAAGGTCTATCATTGAACAAAATAGAAAAGATTTAGAAGTAGTAGCTATTAACAATAAAGGTAACGCTGAAATAAGTAGTTTCTTACTAGCTAACGATACTATACACGGAAAATTAAAATCAAAAATTAATCACTCAGAAAAAGCAATTAATATTGATGGAAAAAAAATAAACATGATCCATGAAGCAGAAATTTCAAAAATAGATTGGAAAAAATATAAAGTCAACGTTGTTTTAGAATGTACAGGAAAATTTAATACAAAAGAAAAATCCTCGCAACATATTAATTCTGGTGCAAACAAAGTTATTGTTTCGGCTCCTTGCAAAGGTGTAAAAAATATTATTTTTGGAGTTAATGAAAAAAATTTAAAGTCTAGCGATCAAGTAATTTCTGCCGCATCCTGTACCACAAATTGTCTCGCTCCATTAGCACAGGTGTTGAATGAAGACTTTGGAATTGAAAGAGGTTTTATGACGACAATACATTCTTACACAACTGATCAAAGATTATTGGATAATTCACACAAAGATTTAAGAAGAGCAAGAAGTGCATCTAATTCAATGATACCAACAACAACAGGAGCTACAAAATCTCTTGGTGACATTATTCCCGCCCTAAAAGGTAAAATTGAAGGAATCTCAATCAGAGTACCAACTCCAAACGTATCTTTGATAGAATTTGTTTTTTCTTCATCAAAAAATTTAACTGCTGAAGGAATAAATAATTCATTTATAAAAGCTTCAAAATCGAAACTAAAAAATATCTTGGAGACAAATAATAAACCATTCGTTTCTTCTGATTTTAACCATAACTCTCACTCTGCCATAGTAGACCTTTTGCTAACAAAAGTTATAGAAAACAAAATGGCAAAAGTTTCTGCTTGGTACGATAATGAATGGGGCTTTGCATCTAGAATGTGTGATTTGGCAGATTATTTCGGCAAGGTTTAATGCACTATGGTTAAAATAAATCAATTAGATGAAAATCTAAATATAGAGGGAAAGAGGGTTTTATTAAGAGTTGATTTTAATGTTCCAATAAATGATGGAGCTATAACAGAGGATTCCCGAATTGAAAAGATTCTGCCAACAATAAAATCTCTAATAAATAAAAAAGCAAAAATAATAATTATTGCACATCTCGGAAGACCCAAAGGAAAAATCGTTCCTGAATTAACTCTAAAACCAATTGTAAAAAAATTATCTAATTATCTTAATCAAGATGTAGTGTTTTTAAATGAAAGTATTGGTTCATTAGCAATTCAAAATTCAAAAAAAATTCCTAATGGAAAAATCTTACTCTTGGAAAACATACGATTTAATAAAGAAGAAGAATTAAACTCAGTGTCTTTTGCTAGAGAACTTTCAAAAATTGGTGATATATATATAAACGAAGCGTTTCCATGTTCCCATAGAGTTCATGCTTCTGTTTGTGAAATAACAAAACACATTAATTCATTTGCGGGCAGACAGCTATTGAAAGAAGTAAATAGTATAAAATTGTTAACAAACAATGCAAAAAAACCCATAACTTGCATCATAGGGGGTTCAAAAATTTCTACTAAATCAGGTATTTTAATTAATCTTATAAAAAAAATGCAAAATATGGTCATTGTTGGTGCCATGGCAAATACTTTTATAAAACATAAGGGTTACAATATTGGGCAATCTATATTTGAAAAAAATCAAGAAAACTTGATAGAAAATATAATTCAAGAATCTAAAAAAAATAACTGCAATCTTATATTGCCCGAAGATGTGATAATATCAAAAAATTATAATTCAAAAGGTGATTTAAAAAGCTTAGATCAAATCAATGATGATGATTTAATTTTAGATATTGGTGAAAAAACCATACAAAATATTTTTAAAATAATTGATGAATCAAAAACAATTTTATGGAACGGACCAGCTGGTTATTTTGAAGTTGATGAATTTTCTATAGGAAGTAAAAAAATTGCAAACAAAATATCTGAAAATACTAAAACTAAATCTCTTGTTTCTATTGCTGGAGGTGGTGACACCGTAGCTGCAATAAATAAATTTAAATGTTCTAACGGATTTACTTACTTGTCAACTGCGGGTGGAGCTTTTTTAGAACTTCTTGAAGGAAAAGATTTACCTGGTATAAAAGCTTTAGAAATTAATTAAAATATTCATGAGTGAAATAGAGAAAATTGCAAAACAAATTGTAGCAAAAGGCAGAGGTATACTTGCTGCTGATGAAAGCACTGGAACTATGACAAAAAGATTGTCTAGTGTAAATGTTAAATCAACAGCTGAAAATAGACTTAAATTTAGAGAAATATTGTTTTCTTCAGAAGGAATGAAAAATTATATTGGTGGAGTGATCCTTTATGATGAAACAATAAAACAAAAAACTTTTTCCGGAAAAACTATTCCTGAATTAATTGAAAGCTTTGGATCGATACCAGGAATCAAAGTTGATACTGGTGCAAAAAAACTAGCTGGTTCTCCTGAAGAAAAAATTACTGAAGGGCTAGATGATTTAAGAGAAAGACTGGTAGAATATTACAAATTAGGAGCAAGATTCACAAAATGGAGAGCGGTATATAATATTTCTGATAAATTTCCTTCCGAATTGTCCATTAAATCTAACGCACACGCCCTGGCTAGATATGCTGCATTAGCACAAGAAGCAAAAATGGTTCCTATAGTGGAACCAGAAGTGCTAATGGACGGAGATCATGATATTAATAAATGCTACAAGGTAACTTCTAAAGTATTACAAGAATGTTATAAAGAATTGTTCTTACATAAAGTTAATCTTAAAGGAACCATACTTAAACCAAATATGATTTTACCAGGAAGCAATTCACAAAAAAAAAGTAGTTCTGTTGAAATTGCGAAAAATACCTTGAAATGTCTAAAGGAAAATGTTCCTAGCGAAGTTCCTGGAATTGCCTTTTTATCTGGAGGACAAACTGAAGTTGAGGCTACTCAAAATTTAAATGAAATAAACAAAATTAATAACACAAATTTTCTGATGTCTTTTTCCTATGGAAGAGCTTTGCAGCAAACTGCTTTGAAAAATTGGGCAAAAAATATTAAAGATACCAATGATACTCAAAAAATCTTTAATCACAGATCCAAAATGAATGGACTTTCTACCATGGCCAAATGGAATATCAATTTAGAAAATCAGATATCGGCTTAATTAAAATTGAAAAAATTCATCTATTTAATATCTCCTACAAAAATAAAGGGGAATAAATTTTATAGGGAACTTCATCTGGTACTTAAGACTAAGAGGGTTAAGTTTTTTCAATTAAGACTTAAAAAAATAACGACTGAAAATCTTTTAAAAATATCTAAAAAAATAAAAAAAATAGTTAAAAAAAATAATGTTAAATTTTTAATTAATGATAACCCATTAATTGCAAAAAAAATCGGTGCTGATGGTTGCCACATTGGTCAAAAAGATATGGATTACAATAAAAGTAGAAAAATTTTAGGAAAAAATAAAATTATTGGAATTACATGTCACAATTCAAAAAAATTAGCCTTGAAAGCAAAAAGGTGGGAAGCAAATTATATTGCCTTTGGATCATTTTTTAAATCTTCAACAAAAAAATCACCTTTTAAAGCCAACTTAGCAACATTGCAATGGGCCAAAAAAAAAATTAATATGCCGATCGTTGCAATTGGTGGAATTAATGGTTCTAATTATAAAAAAATTTTATCAAATGGGGCAAATTTCATCGCTTGCTCTAGCTATGTTTGGAACAATAAAAAATTAGATCCTGTTTCAGCAATAAGGAAATTTAAATAAAAAAATGAAAATATTGGGAAATGAAATTAAACCCGGAATGATAATAGGATATAGTAATGATTTGTGGGAAGTCATAAAAACTCAACATGTAAAACCTGGTAAAGGTGGTGCTTTTAATCAAGTAGAATTAAGAAGTGTAAACCAAGATACTAAACGTAATGAAAGATTTCGATCTAGTGATAATGTGGAAAGAGTAGTATTGGAAGAAAAAAAATTTAATTTTCTTTTTGAAGACGATAATGATTGTCATTTTATGGATCAGACAACTTTTGAACAGATAGCAGTTAATAAAAAAAAGATTGGAGAAAAAGTAAAACTCCTTAAAGAAAATTTAGAAGTAACAATTAATTTTTTTGAAAACAACCCTTTATCTGTTGAATTGCCCATTTCAATAGAATGCAAAGTCATTAATACTGATGCAGCTTTAAAAGGGCAGACTGTTTCTTCATCCTATAAATCCGCAATCATTAACAATAACATTAAAATTTTAGTACCTCCTTTTATAGAAAGTGGCGATAAGATTATTGTTGATAGTAGAAACTTAGAATACATTAAGAAAATAAAATAATGAAAATAATTTCTGCAAACATAAATGTAATAATGTTGGCATGCGAAAAAGCTTCAAAGATATTAATCAGAGATTTTGGAGAAATTGAAAAATTACAAGTTTCAGTTAAAGGACCTTCAGATTTTGTGTCCAGTGCGGACAAAAAAGTTGAAAAAACTTTAATAAGAGAATTAAAAAAATCAAGGCCAAATTATTCCATTCTTAGTGAAGAAATAGGAGAAATTAAATCTGAAAATTCTGAATATAAGTGGATAATTGATCCTATCGATGGAACATTAAATTTTTTACACGGTATTCCACATTTTGCAATATCTGTAGCTTTAGAAAAAAAAAATGAAATAATATGCGGTGTAATTTATGATCCCATAAAAAATGAAATGTTTTTAGCAGAAAAAGAAAAGGGAGCTTATATAAATAATCAAAGAATAAGAGTATCTAGTAGAAAAAAATTAAAAGACTGCATGATATTTACAGGAGGACCCACTTTTAAATCTAATGAAAGAGAATTAGGTTTGGATGAATATAGAAAAATTTCAAGATTTTTACCTTCACCTTTAAGAAAAATGGGAAGTGCGGCACTTGACATTGCTTATGTAGCCGCTGGAAGAGCTGATGGTTTTTTTCAAAGAAATTTAAATTACTGGGATATTGCAGCTGGAATAATAATTGTAAAAGAAGCTGGTGGTTTCATAACTGACTATTCTGGAAATTCAGACTATATAAAAAAAAGAAATATACTAGCTACAAATTCCTTCATAAATAAGGATTTAGTCAATTTAATTAAGAGTTAAAACTGTAAGTTTCATTTATTTAATTCAAATCTTTTGCTATAAAGCTCAATAAAATTATGAAAAATAAAATACATCCTAATTATCACAAGATTAAAGTTGAAATGACTGATGGAAGTCAGTTCGAAACCAGATCAACTTGGGGTAAAGAAGGAGATATACTTAAATTAGACATAGATCCAAAATCTCACTCTGCATGGATTGGCGGAAAACAAAAAGTTCTGGATAAAGGTAGAGTAAGTAAATTCAATAAAAAATTTCAAAATTTTAAATCATTTTTCAATGAATGACATTCCATTAATGCCAAAAGCTACAGCTGTATGGTTGGTTGAAAATACTTCGTTATCATTTAAACAAATTGCAGATTTTTGTAATTTGCATGAAGTGGAAATTCAAGGTATTGCTGATGGAGAAGTAGCCAAAGGAATTAAAGCTTATAATCCTATTATAGCCGGTCAACTCACTAAAGAAGAAATTGAACGTTCATCAAAAGATGTACGCAGATCATTGCAACTTCTAAAAAAAGAAATCAATATATCAACGAAGGAGAGGAAAAAACCTAAATATACTCCTCTTTCGAAAAGACAGGATAGACCTGATGCGGTTCTGTGGTTACTTAAAAACTATCCAGAATTATTAGATGCACAAATTGCTAGATTGATTGGAACAACCAAAAACACAATTGTATCTATAAAAAAAAGAACTTATTGGAATTTTAACAATTTGTCTCCAAAAGATCCTATTGCTATAAACCTTTGTTCACAACTTGATTTAGAAAATACTTTGGAGAAAGCAAAAAGAAGAATTAAAAAAGAAGAAAAAAAAATTGAAAAAGAAAAAAAGAAATCTAGTTGAAATCACAATAGGCAGTAAATTCGCTTGGAACACTATAAAATTTTGTAGTGATACACTTAAGGAATTTTTGTGGACAAAAAAAATTAAAAGTGTTAATGAAATCAACTTTTGGAGGTAGTTATTAAAATAGAAGTTAAAGATAATAATGTTGAACAAGCTTTGAGAATCTTAAAAAGAAAGCTTCAAAGAGACGGTTTCTTCAAAATTATAAAATTAAAAAATACTTACGAAAAACCCTCGGAAAAGAAAAAAAGAATTAAGCAAGAAAATATTAAAAGGGCAAAAAAAATCCGGAAATTGATGAATAGAATTTAATTTTATCGCGGGGTGGAGCAGTCTGGTAGCTCGTCAGGCTCATAACCTGAAGGTCGTAGGTTCAAATCCTACCCCCGCAACCAATCGTACCAACACTTTTTTATTTTCAGCTAACTACAAAAGTTTTTTTGAGTGCACTGTGAGTGCAATCCGAGATGAATTTTGCTATTTACAGAACGCCCCTTTAACCAATTTTATCTAAACAATAAGGCTCCGCAGATATTATAATTGAGTTTTTTATAAATGAACCTGGTTGTTCTATTTCTTTTCTTTCCAGTTCTAAATATTCAGCTGTAGTCATGTTATCATTGATATAATTAATCATACAAGCGCAGTATTTTTTTGCCAAATCTTTTGGTGCTCCACTTTGTATTGCGCTAGCTATACATGATTTTGTGAAATTTTTTTTTATTACGCTGGATATTTCTGCATAACTTAAATTACACCACAAAAAACCCAGAACCAAGATCCCTAAAAGTTTTTTCATTAAGTTCAATTATTATTAAAACTTTGATGTAATGTCAAAAATTTGTATCATATCTCTATCTCCATTTTTTCTCCTGTACCATTGTAATAACCTTGCTTATAAACATCAGCATCTTTTGAAAAAGAGATAAATTGAAGAGCCTCTTGTCCCCAAATATTATCAGTGATGTTTATGTTTTTACGCTGGTCTATTGTGCCAATAGAGATGTGTAGAGAACCTACCATACTAGGAACTTTAATCCCAATTTGGGTGCCGCAGGTAGAACAAAATTGGTTTAACATTGGTCTGCCGTGTTCAGTTTTTGTATCTTCATAAGAAGCGGGACGATCACCAAGAAACGTAATATCATCTTCGTTGAACAGTACAAATGATCTAAACGCGCTTCCACTTGTTGTTTGGCACCATTTGCAATTACAATTAACCTTCCAAGTGGGTTCGCCAGTTATTTTGAAAGTTATTTTTTCACATCTACAACGTCCGCTGTATTTTTCCATTATTTTTCTCCTTAAGTGTTAAGATTGTTATTAGTTATATAAAAGCTTTTTCAAAATAATTCTTCTAAATATTGAATTATATTTTTATCATTTGCTTCATGTTCAGCAAAACATTTAGTCAATGCTATTCCATGGTAACCGGCAAGTGTTTTTTTCTTTTTACAACCTGTTTGAGTTATATTTACAAATTTAACAGAATTTAAATTTGAAAATAATGAATAATCTTTTGGAGAATTGTAATGATCTTTATCATGTGTCACAATAATTGCATTTAGTTGAGATAAATCTTCAGCAAAACCATAATTTCTTACGTCTTCCCACCAAGGCCAATCTTTTCTATTTTTAACTGTACCACCAGCACCTGGTTGAAGGCCTATAACACCTTTTACTAGCTCAGGAAATTTCGCTTTTATTTTAATTGATTGCCAGCCGCCAGATGAGTGACCTGCAAGAACAATATTTTCAAATCCTTCTTCTATAAATCTATCAACTTTTTCCTTAATAACTCTTCGTCTTTGATTTTGTTTCTGTTTATTAATTAATGAAGTTCCATCTTTGTCATTTAATTCTATATCTAGTTTTCCAGATTTTTCATGAGCTTTCCACATTTTAGTTTGTTCGTTTTGTGACCACCCTTTTGCACCTGTGCAAAAACGGTAAATTTTTATATTAAAATTTTTTATTTTTTTATTATGCAAGTCACGTATAACTGGAGGAACTTTATTCCATGGGCTTAAACACTTATCAATCTTTTGGTCAATATCAGAACCATGATTATAAATGATTATAATAATATTTTTTTTATCAGTAATTTGTTCACTAGGATAAGTTTCTCCATTACTATCAACAAAACCATTATCTTTTGAAACTTTTTTTAAGTCTTTATCGAATTTTGAATCTGCAAAACAACTTGGTGATAATAACAAACCCAAAACCAAGATCCCTAAAAGCTTTTTCATAAATCCCATGGCACAATTTTCGCAGTTTTTTGTTGCAAAGTCTACGGGCACAGTTTTGGCACACTGATTATGTAATTTGATAATTT
>QCSA01000018.1 GCA_003211695.1 Pelagibacteraceae bacterium AG-464-P07 | reverse complement strand
ATCCGCAATATAATTATATAAATGAAATAGAGCATAGCGAAGGAGAGTTTATTTTTACAGCGAGAAATTAAATTATGCGATTTATACTTTTATTAATTATTTCATTTTTTCTTATTTTCCCATCTTATGCTTATGATGAAAGTATTAAAGATAACAGAGTTAATTTTGATAAAGGAACTAGCAAGGAAAGTATAAAAATTAATATCAATGAGATGCTTAATCTAAAAAAAGATTAAGTCAATGAATAAAAAATATGCATCCATTGAAAATTATACCAATCAAACATCAAGGAAAATATTTAGAAAAGGAAAAAGAAATAAATACAGGGGTACTTCTATTGGTGACATTTATAAAAAAAATGCAAGTAGCGTAGTTTACATTGGCAATGAAAAAGGCAATTCTATGGGAAGTGGCTCGATAATAGATGGCAAAAAAGGTTGGATCCTTACAAACTGGCATGTAATCGAAAAAGCTACAACGGTTGATGTTTGGTTCAAGCCAGAAGACCTGGAGAACATGGATGAAAGGCGTTTGTTATTTCAACCAAGTTATGTAGGTAAAATTATTAAAAAAAGCAAAAGAAAAGATCTTGCTTTAATTGAAGTTCAAGGTATTCCAAAAAATATAAAAAATATTGTATTTGGAAAAACTACAGATATAAGCATTGGTTCTACAGTTTATGCAATTGGTCATCCCAAAGGTGAGACATGGTCATTTAATTCAGGAATGGTAAGTCAAAAAAGGCAGAATTACAGATGGGAATATCAAGATAGCCGGCACAATGCTAATGTAATACAGCATGAAGTTCCTACAAATCCAGGAAATTCAGGAGGTCCTTTATTTAGTGAAAAAGGTTTATTAGTAGGGGTTAATTCTTTTACACATACGGGTCAACTAATAAATTTTTCTGTGGCGGTTGATGAAGTAAATGAGTTTATATTACAACAAGAGGAAGAAGAGCAAGGAATTCAATATATAAAAAAGAAAAAAAAACCATCCTATATAACAAAAAAATCTGAAAAGACAAAAACATCTGACTCTACCGAAGGTATAAAAAAAACTTATCCTGATGCTTTTAGTCAAGATGCAAATAATAATGGAACCGATGATACTTGGTATGTTGATACAAATAATAATGGAGAAATTGATACAGCCTTTATCGATGATGATGAAGATGGTATCATAGAAGCTATTTTGATAGATGATAATGAAAATAGGGTTTGGGAAATTTTATATTTTGATGAAGACCTGGATGGTAATCCAGATATAATGATGATGGATCGTGATGAGGATGGTAAAGCAGATGTAACGGCTTTCGATTACGATCAAGATGGTGAGTGGGATAAGTTTGAAAAAATAAGTTAACTTTTTTTTATATCTACCGCTTTTTTTAGCTTCAAAATTTTATTTTCTAATGCAGTAATTGCTTCGTTTATTTCTTTTTGTTCTAAAGGAGAAATTTCAGGTCCTTTATCACTTTCAGGATCATGTGCTTTTGTTATTAGCTCTGCTAATTTTCCATGAAGAATGGTGAATTTAACCAACATATCATTAATATTTTTAGTTTTATCTGGATCTAATTTCTCAAATTCTTGAGAAATCATATATTCATGCGCTGTCAGTAAAGGCGGGGCCTTATCTTTTTCAATACAAGCTTTATCCAGTTTAAAGGAGTCATTATGATCTATTTGCTGTGGTTGGTCAGGATCACTACATTTTCTTAAATAAGATATACTTTTTCCTATGGCTTGTTGAATCTCTTCTTCGCTAAGGATTTTAACAACTTCTTCTATACCTTTTTCAATTGATGCTGTTTTTCTAATCTTAGCCATTGAATAAAAAAATTTTAAACCAAAAAGTCTACAAAATCTACTTATTATATATCTTTTTAAAACAAGGGTAATTGATATAATATTTAATGCTTAAAAAGAGCATACTGATATTTTTTGTTACTTTTTTATTTATAGAAAGTTACCCTTTACAATCAAAAGCAGACGAGTGCAAAGATTTTGAAAAAGCTATAATTGCAAAAGATGCAGAATCTGATGGGCATGCAAAAAGAAATGACATAGGTCTTTTTTTTGATTATGAGTGGAAAAAAAATCAAAAGATTCTGGCTATTAAAAGAAATGAAAATGATTATCCGATTATAAGATTATCTTTTCTTGAAAATAAAATCCCTTCTGGGAGTATTATAAAATCTATAAATGGAATCAACCTATCAGAGGTTAATGATAATGAAATTATAAAACTTCAAAAAAGTCCAACAAAAACCAATCTGGAAATATTTGGAATATCTGAACAAATTACAATTGAACCAAAAGAATACGAGCTGCTAAATTTTAATATTGATTTTAATATTAATTCAATAATTGAAATTAACACTATGGAAGGTTTTTTTGAGTTGGATTACATTTATTGGAGTATTTATAAACGTAATGATTGGGCAGATGAAGGAAAAATTATTGGAACAAACATTACCTGTTCTTTCAAAGATTCTACTTATGAAGATATACAAAATCCTCAAGATACAATTGAGTTATTACAATTTAATAAAAATCAGGATGAAATATATGAAGTACAATATTTTAGTGTAAGCAAAATAACTAAAGATGTTGAAAGCACTTATCAAATAAACGGTAAATCAAGCATAAGATCTGATTTTGATTTTGAGAAATTTCCTTTTGATACGCAAAAATTATTAATACGAGTTGAGACTTTTGGTGATATTAATCTAGAGCCAGAGATTGAGAGCAAACCATATCTTTATTTATTGACTCCAGATAAAAATACATTTTTATCTGCAGAAAGATATAAAGAACAAAATTATTTAAAAGAATGGAAAATTATAGATTATGAGGTAACCAATTTTTATAAGAACGAGAATATTTACTCAGCAATAAATCCAGAAAATCTAATTAATTATAAAACTGATAATCTTGATATTATACTCACAGTTAAAAGACACCATAAATATTATCTATACAAAATTATTATTCCTGTTTTTTTAATATTGTTGATTGCTTGGTCTGTATTGTGGATACCAGCACATCGTATAGAGGAAAGATTAACTACGTCAATTGTATCTCTGCTTGCCTTAATTGCGTACAATTTTGTTTTTCAAGATGAAATTCCTAAACTAAATATTCTAACTAGTTTAGATAAATTTATACTTTTGTCTTATTTGTTTTGTTCAATTCCAATATTTATGACTATATTTTTAAGTAGATTCGTAACTACAAATCAAAAACGCGCATATCTTTTTAACAGAAGAATGAGGATGTGGGGCGGCTCAATATATATATTAACAAACTTCCAAATTTTCTTTCTATAAATATAAATAAGTTTTTTAATCTCATTCCCCATCCAAAATAAGCTGATTTTTTGGATAAAAAATATCCTTATTTAAAGCCAATTGTCCAAATTTCAAAATATAAGTGGACAAGATTTTTTTTCATTAATCCTTAAATTGAAATCATGATTAACAAACAAAAAAAGGAGAAAAAAATGAAGAAAGTAAAAGTTCAAGAAGTAAAAAGCGGAAATGCAGTTGTACAAACTTTTGGCGGATTGTTAATTGCAGTAGGAATTTTGGATTTCGCTTTATCTTGGGGAGGGACTAATATTACAGCGTTTTTAGGACCTTTGTCACAGTTTACTCCAATGGCTTTCGGTTTAATCGGGGCAGCAATGCTTAGCGTAGGAAAGGAACAGGAAGAGTAATTAAGTAAATCTCCCCTGATTATTCAGGGGAGAAAAGGAATTTAAAATGAAAAAATTTATAGCAAATATTATTAGAATCACAATTACATACAGCAAATTTTTATTAATAATTATGGTTTTGAGTTCTAGCGGAACAGCAGCTAAGGCTGACGACGCTTATACGTATTTAAAGTGTGGAGCTAAATATCTGCAGTTAAGCGGGCACTATATTAAAAGCAATTATAATATTCGAACTAAAAAATTTCTAGATTCTTATACAATAACAAAATACGGAGAAACTTGGATAACGAGCAGGAGCTACATAACATACCCTGCTTATATTTATCTAAACAGAGATACAGGAGAGATGAGTTACAGCAGAGCTTCTGATTCAAAAAAGTATCCTTGCAAAGTAATATATTACAACGAGCTTCCACGAGTAAATGATGAAGGGAAAAAGTTTTAGATGATAAAACTCATAGTAACAATACTATTTAAATCATCTACAGCTATAAAAATAATCTTTACTAGCTTATTACATGAAGCAAGATTTTTATTTAAAGGTTTGTCTGAAATCTTAGGAAGCGGTTTTGACAGTATAAATTATCATATTTTTCAGCCTATTCGTTTAATAAGATTTCAAGAAGTAAGAGATTTTCTATCCGATCATGCTCAATCAATAGTGGTTATTTCGTTCATGATCATAATCATTGGAATCCTTAGCTACAAAAATGTGGACACAAATAAATTAAAGGAGGATAATTAATATCGATAAAAAAAAGAAGATAAAAAATGCAATTAACATTAATATATTTGGCTACCGCACTTCCAGTCGTTCTTCTATTGGGTATAGTTTACTATGTGGATCGATTCAAAGAACCACCAAAGTTTATTATAGGAACATTTTTTCTTGGCGTCGGATTAGTTTACCCACTGAGGTTTTTCATAATAATTGTAGAAGATGTTATAGGACCAATTGTAGGTATAGATCCTGAATCTTGGGGTGCTTATCGAAATTTTTTCAGAGCCGCCTATTTAGAAGAATCGTTAAAGTTTATTTTTTTAGTTTACTTTTGTGCCCGATTAACAGAAATGGATGAACCCATAGATCCTATTATTTATGGTGGCGCGTTAGGATTAGGTTATGCAGGCTATGAAAATATTGGATGGGTTTTTAGCGAAGCTCGCTATGCAGTTGGTGTTATAACCAATTATAACGAATTGTGGGATATGGTTTTAATAAGAATTGGACCAGCATTTGGACACCTTGGACTAGGTATAATTATGGGATCTTTAGTAAGTATGAATCTTTTTAATCAATGGGATCCTTTTAAAAGAAGATTATACATCGTGCTGGCTTTAATGGTTCCGGTTGTATTACATGGAACACATAACCACTTTGCAGCACTAGAGTCATATCATGTACTCACAGTATTGATAATTACTTCTGTTCTTATACTTTATTATCAACGAAGAGAGCAAAATAAAAAAATTGTTGAAAGAGAAGATAGGTTAAGAATATTAAACAAAGATATAGTTATTTCTTACCTTTCAACTTTTGTCTTGGTATTTTTTATAATACTTATTTCCCAAAATAGGTGATTTTTAATGACATTGAATAAAGTTTTATATCTTGTTAACTTGATGTGGGGGGATGAACAATGAAAACTTTTGAGTTTACAAAGCTTGATCGACAACAAATCGAAAAAGATATAAATTTAAAAGCTAAAGCTGAAGAGGATGGTCAGTTCAAGAGACCATCTGCTTCCGCTAAAGAAAGATCACAGGTCGAAGCTGAAGGCGTAGACCGAATTAGAGATCATGTAGACATAAATATTGAGAGAGCAAATCGTTATCTTGCTCCAATTACTAATAGAATTGATGAAATCAGAATTATAATTAAAGAAACACATTATTATATTCAAAAAGTCAGAAATAAGATAGATGAAATTCTTGAACAAGCAAAATCTGAATTTCAAACTCAAAGATTAACTTATGACCATGAAGAGAAAGACGTTGAAACATTTAAGAAACTAAACGGTTTTAATCGTCAGCCAAAAAGTTTAACTTTTCAACTTATAATTTTTCAAATAGGAATTATTATTGGATTATTTGTTATAGAGTCGTTCGCAAACATGCAGTTGCTGGCTGAGGCTATTGGGGAACAAGAAGGTTATGCTTATTCTATGGCAGTTGCCGCTTTAAACGTTCTACTTTCTGCTCTTGTTGGTTATTTCATTTTAAAAGGTGCGTTGAATTATCAACGAAGTTTAAAAAAGAATTTGTTAATTTTAGCTATGACTTTATATGGAATTTTTATTTTTTATATCAATATTTGTTTAGGTGCATTTAGAGCGATAGCCCTAAACAAAGATGCAGGACCACAATCAATTGTTGAACTTACCGTTTCACAAGAATATGGGTTAAATCCACTTTATTTTTGGGAAGTTCAATGGGGTTTATTATCACTTGTTTTAACTTTCATTGGAATAACTTTTGCAATAATTTCCCTTATTGATGCATACTTTTATAATGATGTTTTTCCTGGTTTTGGTTCAGCAGCAAAAAAAATGAGTGAGGCTAGTGAAAAAATAACTAGAACTGACGAAAACTTAGCAAACAATACACAAAAGATTTTTAATCAAGAACATATTCAAGGTGGTAATAAATTAAAAGAGCTTCATGACAAAGAGTTAAAGGAATTGGTAAATTCTTCAAATCTAGTAACCCATGTATTTGATGGTTATAATAATTATATTCATGAACGTGAGAGAGATGTTAATCATATCTGTGAAGAGTATAGAAGATTTAATGAAGGAATAAGAACGGATGGGGTTCGTCCTGCATATTGGGATATACCATTTACTTTTACTGAAGGAGTTAAAAAACCAGAAGCAGTATTTAAAAATAGTAAAGCTTATTACTACGAAGGATCTACTATCCAAGATGAAATAGCTGATGTGCAAAAACGATTAACAGATGAACAAAATCAATATGAAAAAGGGCTAAATCAATTAAAGGAAGAAACCGACCAAAAGATCATAGAACTTAGAAAAACTTATGCATTTTCGTAAATATTTATTTTACTTTTTTTATGTTTTTTTTTTAATTTGCCTATTTACTAAACCGTCACTATCTCTAACAATTCCAAAAGGGTATCCAGAATGCGCGCCAAAAGACATAGATGAAAAAAAAACCTTCTGTCCGTTAGAAGGACGACTTGGTCACAAACTTATTATAGTTGATTTCACAACAAAACTACAAAAATTTCAAACAGATTCTATAATAGATTCTGCCTTAGGAATTAGTTTAATTGAAGATACTAAGCCCTATCACAAAGTTTCTTTTGTAAGAATTGATCACAAATCTGCATCAGAGCAAAAAGCATTTTTTGCAACTTGTCGGATGAAAACTGGGATAGGAAAATTTAAGGAAACTTTAGAAGGAACAAACAGAGTTTGTGAAGGAAAAAAAAGAATACAAAAATATTTTAATGAATTTAAAATAAAGTTGGCACTTGCCACAGGTGATTTTGCATTAATCGGAGAAGAAAATGAGACTTACGATACTTTAGCGGAAAAACTTGCACTACAAGTTATCAATATACATATATCAAATGGCGTAGAATTTACTGAGCAAGAAATAAAAGACTATATAGACGAATATAAAAAAGAAGTAAATAAATTAAGATTTTTTCCTATTAGACATGTAGATCCTAAAGGTAGCTATATTTACGAGACTATGATTGAGGTATTAAGAACTTCTAGTTTTGACTTTACTAACAAATACCCGGAAAGAGAATTAATCATTGCATCGGATTTAGTTCAAATTTCAGATAAAATTAATCTTTCACATAAAACTGGTTATTGTAAACTAAAAATATTGATAACTGAGGAAAAAAGATATTGTGGAACATTTGATGGACTTTTAAAAAATAAAACTACTAGGGATTATTTAGAAGCAACAAAATTAAATAAAGAACAACTAGAAAATTTAAAAGTTAAAGTTTTATTTCTTAACCACAATTATAGTTGCGAAACTAGTCCAAAAGCGGCCAAATCTTTACAACTTTTGTGGGACGAATTGTTTAGCTATCAAGGCATAGACAATGTTGAATGGGAATGGCAATTAGATCCTAACGTTAAACCTACTTGCTAGAAAAAAAAATTTAATTTTTTTGTCCAAAATAAATCTTAAGATTGGACAAGAAAAGTTTCTAAATAATTCCTATATTATTGTTAATGGAAAAAATATTTAAAAGATTTATTCTTATAGATTTAGCATTATTTGTATTGTGTTTTATTGCTATCTTTATTGAATCAGAAGAAGTTGCTTATATGAACGAGCAATTAGTTCTAGGTTTCTCTGATACATATATGATTGTTGCAGGCATAATCGCCGTTATTATTCTATTGGCGCATTTGGTTAATTTATTTTTGCTCTATAAATTTAAAGGTATTGGAAAAGCGATGTATTTGGTTTTATTTGTTATTACGTCACTGACATATATAGCTCAAGGATCGTTCGTTTACGGACCTTACGATAGTTTATTTGGTTCTTTGAGCTGGGCTGTATCTGGAGCAATATTAGTCTTTTTATACTTTACGCCAATCAAGTATGAATTTGAAAGAGGATATTAAATGTTTGAAATGAAAAAATTATTTATATATCTGTGTTTACTTTTGTTGCTTAGCAGCAATGCTTTTGCAGCTGACATTAGTTATAACAGCTTAAATGAAAATCTTAAACAGGGTTATAAGATAACAAAAGAAACTTCCTCTCAAAAACAAAAAACATTCACTCTTAAAAAAAATGATGAAATTCTCTTATGTGTGGTTTTCTTAAATGATCATGAAACTGAATGTTGGAAACCATAAAAAACTAATTATATTAAGTTTTTTATTTTTTTTTATTACAGGTTTATCACAAGCTAAAGACACAATAAAATTAATCACTAATAGCCCCAGCAATAATAGCGGTCCCAGCAAAGATTGTAATGTTGAAATATGCACTAGCTTATTGGAATTAATTAACAGCGCAAATAAAACGATCGATTTTGCCATTTACGGGTTACGTGGACAGAACGAAATTTTACAAGCTTTAATTAAAGCTGAAAAAAGAGGTGTAATAGTAAGAGGTATTACAGATAAAACTCTGGAAGGAAAAAGTTACTATACCGATACTCATCTTATTGCTGAAAATCTTAAAAATGTTCGTGATGATCATAAGGTCGATATCAAAAGAGCCGAATATTACGAGGGAAGAATTTATAATGAATCTCAACAATGCGAAAGGCCAGTTAATACCAAAGGGCCACTGCAGTGCTTTGAAGGAAAAGGCTATGCAAGTAAAGAAGAAATAATTTTTAACGGAGATATTATGCATAATAAATTTTTTATTGTGGATGGAAGATATGTTTGGACAGGTTCAGCGAATATTAGTGATACAGGCATTGGTGGATATAACGCCAATATTGTAGCCTATATAGATTCTCCGTTTTTAGCCAACTACTACACAGTAGAATTTGAACAAATGTTCGTAGATGGCAATTATCATAAAACAAAAAAAAAATTAAAAAAAAAAGATATTTCAATTATTCTTGATGAGACTGAAGTTTCACTATTTTTTTCGCCACAAGGGTATGCGGTTACCAAAGGAATACTTCCATTAATAAAAGAAGCAAAAGAAACCATTAATGTTTCAATATTTTTTTTAACTCATAATAAAATTTCAAAAGCTTTGGTTGATGCCAAAGAACGTGGAGTAAAAGTTCGTGTAATATTAGATGCGACAGCAGCAACAAATGGATACAGTAAACACAATTACCTTCGTGAAAATGGCATCGATGTTAAAGTTGAATCTTGGGGCGGCAAGATGCATATGAAGGCTGCTGTAATTGATAAAAGACATATTATTGTAGGTTCTATGAATTGGACTTTAGCTGGAGAGAAAAAAAATGATGAAAATACAATTTTAATTAACAACTCCCCAGAGCTTGGTGATCAATTGTTTTTATTTTTTGAAAAAATGTGGAATTCGATTCCTGATAGTTATTTACAAAAAGACCCTTTTCCCGAGTCAATTGAATCCGGAACTTCTTGCTATGATTTAATAGACAATGACTTTGATGATATAATAGATGCTAGTGAAAAAGAATGTCTTAAAACATGAAATGAAATTTCTACTATCTTTTATTTTTCTACTTTCTATTATTTGCAATGTAAGTTTTGCATATGATTTAAGAATAATTGATGGGGACACAATTAAATTAAATGGCGACAAAATTCGTTTTGCAGGAATTGATACTCCAGAACCAAAACAAATATGTACTTTAGATAACATAGAAATTTTTTGTGGAAATTTAGCAACAATAGTACTTAAAGAAAAAATAGGAAATGAAATTGTTACCTGTGAAAGAGAAAAAGAATTAGATAAATACAACAGAATTTTGGCAGAATGTTTTGTCAATGGACAAAGCTTATCAAGTTATATGGTAAAGAATGGATATGCTTTTGCTTACAGGTATTTTTCAGATAAATTTATAGAAGATGAAAATTATGCAAAACAAAATTCGTTTGGACTATGGGCTATGGAATTTGAATTTCCTTGGGATTTTAGAAAGAAAAAATGAAAAGATATTATACATGCCTGTTTCTTATTCTCTTCACTCTCCAAGCCCCATCCTGGGCTGATGATATCCGAGACTTTGAAATAGAAGGAATGAGCTTAGGAGATAGTTTATTGGAGTATTTTGATCTTGATGAGATGAATAATTTTTATGTAGCTATTTATCCAAGTAGTGATGATTATAAAGGATATGAAATTCCACAATCTTTAAGCAAAATTAAATTTTCTACATACGAAAGTATAACTGTTAATTGGAAGAAAAAAGATAAAAAAATGAGAATTGTTGCTATAAGTGGAATCAAGTTATATCCAAATAACCTTGAAGCATGTTTAAAAGAAAGAGACAAAACTGCTGAAAAAATTAAAAAAATTTTGAACAATGCAAAAGAAGAACGATATGAAATGTCTTGGGGAAAAGATAGTGACAGCAAAGGTTATGTTATAGATTTATTGATTGAAAGCGGATCTATAAGAGTTTGGTGTACTGATTGGGATGAAAAAACAGAAAAAGAAAATAACTGGGAAGATGATTTTAATGTTTCTATAGATTCAAAAGAATATATATATTGGTTAGATAATATAGCTTATAACTAATCACGCACAGCCCTCATAATCCCGTGCCTTGTGGTCTAATTTCTTTTCTCAGTGTGACAGGAGAGTGACAAACTCTGAGTGTATGCTCTAGAATTAGCGCGCCCTACAAGATTCGAACTTGTGACCCTCGGTTTAGAAAACCGATGCTCTATCAAAAATCCTTTGAAAACGAACATTCGTCATTAAATAATTCAACAAAATGATCAAAAGTTATATCGCGTTGTGTCATGGTTGTGACAAGGGATTTATAGTAGAATTTTTGCATGAAAAAGCTTTTAGCAATACTGATTTTGATCTTCACCCTCCAAACCCCATCCCAGGCGGATGATATCCGAGACTTTCAGATTGAAGGCATGAGCATTGGGGATAGTTTGTTGGATTATTTTACT
>QCSA01000017.1 GCA_003211695.1 Pelagibacteraceae bacterium AG-464-P07 | reverse complement strand
AATATCTAGAAATGAAAGATGTCCTGTTACAGATAAAAAATTTAAACATTGTTGCGGAGCATTATAAATACAGTAGTATTAATGAAATTAAAACAGCTAGTGCTACTGCAATTGGTATAACTATTTTATTTTTATTAATTTTTTGTTTTATATTTGAAAAAATGTTTTCCTCAATGGTCATTTTATCTTTACTATTAATATCTTTTATTAAACCTTTCTTCCTTCCAATAAAAAGAAATTTTTGCTTTCGATGATCTAAAATATCCTCTCTGCTTAATTCAGATAATTCTTTCAAATTTTTCCTGATAGACTTTTTGATTTCATTAAGTAATGCATTCTTATCTCTATGAGCGCCTCCAAGTGGTTCCTTAATAATTTCATCTATAATTTTTTGGTCCAGTAAATCCTGCGCTGAAAGCTTCATAGCATCAGCTGCCTCTAATGTTTTTTTTGGATCTCTCCACAATATAGATGCACATCCTTCGGGTGAAATTACAGAATAAATTGCATTTTCAAACATTATTATTTTATTGGATGAAGCTAACGCAATTGCTCCTCCCGATCCTCCCTCACCAATAATTATTGCAATATTTGGAACCTTTAAAGACATAGAACATTCTATAGATCTTGCTATTGCTTCTGCCTGCCCTCTTTCCTCAGCTCCAATCCCGGGATAAGCACCGGGTGTATCAATGAATGATATTATTGGAATGTTAAATTTATCCGCAAGCTGCATTAATCTAATACATTTTCGATAACCTTCTGGACGCATCATTCCAAAATTTCTTTCAATTCTACTGTCCAAATCATCACCTTTTTCTTGTCCTATAACTAAAACAGATTGATCTTCAAACACTCCAAAACCCACTAATACCGCTTTGTCATCGGCAAATTGTCTATCCCCAGATAGATTTATAAAATTAGAAAATAAATTATTTATAAAAAATTTTGCCCTAGGTCTTTCCTCGTGTCTTGCAAGCAAAGTTCTTTGCCAACGGCTAAGATTTGAATAAACTTCTTTAAGTTTTTGATCTAATTCATTTTGAATTTGATAAATTTTTTCTGTATTAACTTCAGCTAAACCTTCATTATTAAATGGGTCTTTTAATTTATCAAGCTGTTCTTCTAAAACTTTAATATCACTTTCAAACTCTAAATAACTTTTCATCTTACCTTTATATATATAATATACAGAAATATGGCAAAAAAATTTATTTCACAAGGACAGCTGTCAATTGCTTCCGAATTATTAGATTTTGTTAATA
The DNA here is from genome assembly GCA_003211695.1 of Pelagibacteraceae bacterium AG-464-P07. GTDB lineage: Bacteria > Pseudomonadota > Alphaproteobacteria > Pelagibacterales > Pelagibacteraceae > AAA240-E13. Next base: position 12,159 of record QCSA01000017.1, on the reverse strand, counting down.
ATGAACTTTTGCCAGGTACCAATGTAACTAAAGAAAATTTTTGGAGTGGTTTAGATAAATCCGCACACGAGCTTGCCCCAAAAAATAAAAAACTTCTTGAATTTAGAGAGAATTTACAAAAAAAAATTGATATTTGGCACAGAGATAAAAAAGGAAAAAAAATTGATATTAAAGAATATTCAAATTTTTTGATAGAGATTGGTTATTTAAAAAAAGAAGGGGAAAAATTTCAAATTGAAACTAAGAATGTGGATAGTGAAATTTCTTCAATTACAGGTCCGCAGCTAGTAGTTCCAGTAATGAACGCAAGGTATTCTTTAAACGCTGCTAATGCTAGGTGGGGAAGTTTATATAATGCTTTATATGGAACGGATGTAATTTCAGATTCAAATGGTGCAGAACGTGGAAAAAAATACAACCATATAAGAGGAGAAAAAGTAATTAAATATGCTCGTAATATTTTAGATATTTATGTTCCGCTGCAAAAAGGTAGCTGGAAAAATATTACAGGAATCCCAAAAGTTGAAAATAATCATTTAAACTTAAAACTAAAAAATCCTAAACAATTTGTTGGTTACACAAAAAAATTAAATGATTTATCTTCACTTCTGTTTGTAAATAATAATCTTCATATAGATATTACTTTTGACCCCGATGGTACGCTCGAAGTTTTTAACCCCGATGGTAATCAAGATAAAGCTGCAATACATGATGTATTTTTAGAATCGGCTATAACCACAATTATGGATCATGAAGATTCTGTTGCTGCTGTAGATGCTAAAGACAAAGTGCAAGGATATAAAAATTGGCTAGGATTAATGAAAGGTGACCTACAATATAAAGGAGAAAAAAAGGGAAAAAAACTCACGAGAAAACTAAATCATGATCGAGAATATATTTCTCCTGATGGAAATAAAATTAAATTACATGGAAGAGCTTTAATGCTTAATCGAAATGTAGGACATTTGATGACTAACCCTTCTATTTTATTAAGTGATGGATCAGAAATTCCGGAAGGTATAATGGATGCTTTTATAACAACTGCAGCAGCAATTCATGATTTTAAAAGCAAAGGAAATTCAAGAACAAATTCTGTTTATATTGTAAAACCTAAAATGCATGGCCCCGATGAAGTTGCTTTTACTGATTTAATTTTTGAAAAAGTTGAAAATGTTTTAGAACTAAAAAAATATACCATTAAAATTGGAATTATGGATGAGGAGAGAAGAACTACAGTTAACTTAAAAGAGTGTATTAGAGCTGTAAAAAATAGAGTTGTCTTTATTAATACCGGATTTTTAGATCGTACTGGTGATGAGATACACACTTCAATGGAAGCTGGGCCAATGATAAAAAAAGGAGATATGAAATCATCCACTTGGATTTCTGCATATGAGGATAATAATGTTGATGTAGGTTTAGCATGTGGATTTTCTGGTATAGCTCAGATTGGAAAAGGTATGTGGGCTGCTCCAGATAAAATGGCAGACATGATTAATCAAAAAATTAATCATCCAAAGTCTGGAGCTAACTGCGCCTGGGTACCATCTCCAACTGCAGCAACGCTTCATTCTCTACATTATCATCAAATTAATGTGTTTTCTAAACAGAATGAATTAAAAAATAGAACGCCAGCAAAACTTATGGATATTCTTACAATTCCAATTGCGGATAGTCCAAATTGGTCAACGGAAGAAATTACTTGGGAATTAGAAAATAATACACAAGGTATTTTGGGTTATGTCGTTAGATGGATAGATCAAGGAGTAGGTTGTTCAAAAGTACCTGATATTAATAACGTGGGTTTGATGGAAGATAGAGCAACTTTACGAATTTCTTCACAACACATTACTAATTGGCTTCATCACGGAATTTGCAGCAAAGAACAAGTTTTACAAACTATGAAAAAAATGGCAAAAATTGTAGACAAACAAAATATCAGGGACCCCGCTTTAAAAGGTTATGCTCCATATAAACCAATGTCTGATAACTACGAAACATCTATTGCTTTTAAAGCAGCTTGTGACTTAGTTTTTCATGGAAGAAGCCAGCCGTCTGGTTACACAGAACCCATTCTACACTTGAATAGGCTACTAAAAAAAATCTAGTCGCTAGCTACGGGACCTCTATTTTTAAAAGCAGAAAATAAAGTTCCATCATCTAGAAATTCTATTTCTCCACCTACTGGTAATCCTTGTGCAAGTTTTGAGATTTTTACTTTTGTATCTTTTAAACTGTTCTGAATATAGTGTGCTGTTGTTTGGCCTTCTATTGTAGCACTGGTAGCTAAGATAACTTCATTTATAGTATTCTTTTTTACTCTTTCAACCAAAGAAGGAATAAGTAAATTATCGGTTTTTTTGTTATCAGAAGATGACAATGTTCCACCTAGGATATGATAATATCCCTTATAAATTCCTAAACTTTCAATTACCCACATATCAGCTATATTTTCTACTACGCAAATCTGATTATAATTTTTATCTGAATATGAGCAAGTTTGCAAAGTGCAGTTGGAATTTGAAGATTTAATATTCCCACAGATGTTGCATCGAATGATATTTTTATAAACTTGGACTAATGTATTTGCTAAAGGTTTTATTAATTCCTCTTTATTGTTTGTAAGTTTTAATACAATTCTTTTAGCCGATTTGGGACCTAATCCAGGAAACTTTGAAATCAGTTTAACAAGCTTTTCGATTTCTGGAATATTTTTTTTCATAAAAATTCAAAAGGGCCATTTAAAGCCAGAGGGCAAAGGAATACCTCCCGCAATTTTTGATAATTCTTCAGATGCTTTCATTTTTATTTTTTGCTTTGCATCACCGTGCGCAGCTATAATTAAATCTTCTAATATTTCTTTATTTTCTCTCATTATTTCTGGTGATATATACAGCTTGATTAATTCTCCATCTCCATTTAAATAAACCTTAGCTAATCCTCCTCCAGCAACACCCTCAACCTCAATTTTTTTTATAGATTCTTGGGTTTCTTTCATCTTTTTTTGCACATCCTTTGCTTGCTCTAGCATTTTTGAAAAATCCGTCATTTTTTTTCTTCGTTTTCCTCTACAGTAATTAATTTAGCATCGGAAAATGCTTCTAGCATTTTATTATAAACATTGGTTTTAATTGCTTCCTTCAATTGAGTTTGTTTTTTTAGCAATTTACTCTCTTGATATGTCGGCCGACCTTTTTCTTTTGATAATGTTATAATCCACCTTTTTCCAGTCCAATCAAACAGTTTTTTGGATAAATTTTTTATAAAGTTTTTATCAATATTTTCATTGAATGAAAATTCCATTTGTCCATTTGAAAATTTTACCAAACTTACATTTTTTTCTAAGTTATATTTTAACTGCATTTCTTTATACTTTAAGCACAAACTAATTAAGCTATTAAAACTTGACACAGTTTCAGGTGGATTTTTATTTTCGTTTAGTAATTTAGATATTTTATCATTATTTAAAATTTCTTTTTTTTCTTGGATAATATTCTTAATCTGATCTGAGGACTGGTTTGTTTCTTTAATTATATCTTCTTTAATTTCATTTTTTGTATTAGACAATATTTCAATTTTTTTTGAACTTGTTTTATCTTGAGATGTCTCTATATTTCTAAGCAGTTCTTCTAATTTCGGAATCTTTTTCAAATGAATTAATCTTATTAAAAACATTTCTATTGAAAGATTTTGATTTGAAACAATATTTAATTCTTCTAGTGATTTTATGCTAAATTGCCAAAACGTTATTAATGTTTCTACATCAATTTGATTGGATAGTTGCTCAATTTCGTTAGTTTGATTATCAGAAAGTGAGAAATTTATTTCGTTCTTACCGAAAATTTTAATATTTTTCATAAAGTAGAGAATTTCTAAAAAGTCATTTAAAAATATTTTTGGGTCTATGCCTAGATCAGATATACCTCTGAATTTTAATAAGGCTTGTTCTTCTTTCCCTTGAAAAACTAATTTCATTAATTCAATTAAATGAGATTTATCAAAATACCCAAATATTTTTTGTGCCGACTCCAAATCTAGCTCTTTTTGTTCAATTTTTTGTGTAATTAATGCTCGATCCAAAAGTGATAAACTGTCTCTAACAGATCCCTCCGAAATTTTTACAATCAATTTCAATGCATTTTCAGAAATTTTTCCCTTTTCTAAAAGAGATATTTTCTTTAAAAAATCTAAAAGCAAATCTGATTTTACTCTGGCTAGGTCAAATCTTTGGCAACGAGAAACTACAGTAATAGGTATTTTTTTCATCTCCGTTGTTGCGAAAATAAATTTTAAATATGACGGAGGTTCCTCTAACGTTTTCAGTAAACCGTTAAATGCTTGTTTTGACAGCATATGAACTTCGTCGATAATAAATATTTTGAACTTTGCAACACTAGGACTATACTTAGAAAATTCTATTAAATCTCTTACATCATCAATGCCTGTTTTAGACGCCGCATCCATTTCTAAAACATCCATATGGTTTGAATTTGAAATAGCACTGCAATGTTTACACATTTCATTTTGACACAAATTTTCTATCCCATTAATACAATTTAGTGCCTTTGCAACTATTCTGGCAGCTGTTGTTTTGCCAACACCTCTAATACCTGAAAAAAGGTAAGCGTTAGGCACTTTATCCATTTTTATAGAATTTATGATTGTATCGACCATAATATCTTGACCAATTAAATCGGAAAAAGTTTTTGGTCTATACTTTAAAGCCAGTACTTTTTTTTCGTTATTGTGCATTTTATTAGGAGACTAAACAGCAACCTGGAATATTTTCGTTTCGGCTGCTACGTTTCCGTCCTGACCGGATTATTCGAGAAATTCCACCTGCTGCTAGCCTCCAATTTATTATATCAGGAATAATTTCTTATCTACAAGAAAAGTCTAAATAAGTTTCAATTTATTTTTTAAATCTAAAGTTGTCTAAAGCTGCCTAAAAGAAGAAGCCTCATATACTCCAATTATTGCAAGCGATTTACAATGTAATCCCAATTCTTCTAGAGCTGCTTTTATTCGAGGTTCTTCAATGTGCCCTTCACAATCACATAGGAACGAAAAATTCGCAAATGAATTCTTTTCCGGGTAACTTTCCAATTTGCTTAAATTCACTTGGTTAATAGCAAAACCGCTTAGTGCTGAGTATAGTGCTGCTGGCTTCGAACGAACCTTGAAAATCACAGATGTAATATATTTATTATCTTTTAATAAATCTGGGTGATGTGCGTTTTTACCCATGACAAGAAAACGAGTAACATTTCCACTTTCGTCTTCTATATTGGTAGCTAGTATATCTAAGTTATATATTTTTGCTGCCAGCGATGAGGCTATAGCCGCCACATTTTTTTTTTTATTTTCAGAAATATATTTTGCGGAACCTGCTGTGTCTGCAGCGATAATTGGTTTAAAGTTATTTTTTTTTATTATTTTCCCAGATTGGCTTATTGCTTGGGCATGACTCATCACATATTTAATATCTTTTAATTTTGAACCAGGTATTCCTAACAAATAATGATTAACTGGATGAAAATATTCTGCATAAATTTGTAATTTATATTTTGGAATTAAATATTGAATGTCTGCTACTCTTCCCGAACTTGAATTTTCGATTGGAATCATTATTTTGCAATCATCATTTTCTTGAGCAAATTTAAAACAATCTTCAAAAGTTGTGCACGTAACAATTTCTGCTTTTGGATATAATTTTGCGGCTGCATTTTCACTATGAGCGCCTCTTGAACCTTGTATCCCTATTTTCATAAAATTTTAACCTTTATATTCCATTGATTTTTTTACTGCAACTAACTCTTCTTTTGTATCTACGCTCAATGGCAGTGAACTAGATAAAGCTACATGAATATTGATATTATTATCAATGGCTCTCATTTGTTCAAGGGAACGTTCTATTTCATTTTGAGTTCTTTTTAAATTTACATATTTATTTAAAGTTTGCACATTATATGCATAGATACCGATATGGTGATAAATGATTTTACTTGCGGAAGATGGAGTTTCTCTAAAAAAATCAATGGCACTTACAAAATTTGAATCGTTTAATGTTTCTTTTGTTTTAACTTTAACAATATTTCTATTCTTAAGTTCATTTATATTTTGAATTGGCGAAGCTAAAGTTCCAATTTCACATTTATGTTTTTGCATTAGATGATTTAATTTTTTGATATCTTCATAATTAAGATTTGGAAGATCAACCTGAAGATTAATACAAATTTTAATATCATCATCAGAAAGTTTTGCTATTACTTCAGCAACCCTATCTGTTCCACTAAAATGATCTTTTCTAGTAATTATTGCTTTGCCAGAATGCTTTTCAACTAAATCGAATATTTCTTTGTCTGGAGTTGCAATTATAACTTCACCAATATTTGATTTTTTTCCACATCTCATTGTATGTATGATCATTGGTATATTGTTAATTTTTAATAACGGCTTTCGCGGTAATCTAGTCGCCGAAAGTCTAGCTGGAATTATAATCACAGACTTTCTCATATTGTTATTATATATGATATATGCGACAAATTATTATTATTAAACTAAACTTTTTTTATTTACTAATGATATATCCTCATGAAGATTTTTACAAAAATTTATGAATAGTTTTGAAGTAAATAAAGTGATCAGTTCAATAATTTTCGTAATTCTAGTTATTATTGGAATAAATAAATTAGCCGACGTTATATACAAGGTAAAAGCTCCAGAAGGCAATACCTACAAGGTAGCTACTGAAACTAAGAAAATCAGCAAAGATGATAATGCAAAGGCTGAGGGTGTTGGTAATATTAAAGTCCTTTTGGCTCTAGGAAGTATCGATCATGGAAAGATAGTATTTAAAAAATGTGCCGCGTGTCATTCAGTATCGAAAGGTGGGAGCAATAAGATCGGCCCTGCTTTATGGGGAGTAATTGGAAGAAAAGCTGGATCCATTGGTGATTTTAAATATTCAAAAGCAATGAGCGAATTTGGGAAGTCTTGGGATTTTGAAGCAATGAATACTTTTTTAATTAAACCAAAGGATTATGTAAAAGGAACAAAAATGGCATATGCGGGTCTTAAAAAGGGAAAGGATAGAGCTTCTATTATTCTTTACTTAAATGAACAAGGAGACTATCCGTTGCCATTGCCTTAATTATTTAAACACCATTCAATAATACTTTTTTGTACATGTATTCTGTTTAAGGCTTCTAGCCAAACAGCTGACTGTTTGCCATCAATAACTTCGTTGGTCACTTCCTCTCCTCTGCTAGCTGGAAGACAGTGCATAAAAATTGAATCTTTATTTGCTTTTTTCATAATTTTATTATTCACCTGGTAAGGTTTGAGCATTTTTTTTTTTTTCTTTTTATTAATTTTGTCACTCATTGAAATCCATTTATCTGTAATAACACAATCTGCAGAGCTAACAGCATCTATAGGGTCTTTGGTAACAGAAATATTTCCTTTATTTTTTTTAGCCCATTGCAAAATATCTTTGCTTGGTTCAAAGCCTTTGGGACAGGCAATGCGCAATTCAAAATCAAATTGAACTGCAGCTTCAATTAATGAATAAACAACATTGTTGCCGTCTCCTAGACAAACAATTTTTTTATTCTTTATCGGTCCTTTTAATTCTTCAAAAGTCATTATATCTGACATAATCTGGCAGGGATGACTTAAATCGGTTAACCCATTAATAATTGGAATGTTTAAATATTTTGAAAAATCTTCAACCTTTTTGTGAGCATCTGTCCTTAACATTACAATATCTGCATATTGAGATAAAATTTTTGCTGTATCATGTAAACTTTCATTGCCGATTCCATAGTGAATATCATTAGGATTTAATATTAATGACTTCCCTCCTAATTGTTTAACCGCAAGGTCAAAGGAAATTCTGGTTCTTGTTGATGGCTTTTCAAATATCATAATTAGAATTTTACCTTCTAGGGGTGCATCTGCATCTATGGAATTTTTTTTAAGATTAGCCCTATTTTCTTTTCTTAATTTTGCATTATCAATAATAAGTCTCAATTCTTTCTTGGAAATATCTGATATATTTATAAAATTTTTCATAACTAGCTCATTTCCTTACAAGTTTTGTCGATCTTGCTAATGGCTTCATCAATTTCTTTTTTTGAAACAATTAATGCTGGAAATAATCTTATCACTTGCTCTTCTGCTTTTACAACCAGCATTTTATATTTCATAAGAGTTTCAATAAACTTTGTGTTATCAACTGCCAATTTTAAACCTTTCAAAAGCCCTCTACCTCTGACTTCTAAAATAATTTTTGAATATTTTTTTTTAAGGCTAATCAGTTTTTGATCAAAATATTCAGATATTTTTTTAACATTATCTAAAAATCCATCTTGTAAAATTATATCCAATACACCATTTCCAACCGCCATAGCTAAAGGATTTCCGCCAAATGTCGATCCATGGGTTCCCGGTGTCATTCCAATGGATACCTTTTTTGTAAGCAAACAAGCCCCTAATGGAAAGCCTCCGCCAATACCTTTGGCAATCGGTACAATATCAGGAATTATTCCTGATTTTTCAAACGCAAAAAAATCACCTGTTCTTCCAATACCACATTGGACTTCATCTAAAATTAATAGAAGATTTTTCTCATCACATAATTCTCTTAAACCTTTTAAACAATAATCTGGAACTTCCTTTATGCCTCCCTCACCCTGAATTGTCTCCACCATGATTCCAGCCGTTTCATCAGTAACTGCTTCTTTTAATGATTTGTGATCTGCAAAAGGAACTTGGTCAAATCCATCTACTTTTGGATCAAAACCTTCTATATGTTTTGGATTATTTGCTGCAAATAGTGTTGCAATAGTTCTTCCATGAAAAGCCCCTTTAAAAGTAATTATTCTTTTTTTATTAGGTTGTCCAATTGCATAAAAATATTTTCTAGCAATCTTAATACTAACCTCGGTAGCTTCTGTTCCAGAATTTTGAAAACACACAAAATCAGCAAAAGTATAATCGGTTAACCTTTTTGCTAATTTCTCTTGCTCAGGAATAATAAATGCATTGGATACATGCCAAAGTTTTTGAGATTGTTCTTGAATTATTTTTACTAAATGTTCATGACAATGACCTAAAGAATTAACAGCAATGCCGCTAACAAAATCTAAGTACTTCTCACCATTTAGATCATAAAGATAACATCCTTTACCTTTTGAAAAAGAAATATTTTTCCTTGCGTAAGTTCCTAGTACTGAGCTCATACAAATTAAAATTTAATTTTGTATCCCCTTTTGTACAAGAGATAGGCAATATACCAAATAATAAAAGATAGAATAATTAAATAGATTATTCCATAAATAATTGATCCATCGGCTGTTCCAATAAATCCATACCTAAATCCATCTATCATATAAAAGAAAGGATTTAATTCACTTATGGTGTGAAGAACAGAGGGAAGTCTATCTATAGAATAAAAAGTTCCTGACAAAAAAGAAAGTGGCACGATTAAAAAATTTGTAACGGTTGCCATGTGATCAAATTTTTCTGCCCAAAGTCCCGTTATAAAACCTACTGCTCCCAAAATAAAAGCGCTCAAAAATGTAAATATAATAATGTAAGTAAAGCTTATGATAGTTAAGTCAATAATAAACGAAAAAACAACTATTGAAATTGAGGCTATAATAATGCTTCTAGTACATGCAGCCAAAATGGTTGCAATTGTCACTTCTCCTGCTGTAAGAGGCGCATATAAAACATCAACGATATTTCCTTGTATTTTTCCAATCATTATTGATGAGGATGAATGAGAAAATGCTTGTTGAATAACTTGCATTGCAATTAATCCAGGTGCGAGAAAATTGATAAATGAGACACCCAGCACATTTCCTCTTTCATTGCCTATAGCTAAAGAAAGAACAAGCAAAAATAGTAAGGAAGTAATTAAAGGAGAAAAAAGCGTTTGAATCCAAACATTTAAAAATCTTAGAATTTCTTTTTTATATAATGTCCAAACACCAATCCAATTTACAAATCCAAATCTTCTTACACCAATTTCATATTTTTTTTCTAATTCAACCATAGTTAACTACATTTATTAGTTTTTATTAAAAATTGTTAATAAACTAATAAAATACATTGAAAATACTAAACTTTTATGTGTATTTAACCTGATATTGTAGATATATAACAAATTAACACTATATATAGAGCAAGTAAGTTATGAGCTGGACACCTAAAAAAGTAAGTGTACTAAAGGAACTTTGGGGTAAAGGTAATACTGCAGGCCAAATTGCATCCATTATTGGTGATGTAACCAGAAATGCAGTTATTGGAAAAGCATACCGATTAAATCTTGCTGCAAAATCTATTCCAAAAAATAATAACTTTAAACAAACTTCACAGTATCAGGAAAATGCTACACAAGCTGGAAGTAAAACACGCAGAAGTAAATTTAAAACACTATTGTTGGACAAAAATTTTGAACCAGAAAATCCAAAGTCCTTAGAAGAACTACATGATGAAATTTGTAGATGGCCCATCGGTCATCCTGGTGAACCGCGTTTTTATTTTTGTGGAAGAAAGTCAATGAAGGATTTTTCCTATTGCAAACTGCACACCTTATATGCATTCCAACCGAAGAACAAAAAAGAAGATTTGATCGAAAAAGATGATGAGGTTCCTCAATTTATAGAAAAGAAAATTAAGTCAGCTTAATCTTATTTGTATTTTTTCTTTAAATCTTTTTTAAGATTTTCTTATGAAAAAAATTTCTTATATTTTTGTATTTTTTTTCAAAGAATAAAACTAAACAAAAGTTTAAAATATTATATTGATAGAAGTTTGCTCTAACGATTCATAAAATAATTTAATTTTTTACTGGATTAGTTTTGGTCATAAGTTTATATAGAGACAGTCACTAAAATGACTATATGGAACTAACGTTAATCTATACTATAATTGGTTTTGCATTAGCTGGTTGGTCAGTAATTGCAAATGACTCCGTTCAAACTTTAGGTACATTTATTGCCTCTAAACAGAAATGGTTTAAGTGGTATATTTTAGCTGGTTCGGCATCTTTCGCTATGATCGTTACAATAAGTTATGGATGGTGGATATATGATGGAGATATTTCATTTGGCAGACTAACACGAATTCCTTATCAAGAAATTCAATGGTATCACGCCGTTGCTCCAGGAATATTATTACTACTTACAAGAATTGGAATTCCAGTTTCAACGACGTTCCTAGTATTGTCAGCATTTGCTTCAACTGTTGTTCTTGAAAAAATGCTTTTAAAAAGTGTTGTTGGTTACGGGATTGCAGCCATTTTTGCTTATGTTTGTTGGATCGGTATTTCTAAATTTATTAATGAAAAGTTTGATGAAATAACAGTTCAATGGAAGATTACTGCTTGGCGTAATGCGGTTTGGATAACTTCAGCCTTTCTATGGTCAACCTGGTTGATGCATGATGTTGCGAACATTGCTGTTTATTTACCAAGGCAACTTGATATTTCATTATTAGCCATTGTTCTTATTTATTTTACAATTCTTCTTTTTTATATTTTTTACATCCATGGTGGACCTATACAACATGTTGTTTTATCGAAGACGGGAACACGTTATGCAAGAAGTTCTGCGATCATTAATACAATCTACGCATTAGTGTTATATTACTTTAAAGAATTAAATGATCTACCCATGTCAACCACATGGGTTTTTGTAGGATTGTTATGCGGAAGAGAGCTAGCGATTTCTACAATGAATAAAGATTATAAATTTAAATACGTGTTTCCACTCATTGGTAAAGATTTCGTAAAAATGATTTTTGGTCTAAGCGTATCGGTAGGGATCGTATTAGCAATCCACTACATAATTATTCCTGGCGGCTACAGTTAATAATTTTCATTTTTCATTACAACTTATGCAAACTGTCCACCCTTTCTAAAACGCCAAATATAATCCGGTAATACTGTGTCAATCGTCTTGGGAGTAATCTTCAAATCCTTTAGTGTAGGAAAGTTGTTGGTAACAACATTATCATATTTTAACATTTCTACTTGGTCGGTAGTTAACAGAGGCTTGGGTAACAATTGTAAAATTTTTGCTTGAAATTTTGCAAATGCAAAAGGGACGGGAATAAGAAATCTTTTCTTTTTTATTTGTTTTAATAAAA
>QCSA01000016.1 GCA_003211695.1 Pelagibacteraceae bacterium AG-464-P07 | reverse complement strand
ATAGTAAACAACTGGTTAAACAGAGTAGTTTGCAATGATAAACTTGTTGTAGAAAAAGTTGTTCGTTTTCAGCCAGACTTGATTGCTTTTAGTGTTATTACTAATCTTTATATGCCCATCACCAAACTTGCAAGAAAGTTAAAAAAGGTGCTTGACGTTCCAATTATTGCTGGTGGAATTCATGCTACTTCGATACCAGAAGAGGTAATTAAGGACGATTGTTATGATATGGTTTGTGTTGGAGAAGGAGAGGAACCGCTAGAAGAGTTGCTACAGCGATTAGAGGAAAAACGATCATATACTGATATTAAAAACTTGTGGGTTAAAGACGCTTCAGGCAAGATTCACAAAAATCCCAAAAGACCTATAATTAAAAATATAGATATGCTACCCCATGGAGATAAAACTCTATTTGATAATTACGGAGCTCTTACTTCTAGGGTAAATATAATGACAACCAGAGGATGCCCCTTCGAATGCACATTTTGTGTTAATAGTTTCCGTAACAGTTTATATTCTGGTGAAATCTATCTTAGACAAAGATCAGTTGATAATGTCATAGATCAGTTGATTCAATTAAAAAAAACATATCAACCAAAGTCAGTTAGATTTCATGATGATGTCTTTGCTTTTAATCTTAAGTGGCTGCGTGAGTTTAAAGTGGCTTATCTCAAACATATAAACCTTCCTTTTCATTGTTATATAACTCCCTCAACTGGCAAGGATAGTGTTTTAAAGGAACTAAGTGAGGCAGGATGTGTAAAAGTAACAATGGGTGTTCAATCAGGTAGTGAAGATATTAGAGCAAAATTATTACACAGAAAACATACTGATGAACAAATGATCGCTGTTGCTCAAAGAGTCAAAAAGTATGGAATGAGACTTCAAGCTGACTACATTTTTGGATTTCCTGAAGAAACTCCAGAAGACATGTGGAGATCTTTAGATCTAAATGATAAGATCGATCCTTTTTGCACACCCTCTTATATTTTTTATCCCTATCCTAAAACCGAACTAGCAGAATACTGTTTAAAAAAAGGATATATAACTAAAGAAAATTACGCACACGTGAAACAGGGTGTTGGTTCTTATCACACAACTGGGTGGTTAGAACATCCTTATATGGATGAAGTTCAAAAATTCACTAAAGTTTTGCCCGTATACACTGTTACACCTAAATTCCTCAAACCATTACTGAGAAAAATTTTAAAACTAAAATATGGTTTTATTCATAAATTAATTGCTGTAATTGGTATCCCGCTGATTGATCCTGAGGAATTCTTTGTAAGAGTTATGTCGATGCCACGAATGTGGTACAGGACAAGAAAAGCATTAAAAGTTGATAACTGGGAAAAATTATCTACAGATTTGGTACGTAAATACCAGAGTGGAAATACAACAAAGGAATCTCTAACGGAAACGGAGAATTCTCAAACTGCGGAAGCATGGAAACGAAAAATAAATGACTACAGGGAAGTTTCTGCAAAGAAGTATGCAGAAGAGATACAATAAAAAAACCTATAAGAAACACTCAATCGATTAACTTTTTAACTTCAACTTCTGTTAATTAGAAAAATTCTTTAAAAAAATTAGAAATACCTTTATAAAATAATATACAAATAATTCAATTTGAAATAAATTAAGTTTTTTTTCGTTCAATAAAATGAAAATAAACTTAATCATTTTTTTATCCAGATTTGGAGTAGGAGGTGCTGGAAATTCAATTTTTAGATTATGCAAAGGTTTGCCAAAAAAAAAATTTAATATTTCAATAATTTATCTAAAGAATTGTCCATTTGATAAGGAATTTAAAAAAATTGGAATTAAAGTTTACAAAATCAAATCAAACAAAACTTTTTTTGCTATGTCAAAAGTTTTAAGTATTACTAAATTTTTGATTTCTAAAAAATACAAAAAAAATATTTTTATGTCTAATATACATTATACAAATGTTTTATCTCTAATTTTTCTTAGAAATTTAAATAATTTAAAGATGGTTTTAGTTGAAAGAACCCCTCTAATGGAATTGAATATATACTTTGGTTTTATTGATTTTATAAAAAAAAATATTATTAAATTATTAATTTATTTATTATATAACACATCAGATGTAATTGTTTGTAATTCAGCATATATAAGTAAGAACTTTAAAAATAAATATAAGTTCAAAACAAAAACCATTTTTCCACCATCTATTATAAATTTTTTTCAAAGTAGTAAAAAAATTTATAAAAAAAATAAAACTTTGGTAATTGTTACAGTATGTAGATTAACAAAAGAAAAAGGATTGGATGTTCTTTTTCAAGCCTTAAGTCTTTTAAAATTTAAAAATTATAAATTGTTAATTGCTGGTGATGGAATTGAGAAGTTAAAACTTAAACAGCTTTCTGAAAAGTTAAATATATCCAGCAAAATAAAATATTTTGGATTTTTGAAAGATATTAACCCACTTTTAAAACTCTCTAATTTATATGTTAACACTTCGTATTTTGAAGGTTTTCCCAATTCCGTTGTAGAAGCTATAAATCATGGAATACCTGTAATTTGCTCTCAAAGTTATGGTGGAATAAATGAAATTCTGCTTAATGGAAAATGTGGAACAATATTTAATAATGGAAATTCATTCGATCTGGCAAGTAAAATCGAAGAGTATTACAATAATCCACAAAAATTCTTTTCAAAAACAAAATTGGCAAAAAAAAATATTAAAAGATTTACCTTAAGAAAAAATATCCTAGGTTATGAAAATTTATTTAACAAATTGTGAATTAAAAATTAATCGTATTTTTATTTTTTTTAAACCATTCCACAGTATTTTTTAGTCCGACTGAAGTATCTGTAAATTTTTTTATACCAGTGAGCTTTTTAACTAAACTGTTATCACCGTGAGTTTTTAAGATATCTGCTTTTTGTAACGATCTTTTTTTTATTTTGGGTTTAATTAAAGTTAAATCATCAATTTTTTTAATTATACTTGTAAGTTTTATAGGTTTATTAGAACAAATATTTACAATTAAATGTTTATATTTCAATTTTATATAAATTAATCTTTTCAAAATTTTACATACATCTTTTATGTAAGTAAAATCTCTGAAATGATTACCATAATTATTCAAATAAAAAACTTTTGATTTATTATAAGTTGCATTTAAATATTTCATCATAAACATATCAGGTCTTCCCCATTCACCATAAACTGTAAAAAACCTTAAACCAATACATTGAGTTTTATTTTTTTGTAATAAAACGTTTACCATTTCCTCATTCATTTTTTTGCTCAATCCATAAATATTTTTTGGTCTTAGTTCATAATTTTCTTTCAAGGGAAACTTGTTGAGTTCTCCATAAACTGAGCTTGATGAAGCATAAAATAATCTCTTAACTTTAAACTTGATGGACAAATTTAAAACATTAAAAAAACCAGATATATTATTTTCAATATAAGATCTTGGATTTATTAAAGAATATCTTACTCCTGCTTGAGCCGCAAAATGAAAAACATAATTAAAATGATATTTTTTATAAAGTCTTATTAATTTTTTGTTTTGATTTATATCAACTGAGTAAAATACAAAATTACGATTCTGAATTAATTCTTTCAATCTTTTTTTTTTATAGTTTACGGAATAATAATCACTAAAATTGTCTATTCCTACGACACGTATCTTTTTATTTGTTTTAGTTAGAAAATTTGCAAAATTAAACCCGATAAATCCACAACAGCCGGTAATTAAAATTTTCATAGCGAAAAATATATACCAATTATTTTAATTTAAGTATATTTATTTGAACAATGAAAATTATTCCATGCATCATTGGATTAGGATATGTAGGTTTGCCAATAACATTAAATCTTGCAAAAAGATTTTTAACTTATGGATTTGATACAAACAAGGAAAGAATAGAAAATTTAAAAAATAAAATAGATGTTAATAGAGAATGTAAGTCAAAAAAATTTAATAATATAAAAAAAATTATTTTTACGAATAAAATAAAAGATATAAAAAAATGTAATTTTTTTATTCTTTGTTTACCAACACCAATACACAAAAATAAAAAACCTGATCTAATAAATTTAAATGATGCTATTAAAATAATTTCAAAAATCTTAAAAAAAAATGATATTATTTTTATAGAGTCAACTGTTTTTCCAGGTGTAACTGAACACTATAAAAATTATTTAGAAAAAAAAACTAATTTAATTAATAATAAAGATTTTTTTATTGGTTACAGCCCTGAAAGGATAAATCCCGGAGATAAAAAATATATACTTAAAAATATTACAAAAGTTGTGGCAATAGAAACAAAAAATAAAAAAGTACTAAAAAAAATTTATGAAATTTATAATAAAGTATCGAAAAAATTAATTAGATCTAAAGATATTAAGGCAGCAGAAACTGCCAAAGTCATAGAAAATGTTCAAAGAGATCTTAACATTGCTTTAATGAATGAAATTTTAATTATATGTAAAAAGTTAAAAATAAATTTTAACGAAGTAATTAGATTAGCCAAATCTAAATGGAATTTTATAAATTTTAAACCAGGCTTAGTAGGGGGACATTGCTTACCTGTGGACCCATATTACTTATCAACTATCGCGAAAAAAAATAATTTTAAAACTGAGGTTACTTTAGCTGGAAGAAAAATTAATGATGGAATGTTAAATTATATAATCAAAGAATTAAATTATTTTTTAAATAAAAAAAACAAATCATTAAAAAATTCTAAAATCATGATCGTAGGATTAACCTATAAAGCCGGTGTTGCAGATATGAGAAACTCATTAAATTTTAAAATATTTAAAAAAATTAAAAAATATAATAATAAAATCTATGGATGTGATCCGTTTGTTACGAAAAATATTAAAATCACTTATGGAATTCATAATAATGTAAAAAAAAATATAAATTATGATGCAGTCCTTTTTCTTTCATACCATGAGATATTTAAAAAAATTTTTAAAAATATTGCATCAACAAATAACAGAAATAAAATTTTGGATCCATTTAATTATTATTCTTAATTATTAGTCTATAATTTTATTAATATGAAAAAATCAAAATCTCTCCTTATATTTATTCCTTCTATGGAAAATGGTGGGGTTGAAAAAAATTTGTATTTAGTTGCAAACTATTTTGCAAAAAATAATGTTTCGGTAAAAATTTTAACTGCATTTAATAATAAAAGAAAATTTTTTGATAAAAAAATAAAAATTATATCCTTAAAAAATAAAGATAATTTAATAAATTCAAGATTCTTAAAAACTTTAATTACAATTTTTCTTTTTTTTAAATATTGTTGTTTTAAAAATAATTTAATTTTGTCATTTCAATCAAATATAACGGCTATATTGTTAGGATTAATTTTTAATAAAAAAATTATTATCAGGTCAAATACAAGCCCTGATAAATATATAAAAAATTCATTAAATAGAATTATATTTAAATTTTTTTTCAATTTTGCTGATGAAATAATTGTAAACAGTTATGAATTTAAGAAAAGATTTAAAAATTTTTTTTCTATAACTCCTAAAGTAATTTATAATCCATTTATTAGAAAAAAATGTAATAAAATAAAATTTGCCTTTTTTGACGACAAGCAATCTTTAAAAATCATTAATGTTGCAAGATTAACTGATCAAAAAGATCACTTAACCTTGCTAATGGCGGTTAAAAAACTAAGCAAATTGATTAAATGTAAACTAGTAATTATTGGAAGAGGTTATAAAGAAAAAAAGTTAAGAAAATATATATTAGAAAATAATTTGCAAAAAATCGTGAAATTAGTCGGCTACAAAGAGAATCCAGAGTCGTATATAAAAATTTCAGATGTGTTTGTTTCAACTTCTATTTATGAAGGGTTACCAAATGTTTTAATTGAATCTCTTTATCTAAAAAAATACATTATTTCTTCTAATTGTCCAACCGGACCGAAGGAAATATTAAATAATGGGCAATATGGAGAACTATTTAAAGTTGGTGACTATAATCAATTATTTATATTGTTAAAAAATTTTAATAATAAATCTAAAAAAATAAAATATAAAATTAGTCAAGGATATAAAAGTCTTGCTAGATTTGACCACAAAAACAACTGTAGAAAATATTTTCAAATAATATCTAAATATTTGTAAAAAAATGAAACAAAAAAAAATTTCAGGAGGATTGAGAAAAAAAGGTTGTTTAAAAAAAAATAAAAAAAATTTACCTCTAATTTCAATAATCACAGTTGTATTAAATAATAAAAAATTTTTTAAGCAATCTATAAATAGCGTTTTATATCAAAGCTATAAAAATTACGAACATATAATTATTGATGGAAAATCAACTGATGGAACATTAGATATTTTAAAAAGAAATGATTCAAAAATAGATTATTGGATATCTGAAAAAGATCGAGGTATCTACCACGCCATGAATAAGGGAATAAAATTATGCCGCGGTTCAATAATCGCAATACTTAATTCGGATGATATCTTTTATAAACGAACGCTTAAAATAGCTGTAGACTATTTTAATCAATATAAAAATATAGATTTTCTTTTTGGTAGTGTAATGAAATATAAACTTTTATATGGATATAAACCGTGGAAAATACATTGGAGTTTTGGTTTTTATTCTACACACTCAATTGGTTTTTTTATAAGAAAAAAAGCTCAAAAAAAAGTTGGTTATTATAACACTAAATACAAATATTCAGCAGATTATGATTTTTTTTATAGGATGATTGTAAAATACAAGCTGAAAGGTATGGCAACAAAAAAAAATGAAATATTTGGAAAGTTTAGACGTGGTGGAATATCTTCGAAAATATCTTTTATGGATTATTTACGTGAAACTATCAGAATTAGATTAGATAATGGACAAAATATATTTTTGGTTTTAATAATTTTTGTATTAAAATATACAAAATATTTAACTAATAAAATATTTTAATAAAGCTGCTCATTAAGCATTTTATAAATTATTTGTTTAAAAGTTATTTTTGCTTTCCAGTTTAGTATTTTCTTGGCAAGTCTTGGGTCCGATCGATAAGATATTATGTCTTTTTTCCTTATTAGTTTTCTTGTATTTTCTTTTAAGCGATTTTTTGGAATTTTTAATAATCTAAATACTTCGTAAACAAAACTTCTAAGGCTATGCCTTTTACCTGAACCAATAACTAAATCTTTTGGATGCTTTTGTCTAATCATTAAATACATTGCTTCAACATATTCTGGAGCCCAACCCCAATCTCTATAAATATTAACTTTGCCTAAAAACAAATATTTTAATTTCCCTTTTTTTATTAATTTACAATGATTAATAATTTTTTTTGTTACAAATTCATTAGATCTCAAAGGAGATTCATGATTAAATAGTATACCGCTACAACATTTAACTCCGTGATTTTCTCTAAATATTTTAGTTAACCAAAAACTACTAGCTTTACTTACTCCATAAGGACTTTGAGGATCAATATAAGATTTCTCATTAAAAATGTTATTTTTCCTATTACCATAAATTTGACCCGATACAGCATTAAAGACTTTAATTTTTTTATTATTTTTTTTAACGATTTCTAAAATATTAACTAAACTAATTACATTACTTTGTAAGTTTTCTGTTGAATTGGTAAATGAAAAGGTTACTGAAGATTGTCCTGCAAGGTAATATATTTCGCTAATATTTTTGTATTTTTTATAAGCTTATTTAAAAAATTAATATCAATTGCTTTGCATTTATAAATAATAACTTTTTTTTTAATTTTTAATTTGTCTAATCTAAATAAATTTTTAGATTTATTATTTCGAGTAATCCCAATAACTTTATATTTTTTTCTTAACAATAAATGTGCAAGATATGATCCGTCTTGACCCGATATTCCAAATATCAGAGCAATTTTTTTAAAATTTTTATTTTTATATATTTTACTTACCACTTTTTTTTAATTAATTTTTTTATTTTTTTCTATAATATAATGTATAGTAAATTTAACTTGTTTTTTCTTACGCTTATTAATTAACATTTTTGAATATTCATTGCTATAAACAACTTTTTAATGAATTAATTAATGATTTGGTTGGTTTATAAGTATTTACAAGATATATTGGAAATGTATATTGTTCAATAATTGAACGAAAAAGAAATATGGCAGACGATCATGATCATTTTAATGTTTTAAGAAAGATAGATAATTCAAATAAACTAACACAGAGACAACTTGCGCATAAGGTTGGCTTTAGTTTGGGTAAACTTAATTATTGTTTGAAAGCCTTAAAAAAAAGGGGATTAGTTAAAATATCAAATTTCGAAAAAAATCCCAATAAACTTAGATATATGTATATTCTAACTCCTCGTGGAATATCTCATAAAACCAAATTAACAATTAATTTTATGAAATTAAAAATGAGAGAATACGACGAACTAAGAAAAGAATTAAAAAATGAAAAAACCAAATAGTATAAAAAAATATGAAAAATTTAGGCCGTGGTGTAATAACTCAAAAAACTATTAATGAAATTGTAAATAAAAAAGATATTGAATTTTTTTTATCTGAAAATATAGACAAAATAGAAAATATACTAAAGAAAAAACCCGATAAGTTTGGAAATGAAATATTTAATTATCTAAAAAAACAAAAAAAACTTATTTTTGAATTAAATAAACATGAGGAATTATTTGTTTTAAAACAAAAAAAAAATTTATCAAAAGTTTTTAAATACTTAACGCATAGATATAAATTTCTTTTATGCGGGAAAAATAAAATAAATATTGGATATCCACCCTATCTCCTCATTGAACCAGTATCTGCATGTAATTTAAGATGTCCTTTTTGTTTTCAGGTTGATAAGTCGTTTACTCGCAAACCTTATATGGGTGTTATGAAGCTTGAATTGTTTAAAAAAATTATTGACGAAGCAAATGAATTAGAAATAGGTGCGGTGACTCTTGCTAGTAGAGGAGAGCCCACTATGCATAAAAAATTTACAGAAATGTTAGAATATTTAAACAAAAAAGAAAATATTTTTGAAATTAAAACCAATACTAATGGTTCTTTTTTAAATGAGAAAATTTGTCACTCAATCTTTAAAAATAACATAACTCAAGTCGTTATATCTGCAGATCATTATCTTAAAAAAAATTATGAAAGATTAAGATTGGGAAGTAATTTTGAAAAAACAGTAAAAAATGTAGATATGCTTTTTAATATAAGAAAAAATTACTACCCAGACTCAATCACAGAAATAAGAATTTCTGGAATAGATAATGAAAGAAATTTGGATAGAAAAAAATTTAAAGAGTTTTGGATCAGGAGATGTGATCACGTTACTGCAGGATATCCTTTAGAAAGATGGAATACTTATGCAAATAAAACTCATCCAAATATAAATGATCCTTGTGAAAATTTGTGGGACCGAATGTATATTTGGTTTGATGGAAAAGTAAATCCCTGTGATGCAGATTATAAAAGTAACTTAAGTTATGGGAATTTTAATAACGGGAGCATTAAAAAAATATGGAATGATAAAATTATAGTAAAATTAAGAAACGATCATCTAAAACAAAACAGAAATAAAATAAATCCTTGCGATAGATGTGGAGTTACTTTTTCGTGAGAACAATTGGTATAATTGGTAATGGTGGTCATTCGAAAAGAATCCAAAAAATTCTAAAGAGAAAAAAACTAAATTTTTTTATATATAAGCCAGACCGACCTAAATATTTCGAAAATCAAAGTTTTAAAAAACTAAAAAAATGTAAGGTTATTTTTATAATCTCACCAAACAATTCT
This sequence comes from Pelagibacteraceae bacterium AG-464-P07, assembly GCA_003211695.1. Taxonomy (GTDB): domain Bacteria; phylum Pseudomonadota; class Alphaproteobacteria; order Pelagibacterales; family Pelagibacteraceae; genus AAA240-E13. The sequence continues at coordinate 4,415 of QCSA01000016.1, read as the reverse complement.
CATTATAATTATATTAAAAAATTACATAATAAAAATAATTATATATTTTGTGAAAAACCACCGGTAGCTAAATTAGATGAATTAAAAAAAATAAGAAAAATTTATAATGGCAAAATATATTTTAACTTTAATTTTAGGTTTTCAAAATTTTCTGAAATATTAAAAAATATTAAAAAATACAAACTTGGAAAATTACTTTATGCTAATTTAATTTCATCAAATGGGTTGGCATTAAAAAAGGAATATAAAAAAAGTTGGAGATCTAACTTCAAGCAATGCCCAAAAGGAATTTTTGAGATAGTAGCAATACACTATGTAGATTTAATAAATTTCTTCTTTAAAATAAAAAAGCTTAAGGGTCCATATTTGTTAAACAACTCTGCGGTAGGTACAAGTTTTGATACAGCTCATACCGAATTAAAACTTAACAATAATGTAATTGTTAATATATTTACCACATATAACTCTGCGTATACCAAGAAGTTATTTTTTCTGTTTAGTAATGGAATAGTAGAACAAAATAATAATGAAATAACTATAAAGGGACCTGCTAAAAATTTTGATAAAAAGGGATTTTTTAAAGCGCCAAAAATTATCACCAGATATAAAATTGGAGATAAAAAAGATTATGAAAATTCACTATTTAAAAGTGTATCTTTATTTTTAAATTATGTGAAAAAAAATAAAAAATTTGACATTAATCAATTAAACAAATCATTAAAATCTAATGAGTTTTTGTTAAAATAAAATTTTTTTTTATTAGCTAAAACGTTCTTTTTTTTTTAACAATTCTTCGTAATTCATTTCTTCAACAATTTTACCATCTTTAAGATTAAATATTTTTTTACATCTCACAAAAACAGTATATCTGTGAGAAATTATTATTACAGTTAAATTGCCACCTAAAGAATATAGATCTTCCATAATTTTTTTTTCATTATATATGTCAAGAGCACTTGTTGGTTCATCAAAAATTAATATTTTGGGTTTAAAATATAGAGCGCGGGCAATACCAATTCTTTGCCTTTGTCCCCCGGACAGTCTAATCCCTCTATCTCCTACTATTGTATTTTCTTTTTCAGGAAGAGTTTTTATAAAATCGGTTAATTGAGCCAACTTAATAGCGCTTGACAAATCTGCTTGGCTAAATTTCTTGTCAGGCACACCAAATGCTATATTTGATTTTATTGTATCATCTAGAAGGTAAATTTCTTGGGGAATATAACCAATCTGTTTCTGCCAATTTTTTAAAAATTTTTTAATATTAGAACCATCTACTAATATTTCACCTTCAGAAGGTTCTAACAAGCCAGTGATAAGATCTATTAAAGTACTTTTTCCAGCACCAGACGAGCCAATAATTCCTATTACATCTCCATAATTGACGGTAAATGAAACATTGTTAATAACCTTCTGTTTGGTGCCAGGATAAAAATAAACTAAATTATTAACGTTTAAGGAATTTTTTAAAACATTAATTTTGTTCTCTTTTTGTAAGTTACTTATAAGATCTTTTTTTAAATTTTTATTTTTTAAATCAGATAGTTCTCTCGCAATTAATCTAAAAGAAGGCGAAGAGAATCTTAATGATGAAATGGAGGAAGATATAACATTGAAAGAGGGTATTAACCTTACTGCTGATACAGTAATTAAAGAAATTAACGGAATAAATGTTTCAAAAGGTCTATCAAGCAGAACAAATAGTACACACACTGCTACTACAGTTAAAATAGCTACGACTTCTAAAAATAATCTTGGAAGAGTTATAATAAAATTTTGAACAAAAGTATGTTTCTCAATAGTATTTAAATTTGACTGATACATATTAAGTATATAATTTTCTTTATTTAAAATTTTAGTTTCTTTAATTGAACCTATGCCGTGATTAACAGTTTTAATAAGTTTTGCCAAAAATTCTTGACAAATTTTTCCACGCCTTCTTATACCTTTAGTAGTTACCAATACAAATGATAATGAAAAGACTGACAAAAATCCAAAAATTAACAATGAAATTTTTGGATCAACAACCAACAGCATTAAGAAAATTGTTAACACTATAAGAGTTTCCTTTACGAGCATGATTAAATTCCAAATATAAGTAACGGACTTTGCTATTTCTGAAACGACATTTCTTACTAACTCTGCTGGATTTCTTTGCAAATATAATTCATATTTTGCATGCATATAAGAAAAAAATAAATTATTAAAATTGTTTATTCTTAAATCTTTAATTATTTTTGCTTGAAAAAAATTAACAAAAGTTAAAAAGGCATTTTTAAAAGAAAATATTATAAATAAAATAATGGCGCTATAAAATATGAATTTTTTTTGCTCTAAATTATAAATAAAATCAAAATTAAGGAAACTTGGCAGATGCTTTAATATTGTTTCTGGATCAATAATTACCATAGCAAAAATAGGAACAGATCCAATCCCAACCATTTCAATTAATGTAGCTAATAATAAAGCAACAAATAGTAGAAATAAATTTATTCTGTCTTTTTTATTTGTCAGTTGTTTGAGATCTTTAATCATAAAAAATTAATTAACATCTATTTAATAAGGTCTATTTTGTTAGTTTCACAATCAAGTCTAATTATTTTTGAATTTGCAACATTTTCAAATTTATTTTGTCCTACACCGATAGCCGCAGGAACAGAAAGCTCAGCACATCTTATGGCCATATGTGAATTAGCTCCACCATATTGGGTTATTAGTCCAACAATTTTTTGACTAAAAATGAAATCGTATCCTGGATCAGCATTTTTTATACAAACTATTTTATTTTTTAAATTATAATTTTTATTATTTTCAATAAGTAAAGGTCTCCCAACAACAACTGAACTTCCAATAAAATTAATTTTTTTTTCATTTTCTAAAAAACTATATATATCTTTTGATGAATAAATTATTTCTGGCAACTTAAAAGAAGAATTAATATTAAATTCTTTTTTGTTTTCATTAATTTCGTTCATTAACAATTGTTTTATATTTCTATATGACAAATTATAATATAAGCTCAATATTGTCTGGACCCTAAGATAAGATAAATCTTCTAAATTTATAGCATTTCTGTTTCCAATATACTTCAAAACTTCAAATATATTATCAATGCTTTTTGTAAATACGTATTTTGCATATTCTCTACTAGTAATGCTACTACTTATAAAATGTAGCAATTGTTTAAAATTTAAATTCAGATTATTTCTTCTTATAAATTTTGAAATTTTATCTATTTGACAAGGTTTAAAATAAAATACCTTTTTTGTGTCATTAGTTACTATTTTATTTTTTTTAAAATACAAATTATAACCTTCTTTATAATTTTTCGAAGTAATTTCATAGGTATTGGGTCTTATATGGCCATGTTTTTTTAAAAAGCTTTTTTTGGATAATTTTTGTGAATCTACTTGAATCTGAGTTGCTATAGTTTTTATGCTTTTCAAATATAGTTCTTTTTCGTTCTCTGTTATAATTTTTTCTTCAACAAAAGATTTTAAAATATCTATAGCAATAAAACCACATCTTGCTAAACCTGCAAAAGGATATGTACCGAATCTTTTACAGTCTTCTACTAACCAATAAATTTTATCAATATAATACATGTTGGATTGGATTACTTGGGTTTGTTTAATTTTAAGTTTCACTAAATCGTTAATATTTACTTTGTGTTGCTCAAAAGCTTTTTTATTTATTATTTTAAAACTTTGTTTTATTTTATTGATTTCTGATTTACTAAAATTAAATTTGAGTAATTTTTTTAACTTTCTATTTGTAGAAGGAGTAAAACAAGTAAAAAGAATTTCGAATTCAGTTTTGTCATGCAATTGGGGATTTGTTTTAAATCGATTAAGATAATATTTAACTAATTTATTTGCTAGATTTTCATCCAAAGTAGAAGGTATCCAAGAATTAAAATCTACACGTACATCAATGTATGGCATACCAAAAAAAGATGTCATTAAATGATTCGATGTTAAATCTCTAAAACCATAATCTTTTCTATTTAAAGACCAAGTATGATCAGTAATTAATTCTTGATAGAGAGAAAGAGCAAGTGGTTTAGGTTTTGTTCCGATAATTTCTGCAGGATTCCAGTCTGGCATAACACCGAACGCCGTGGAATCTCCAAGTAAATTGTGATGTTTTTTTTGTAATTTAAGTATTTTTTTTTCTAATTTTATGAGTGCATTTTTGGCAAAATTTACCTCTAGGTTTTTATTAACTCTCTTTATAATTGGCCTGACTTGAAAAAGGTACAATACATTTTTTTTGTTTATAGCAAACTCAATTTCAATAAATTGGTTGTTGAAAATTTTAATAAGCTCATTCAAAAGCAAAATAACTCTTTTAAATGAATTATATTTTTTCTCAATTTTTGATTTCCTAAAAAAAACAAAAGTTTTTGAGTTTTT
>QCSA01000015.1 GCA_003211695.1 Pelagibacteraceae bacterium AG-464-P07 | reverse complement strand
ATGGAGATGAAGGCGCTTACATTTATTATTCAAAAATAATTAACAAAATTCCAGATTGTAAAATTATACTTTATAATTTTTTAAAGCTCTGTGGCTATGCCTTTAGTATTGAAGTAGTAAAACGACTAGCAAAAGATTTTCCTGATCAAATTATTGGGGTTAAAGATTCTACTTACAATTTATACAATAAATTAAAAATAAATAACTTTTTAATTTTTCCTGGATCGGAAACTAAACTGTTAAAAGGGCTAGAATTAGGTAACAATGGAGTTATTTCAGCAGTTTTAAATGTTAGTGCTCCAATAGCTCGAAAAGTCTATGATGATTTTATAAATAAAAAAATTCAAACTGTTAATGAAAAACTTTGTGCTATAAGAAAAGCTTTTGATGACACGGGAAATTTAGTCTCAGCTCTTCATAGTTTTATGGCAATAGAAGATGAAAAATACAAAAGACTACTACCTCCTTTAACTTTGTTATCAAAAGATAAACAAAAAGAATTATTAAACAAACTTAAGGAATTAGATTTTATTCCTACAAAAAATATTGCGGCTTAATAAAAATGTATATTGTTGCAAAACTATTAACTAAAATTATTAAGCAGGATGGATTTATATTAATCTCACCTTCGAACGAAAAGTTTGTCATTGGTAATCCCTTGAAGAAAGAGCCTATGGAAGTAAAAATTTTAAAAAAAAACATAAGTTTAGGATTGGCTCTTTATCCAGAAAAATATTTTCCCGAGGGCCTCATTGAAGGTGATATCGTTATTAATAATGGAACAATTGAAGATTTTATAACGATCACCATGGATAATATCGGCAGAGGCAATATTAGTTTTGTTAATGATTTTTTTTCCAAATTAAAAAGCTTAGTTAGAATGTTCTTTTATTATGATTCTAAATTAAAAAGTAAGAAAAACCTCAGTTATCATTATGACATTCATCCTCAAGTTTTTCAGTGGATGTTGGGTGAAAACATGACCTACTCATGTGCATACTGGGATAAAGGCGGGCCTGACAAACAAACTTTAGAGGATGCCCAAAGAGCTAAATTAAAATTTATTCAAAAAAAATTAATGCTTACAAAATCAGACTCTTTATTAGACATCGGTTCAGGCTTTGGCAGCTTCATTTTTTCTTGTTCAGAGGATTTTGATATTCCAATGCGAGGTTGCACATTAAGTTCAGAACAGAAAAAGTTTTCTGAGGAAAAGCAAAAAAAACTAAATCTTGGAAATTCTAATATTAAATTTGAATTAAAAGATTTTAGGGATATAAAAGAAAAATTTTCAAGAATTTCAAGCATAGGGCAATTTGAACATACAAACCAAAAACTTTATAAATCTTATTTTAAAAAAATTTATAATCTCTTAACAGATACTGGAATTGCTGTTATTCACTATATAGGGTCAAATACTCCGCCTAAGGGTGAATCGGAGTTTATACACAAATATATTTTCCCGCACGGGTCGTGCCCGCCCTTATCGAAAGTTATTCCTGCAATAGAGCGGAGCGGTCTGATCCTAAGCGACTGTGATACATGGCGTCTTCATTACAAATTTACGTGTGCAGAATGGCATAAAAGGTTTATGAGAAAAAAAAACGAAATTACTAAACTTATGGGTGAAAAGTTTGTTACAATGTTCCGCATATATCTTTGGGGTTGCTCCAGAGCGTTTTTACATGATTTGCAAGTGTATCAGCTTACCTTGACTAAAAAAATTGACACAATTCCCATTACAAAAAATTATTTGTTCAATTAGAATATCAAATACCTTATTAATTAATTGCGGTGAGTAAAAAAATAAAAAAATCTAAAAAAAAGAAAATAAGAAAAATAAGGCTTAAAAAAATAACTTTTAAAAAGAGAAAGAGAAAGACTAATAAAAAAAGAAAAAAGTTAAGAAAAGTTAAAAGTATAAGATTTCAAAGACAAAAAAATAAGGTAAGAGAAACAAAAAAAAGGAATCTTCAAACAAAAAGAAAAAAAATAAAAAAATTTAAGAAAATAGTTTCTAAAACAAAGCTAAAGAAAATAATACTTCCTAATTTTAATAAACAAATCAATCAGCTTAAAAAATTGAGTTTTCGGAAGATAATGGATTTTATTTTCAAACCACCCATCAAGTTTTATGGAGATTACAGACAAAAAAAGAAAATAGAAAAATTAAAAGAAATTGGAAATGCAACGAAACAAAAAGAAAAAGTGATAAAGTTTAGTGAAAAATTAAGAGAAGAATTAATAAAAAAGGAAATCAAACAAGAAGAAATTATTTTGAGAAAAAGAGAGTCAGAGCTTAGACTTGTATTAAAACGAGAGCAGAAAACTATCCGTCAAAACCAGAAAGAAAAACAAAGGAGATTTGTAGATGCTTTGCGTATCAAAAATAAATTAGAAAAGTATAGACTAAGAGAATTAAGGGAAATTCAAGCACTTGAGAAACTTAGTTTAAATTATGAAAGATCAGAATGGAAAAAGGTTCAGGATAGAATTGATAAAATCAAAGCGCGTTATACTCAGTTAAGAACTGATGGTTTTAAAAAAAGAGTGGAAGAACTTACCGGAGATACTTTTTCCGATCAAATTTCAATAGAAGAAATTAAACAAAAAGAAAAAGAGATAATTCAAAAAAAACAACAGGTGGTAACTATTCTTGAGCCATTTTTTAGATCTTTAAAGACAATTTTATGGCATTGTAATACAAAATATCTTACACGAAACGCAGAGCTAATAAGGGTGGACGATTTTAGAGAAGAGGAGAGTGAAATAGTGATACGTGAAGATTCACAAACTGAAAATTTTCTTATGCTGATCTATCTTGAAGATAATGACCCGCAAAAATCAACTATTTATGTTGAGGACAAGTTTCATGACGAACATTATGAAACTCGCAAATATATGCCGAAGGACATCTTTAGATTTGGAGATGATTCTATAGATTCCATTATGAGATATTTAGAAAAAATAAGGAAAAAAAATAAAGAAGCTAGCTAATTTCAGTTATCGGATATTTTTTAATCGTGCAAAATATCAAAAGATTTTCTCAAATACTCTTTTTGATAATTTTGAATATTCAGGTTCTCCACACGCGCAGAAGAAGGTCCTTTTTCACATAATTTTATTATAGAATCGACACAATCGCCGTCACCAATCAAGACTGCCTCAACTTCATTTGTGTTTTTATTTTTTACCCATCCATAAACATTATTTTCATTGGCTATTTGATACAGCCAATAGCGAAATCCAACTCCCTGAACTTTACCTGTGATTACAATATGTATTTTTTTCAATTCTTATTTTACACTGGCCTCATTTAAGAGTGGCACAAATTTTACATCTAGTAATTCTTTTTGTTCAAAATTTCCATTTTTTTTTGTGACCAATATCAATTTTTGATTTCCTCCTTCGTATTTTTTTGGCATAATTAGGCGGCCACTGTTAGGTTTTAAGCTTTCCAGCAGCTTTGCCGGTAAAATTTCAGACGACGCACCAATAGTAATCGCATCAAATAAGGTTTTATCCCCCCATCCTTCAAATCCGTTTCCAAGTTTAAATTGAACGTTTTTAATTTTAAGTTTTGCAATATTTTTTTTTGCAATATCTAATAATTTCTTGAATCTTTCCATGGTAAACACAGTGTTAACTAACTGTGATAATACCGCGGTTGACCATCCAACCCCACATCCAATATCTAAAATATTATCTGTCTTTCTCAAATTTAAAAAGGAAGCCATATATGCTGTGCAAAATGGTTGAGTTAAAGTCTGGCCACACTCTACAGAAAGGGCCTTATTCTCATAGGCCTCATCTAATTTCTCTGTAAATAGTTCTCTAGGAACATCTCGAATTGCCGTTAATATTTTTTCATCAGCTATTCCTTCAGATCTTAATTCCTGAATAAGCTCTTCGTTTTTTTCATTTTTATAAATTGTGTTTTTTTTTTTATTTTTTTGCCAAGTGAAAAGTTTTGAAGATAACATTTATCCTATTTTTTTTTACATAGACCAATAGATTCTAAGCCGCACTTAGTTGCATCGGTCCAGGTAGCGTTATTAAGGTTTGCGCCTTCAAAGTTTGCATTAAGTATGTTAGCAGCAGTAAAATCTGCCTCTACTAAATTGCTGTTTTTGAAAGAGGCTCCAATTAAAGAGGCTCCATTGAATTTAACTCGAGTTAGGTTCGCTGATTCAAAATTAGACCCTTCAAAATTTCCACCTTCTAGAACAGACTCATAAAGATTTGCCCGGAAAAATGTGGATTCTGTAAAATTACCATTAGAAAGATTTGAGTGCATTAACATGCTCCGGTTGAAATTTACCTTGTTAAATGAAGTAAGACTTAAATTTGAATTTGTTAAATAGCTTGCACTTAAATCCTGGCCGTCCGCGAACTGACAATTTTGATAGTCGACAGAATCTCCGGGCTTGTCTTCACAAGTCGCACCTACTTTTAAAGTAAGGCTTGTTAAAAAAAACAAAATAAAAAAAATATGTTTAATCATTTATTTTCTTAATATAATAATCATAGTTAATTTTGACAAAATTATGAATGATAAACAAAGAATTGAAAAAATCAAAAACTGGATTTTAGATTATATTAGCGAAAAAATGCCAAAAAAAGCAACCAGTCTTGTAATTGGCGTTTCGGGAGGAATAGATTCAGCCGTAACCAGTACAATTTGTGCTTTAACAGGTATCAAAACCATAACTATTTCTTTGCCAATACGTCAAATAAAATCACAAGATGATTTATCAAAAGCTCACTGTAAATGGCTAAAGGAAAAATATAAAAATGTAGAGATCAAGAACATTAATTTGGATAATGTTTTTGATCAATTTGAAAAAACTTTGTCAGATTCTAATAGTGAACATGCATTTGCGAATTCTAGAGCTCGATTACGTATGATGACTTTATATCAAGTAGCTGGTTCAAATAATGGAATTGTAATTGGAACTGGCAATCTAATCGAAGATTCCATCGCATTTTTCGCGACTAAGTTCGGAGATATGGCGTGCGATCTTAACCCCATAGGAGATTGTACTAAAAGTCAGGTTTGGGATATGGGAAAAGAATTAAATGTTGACAAAAGAATCATAGATGCAAAGCCAACGGATGGACTTTTTGATGACGGCAGAACCGATGAGGATCAATTAAAAATATCTTATCAAGAAATTGAAAATATAATTAAAGATCCAAATCATCCTGGTCAAAAAAGGCTAGCAGAAATTAAAAAATTTAATCTTCACAAAATTTTTCCTATTCCTGTTTGTAAAATTAATAATTAAATAAATAGTGGATACTTTTTTTAAACATACAGATTTAAACAGAAATGAAGCCGAACAGATCGTTTCTGAGACATTGAATAAATGCGATGATGGCGAACTTTATTTAGAAAATTCTAAAAGTGAATTATTAGTTCTTGATGATAATAAAATAAAAACTACTAGCTATAACACATCACTTGGATATGGTTTAAGAGCAGTCACAGGGGATGTTACCGCCTATTCGCATTCTAATGAAATCTCAAAACATTCATTAAAAGAATCTTCCAATAATTTATTTTCAACACTAAAATCAAAAAAAGGAACTTATAATCATTCTATATCAAGAACAAATGTAAAATTATATTCTGATATTAATCCAATTGAGGCAAAACCCTTAAAGGCAAAAATAGACATTTTAAAAAAGGTGGATGAATATCTTAGAAAAAAGGAAAATAAAGTTAAACAGGTAACCGCATCTTTTCTTGGTCGGCATGAGGAAATTGAAATATTAAGATGCGGAGGTGAGACTTTCAAAGATATCAGACCTCTAATTAGATTTAATGTTTCGGTGATGGTTGAAAAAAATGGTCGAAAAGAAATGGGAACATTCGGCACAGGTGGGCGAATGTCTTATGATGATTATCTTAAAGATGAGAATTGGAAAAAAATATGTGATGAGGCTTTAAAGCAAGCACAAGTAAATCTTGATAGTAAGCCAGCTCCAGCAGGAGAAATGAAAGTGGTATTAGGACCAGGTTGGCCGGGAATATTATTACATGAAGCAATAGGTCATGGTTTAGAAGGAGACTTTAATAGAAAAAAAACTTCAGCCTTTCATAATCTTATGAACCAAAAAGTTGCAAGAGAAGATATTACTATTGTTGATGATGGGACAATTGCAAATAGAAGAGGCTCACTTACAATTGATGATGAAGGAACTCCAACGTCAAGAACAGTATTAATAGAAAATGGTATTTTAAAAAATTATATACAGGATAGATTAAATGCAAGGTTGATGAATATGAAATCAACAGGTAATGGAAGAAGAGAAAGTTTTGAACACATGCCAATGCCAAGAATGACGAATACATTTATGGTTAATGGAAGACACACACAAGAAGAAATGATCAAGTCAGTCGATAAAGGAATTTTTGCTGTGTCTTTTGGTGGTGGACAGGTAGACATAACCTCGGGCAAATTTGTATTTAACTGCACGGAAGCTTATCAAATTGAAAATGGCAAAATTACATTTTCTGTTAAAGGAGCAACTTTAATTGGAAATGGTCCAGATATTCTTACAAAAGTTTCAATGGTTGGAAATGATATGAAGCTTGATCCTGGAATTGGAACGTGTGGAAAAAATGGACAAACGGTTCCAGTAGGAGTTGGACAACCTTCAATGTTAATTGATCAAATTATTGTTGGTGGGACTAAACTTTAGAATATTCAATAAAGTACTATGATTAAAGATAAAAAATTTTTAGAAAAGATCGCCTCTAATTGCATTGATAAAGCTAAAAAATTAGGCGCTACAGATTGCGAGGTGATAGTATCAAATAGTATTTCTGAGACCGCTAACTTTAGAAATAAAAATATAGACGAGTCTAAACGATCAGACGGCATTGGGATAGAGATCAGCACCTATATTCAAAAGAAAAAGTCAAATATTTCATCATCAAATATCAACGAAGGTAATCTAGATAGTTTAATTACAAGATGCATTGAAATGACAAAAGTCACTCCGGAGGACGAATATAATTCTTTACCGGATAAAGATTTATTTGCAACCAAGCACAAAGATCTCGAACTTTATGATGAGACTAGTATCAGCAATGAAAAAAAAATAGATTATTTAAAACAAGCAGAAGAAAGTGCATTTCAAGATAAAAGAATAACTAACACCGAGGGATCATCTTTTACCCAAGTTAAAGACAATTTTGTACTTGCCAATAGTTTAGGGTTTTCCATGGGTTATCAATCATCTATTTATTCTGCTTCCTGCGAGATTATTGCAAAAAGCAACGGAAGTATGGAAAGAGATTATGAATATACTCAAAAAAGATTTTTTAGCGATCTGAAACCACCAGGGACGTTAGGAAACAAAGCAGCCGAACGAGCCATTAAAAAATTAAATCCTAAAAAAATAAAAAGTGAAAAAATTCCTATAATTTTTGAAAAACGAGTGGCTAAAAGTTTATTAGATCCGTTCGCAGACGCTATATCAGCTTCATCATTTGCAAGAGGTACTTCATTTTTAAAAGATAAATTAAATAAAAATATTTTTTCAAAAGATATCAACATCATTGACGATCCTTTAATTTCAAAAGCTTTAGGTTCTCAGATCTTTGATTCAGAAGGAGTTAAATCAAGTAAAGTTACTTTAGTGAAAGAGGGTTCTCTGGAAAATTTATTACTAGATACGTATTATGGAAAAATCCTAAAGATGAAATCTAATGGCAGAAGCGGTGGTACAACCAATTTATATTTCGAAAATGGTACTAAATCTTTTAAAGAATTATTAAACACACATACAAAGGCACTTTATATAAATGAATTAATAGGAAGAGGAGCAAATATTATTACAGGCGATTATAGCGTTGGAGCTTCTGGAATGTTAATAGAAAATGGAGAATTTTCTTATCCTATTAATGAAATAACGATTGCTGGAAACTTATCAGAAATGTTCAATAATATTACCTTAGCAAATGATCTGGAATTTTCTTACGTAACAAATTCACCAACATTAATGATCGAAGGTATGGTAGTTGCTGGGAAATAAAAGCTAGAGGTGTGGGAGTGCACCTTAAGGAAAAAAAATTTAGAAAAAACTTTCAACAGGCTGGAACGCCTAATAGCAGCCTGATATGCATTTACTTGTTTACTTTAATCAGAATGGAGAATATTTAGAATGAACATGCAGGAATCAGTTTTATATATAGTTTTGGCTCTTCTTGGAGTTGTTATTTATCTTTTGCTCAGTCAAAGAAAGCATAAGGATGATGACAAAAATAAAGAAGGAATAGATAAGTTAAAGGAAACGTTAAATAATTCCATAAACACCATGTCCTCTTCCTTTAATGCTTTATCAAAAGACGTAACCCGGGACATGACGCAGGCACTTACCAAAGTCGATGAAAAGGTGGGTGTCTTTAATCAGCAGGTTGAAGCGATCAACAAAAGTCAGGACAGCTTCAGCAGAATTTTGGCCGGGGTAAAGCAATACGGAGGCCTTGCAGAATTTTCTTTAGCTGGCCTGTTAAAGGATTTATTGCCGGCAGCACAATATATTGCAAACGTGAAAATGAAACCTGACGAAACAGGCGATGTAGTCGAATTTGCAGTTAAACTACAAAATGATGTTCTGTGTCCAATCGACAGCCATTGGCCAATAGAAAAATACAAAAACATTGATGAAGCTTTTCAAGCAAAAGATAAGGACGCACTTGCTAATGCAAGGAATGATTTGGCTTCGGCGTTTAGAGCCAAGTCAAAAAGTGTAAGTACAAAATATATTAATCCACCAAAATCTACTGATTTTGCAATTGTTTATGCTCCAACCGAGGGTTTATACGCCGAGCTGGCGAGTTATAGAGATCCTAAAACAAAAGAATTGTTGTTAGAGGAACTAAGAAAAAAATATAAAATTACAATTGCGGGACCAAATACTCTTTGTGCAATACTGCAGGCCTATCATTTGGGATTTCAAACCCTTAAGGTTCAAAAGCATGCAACTCAAATTCATGATGATTTGAAGAATATCACTTCCAGATTTGTGAAACATTTTGATGGAATAAAGAATCTCCGCAAAAAATTAGAAGATGCCATGAAGGTAACGGATGACTTTGGAAGAGACGCAAGATCTATTACAAGAACTTTAGAAAATATAGGAGATCCTGAACAAATTGAAAAAGTCGCAAAAGAAGAAAATGTGGAAAAAGTAGATTTTAAAGATAAAACAAACGTTTCTTAAACACAATATACTTATTTTTTAAAGGGTTGAACCTGGTTCTGCCAAATACAGTTGGAACAGTACTTTCCTGAAGAAGGGGGTTTTTCCAATTTTAAACATTTTTCCAGCTCTACTAGGATATCTTCAATATAATCAGTTTTTAAATCATAGGATAACAAAGTGATTTTAAAAGATAATTTGCCTTCAAAGGTTTTCTGATTTTCATCTGTTGCATTGCATATTAGCCAGTAACCTGTTTTAAAAATCTTGTAATTATTTAGTTTTAGAAGATATGCGTAGAAATCTAGTTGGCGTTTATATGATTTATGATACTCCTGAGATGAATTTACGTAATCCGGATCGTTTTTGTTTGATGTTGCTTTGTAGTCTAGAACTACAATTTCATTGGTATCTTTATTAAGCCACAGATCATCTAAAGCTCCAAATAAAGTAAATTCTGTTTTTTTTGATTTTGCCTCAACTCCTCTTCTATTATTCCTATAATCCTTGAGTTTTTGGGGATCCAAGTTATATGGAACAAAATTTAAATTATACTTTTTAAAAATAGGATGAGGTTTCTGACTTTTTCTGTATTGATCAAATTCTTCTTTTAGCAAACTATCAACTCTCATATTAATATTAAACCTAGGAGTTGAAGGAGGATCAATATTAAGTTTTTCTTTTATATAAAAACAAAAAGGACAGCGAATAAAATTTTCCCATCTTGATCTGCTTAATTTCATAAATGCGTTTGACTTTTATATCAGAAATACCTATATAACAAATTAACTAAATATTAGTTATCATATTGTTTTGTCGCTGTGTTTAGGATTTCATCTAAAAAAACTAAATCCTCACATTTGCAATAATTAGATACGGTAAATAGTTTAACTATGAAAAATATTGCAATAATAGATATTGAAAGCCAAGGAGCCTCTACTTCCTATTCTAGTATTATCTCCATAGCGGGAATTTTAGTTAATCCTGAATTAAAGGAAATAGAACGTTTTGAATTGAATTGTAGAAATAAACCAGGACATGTGCCTGATCCGTATTCCTTGTGGGTAAATAAAGGCTTCTATCAAATGAAAAAATCAAATTCTAGTCATTATCAATTAATGAAAGAACTTCATAAAATAATAAAAAAGTGGTCACCCTGTATTTGGATTGGCTGGAACTCTATAGGCTTTGATTTTATTATGCTTCAAAAAGAAAACTATAAAAGTCTATTTCCGGCCTATGTACTGAATACAAATTCTAATGAACAAGCCGATTTTCTACCGGTTGCAAGAAGCAGTAAACTTTTTTTTCCAAAATCAATAAACACAACTTTTTCAGAAAAAAAGAATCCTGTTTTCCAACTTGAAGGCTTAAGCACCATAAATGATATAAAAGTTGACCAATTTCATACCGCTATTTCTGATTGTGAAGCGTGTTTGGGTATAATGCGTTTAATTCGAAAAAATGCTAAACAGATTTATGACCAGTCGTTCACAACAACTTCCAAACACAAAGTATCAAATATTCTAGAGAAAGAGAGGATATTTACCACCATATTTTACTATTATGGCAAGGCAAGATCCTTCCTGGTAACTTACTTGTGTGATCATGGTGAATATAACTGGCCAATAGTTTTTTGCTTAGAACAGGACCCTGACAATTTTATAAAGTTAGACGTTAATTCCTTAAAGGAAGAGCTTAAAAAACCTGGCAAATGGGCAAGGGCTTTACCTGCCAACAAACATCCTATTATTTTAGATAAAAACTTGGGGTTGGAACTGGATATTTATAAAAATATTGGGTTAAAAAAATTGAATGAAAGAGCGGATAAAATCTACCAAAACAAGCAATTTTCTGAAAAGATCAGCTTTGCATTGGGCGAAATAGCCAGAGGAAAGAAAAAATCACAAGAAAAAAAGGAATTAGCATATGAAGACAGATTAGTTTCGGGTGGATTTTCCGATAAGCAAGACCAGAGTACAATGGAAGAATTTCAGTCGATAGATGAATGGAGTAAAAAAAATCAGACAATATCTAAGATCAAAGACCTAAGATATAAGCATTTTGGAAAAAGATTAATTTATCAAAACCAGCCAGAAGTTTTAAGCAAAGAAGAATACAAAGAAATTCACAAAGATATTGCAAAAAAGATACTTAGTATTGAAGAAACAAATTTTACAACCGTTCCAATGGCCGAAAGCTTGATTGATAATATGAGAAATGAAAAAGGAATAACAAAAGAAAAATTAGACTATGTCAATGATGTTGATGCGTATATTTCGGACATACGAAAGGCTTATGAAAAAGCTTTGTAAAGTATATAAATTTAAAAAATTTTAATTTTTTTAAAAAAAACAAAATGTCTAGTTGACATTATAGATTAGAACAAATAAACAGCACTAGCATGGCAACCAAGAATGTTACTGACGATAATTTCGATACAGAAGTTATAAAATCAACAAAACCAATCCTGGTTGATTTTTGGGCTGAATGGTGTGGACCTTGCAAACAAATTGGACCAGTTCTTGAAGAAATTTCAAACGAAATGACGGATCAAATAACAATTGCAAAACATAACATTGATAATGAACCTAATACTCCAACAAAATATGGAGTGAGAGGAATTCCTACTATGTTGCTGTTCAAAAATGGTTTACTCAAAGCAACAAAGGTTGGATCTACAACAAAATCCAATATCGTTTCCTGGATAAAGGAAAATATTTAATTCAAATTCAATACTTCACCACAAAGATATAAAGATCCGCAAATAAAAATAATTGCATTTTCATCCTTCTTTGCAATGAATTGCAACGAGCTTTGAATAGAGGATTCAGTTTTAGATTTAATTCCAATTGTTTCTATAATTTGATTCAGTTTTTCTTTTTTTATAAAATTTTCTTGATTAGGAATATCAACTGCAATAATTAAACTTAGTTTATTTTTAAATTGACTAATAAATTCTGTGTGATTTTTATTTGCCATCATTCCAAGGATCATATAAATTTTTTTATTTTTATCTAAAGTATCAAGATATTTTGTCAGAACTGACGCTGCCAAAGTATTATGTCCACCGTCCAAGATAACTTCATTATTAGTAGAAACATAATTTCTTAATTTGCCGTCTGAAATTTTTTGAAGTCTGCCTTCAGTTTTGATTTTCGAAAGAGCAGTAATTATATGGGATTGATTTACTTTAAATTGATCTAATTCTTTAACCGTTGCAATAGCAGTTGATACATTTACATATTGATGGTCGCCTAACAAATTAGGTTTTGGTAAGGATAATGAACCTAAATTATCAATGAAATCAAAGCCATTTTGAGTTTTTTTGTATTTAAAATCTTTTCCAGAAATTATTTTTTTTGATGAATTTGAACGGATTATTTTATTAATTTTATTTAAGATTTCCAAAGAAGTTTGTTCAGAAATAATGATTTTGGAGCCATCTAAAAGTTTGGAACATTTTTCAAAAATTATTTCATCAATAGTTCCTTCCTTTAAAAAATCTTTATGATCCACACCAATGGGACTTATAATTGATGCAATATTATTATTTAAAACATTAGAGGCATCTAACCTAAAAAAAAGACCCGCTTCTAATATATTTAGATGGGCTTTGGTTCTTGCTGCTTCTAAGAAAAAAGCAGCAGTAACAATTTCATGAAAAGTAATTGGTTGACCTTTATTGACTTTTTCAACTTCACTTAAAAGTTCATATAATCTATCATCATTAATTTGTTCACCAGAGAAATAGTATCGTTCGTTAAATTTTCTAATAGAAGGGCTTATATGCATATTTACTTTATAACCCGCGGTTTCGTAAATTTCCCTCAAAGTCGAACAGATTGAAAATTTACCGTTTGTTCCAACAACTTGTATACAGTTTTGGAGTTTTTTTTCAGGATTGTTTAAGGATTTTAATAAACGTTGAATTCTGTGTAGGGAAAGATCAATTGATTTAGGATGCAACCTCAACAATCTGCTTAAGATCTTCTTGATTTTCATTTGTTGCTTCAATTGATGTAGTTTTGTTTTTCTTTAATAAAACAGTAATTAAAGTTCCAATAGTATCTCTTAATTCTTTTCTTGATACAACCAAGTCAATTCCACCATGATCTTTAATATATTCTGCTGTTTGAAATCCATCCGGTAGCGTTTCACCAATTGTTTGTTCTATAACTCTCCTTCCAGCAAAACCAATTGTTGCTTTTGGCTCTGCGATAAGAATATCCCCAATCATAGCCCAAGAGGCTGAAACCCCTCCCGTTGTGGGATTGGTTAAAACAACAATATAAGGGATGTTATTTTTTTTGAGTTCATTGACCGCTAAAACAGTTCTAGCCATTTGCTGAAGGGCTAATGAGCTTTCCATCATGCGTTGTCCTCCAGAACAACTGAAAAATATAAAAGGTGTTTGATTATCAATTGCATATTGGACTCCACAAATAAAAGCTTCTCCAGATGCAGAACCAACCGAGCCTCCGATAAATGAAAAATTTTGCGCTCCAACTGTTACATTAATCCCCTTTAATTTTCCACTGGCAATCATAATAGCATCATCTTGTTTGGTTAATTTTCTTGCAGCGGTTAATCGATCAATATATTTTTTTGTGTCAACAAAATTTAATGGATCATCCGGGGGGGAGGGAGTTTTTAAAATCTCATATTCATTATTATCCAAGAAAATTTTGAACCGATCTCGACACGAGATTTTTTGATGCGTTTCACACTTGGGGCAAACAAAAAAATTTTTATGAAGATCTTCTTTATAAATTAATTGCTGGCAATTGCATGTGGTCCATAAACTACCTTCTTCAGTTTTTGGTTGTCTTTTTAATAAGGTTTTGAGCCCTGGTTTTATAAACTTGGTAATCCAATTCATGATAATTTTATTCTTAGTTTTTTTACCATATTACTTACATTTGTGACAGGATTTTGTCGATTTTTGATTGATTTTGAAATTTGCTGACATAATGCGCTTCCGACCACTAAACCATCAGCTTTTTTTAATGAAGAAATGGTTTTAATAGTAATTCCAAAACCAATTACTAAATTTTTAGACTTATTTATTTTTTTAATTTTATTATAATTTTCCAAAATTTTCTTTGAAGAAACTTTAAGTCTGCCTCCAGTGGTTGATAACATGCTGATATAGTAAATCATATCATGAGAATCATTTATGATTCTTTTCATTCTATAATTAGATGTAGTGGGAGAAACAAGTTGTACAAAATTAATAGAATTTTTTTTACATTTTTTTGAAAAATTTTTATTTTCCGGCCATGGCAGATCAACAATAATTAGTCCGTCAACCCCTACCTGTTTGCATTTTTTGATAAATCGATTTTCACCATATTGAATGACCGAATTATAATATCCCATAAGAATACAAGGTTTGTCATTTTTAGTTTTTTTAAATC
>QCSA01000014.1 GCA_003211695.1 Pelagibacteraceae bacterium AG-464-P07 | reverse complement strand
AAATATCTGCTCCTTTTTTTTCTTTATTATTAGTGATGTATTTATCTGGTTATTTTGAAATATCATTGCCAGATTCATTAGGTTATGGATATGGATATTATAAAGCAAATATATTAAGTTTTTTTAACCCAGCACCAACAGCATATAATTTTTCTTGGTCAAATTTCATTCCTATGATCCAAACTAGTGGAGGCGAGTACGAAGGCTTTGGTTATTTGGGATTAGGGGGAATAATACTTTTCATTTTATTATTATTTAACTTTGTTAAAAGAGAACCTTTGTTAGGATTCAAAAAAAATAGACCGTATTATTTATTAATTATTATTTTTTTTATCCTGGCTATTTCCAATACAATTAATTTCGGAAGTTTTGTACTATTGGACACTCCGTTACCTAAATTTTTATACGCACCTTTGAGTATTATAAGAGCATCTGGCAGATTCATTTGGCCAATTTACTACTTAATCTTAATTGTTGGTTTGATTCTAATTTATAAAAAAAATGAAAAAAAAAGAGCGTTATTAATTTTAATTACTATTTTATGTATCCAAATTATTGATATTTCGTCTGGTCTAAAAAATTATATAAATTCCAAGGTATTTATGAGTTATGAAAAAGTTATGTTTGATGACCCAATATGGAACGAAATTTCCAAAGAATTCCAAATTATACGGACAACTTATCCTAATAATAATTCAAAAATTTTTCCACAAATGACGGGTATATTGTTAAATGGAAATTTTAAAAAAACTGATATTATTGAATTAGCAAGATACGACAGAAATAAAGCGTCAAAATATAGAAATAAAACTTACGAAGATTTTAGAAAAAATAAATTAGAAAAAAACACTGTTTTTATTATTGATAATAAAAATCATTTAAGAAATTTGAAATTTTTATTAAAAGAATCAAATAGTGGTTTCTTTTTTAGAAATAATTTGTGGATTTTAATTCCAAATTACAAAAATAAAATGAGTAAAAACGATAGGAATGAATTCAATAATGTTGATTTCATTGAAATTTTTCCTGGAAAGGAGAAAAAGTTATATTTATACGATGAAGAAAGTATTATTGGTTTCGGGTGGACTCATGATTTAAATAATATCGGTGTATGGACCGAAGGCAAAGAAGCAAATATAATATTTAAATTTAGAAATCATGAAAGAAAAGATTATAAACTAAAATTTAAAATTAAATCAGCTATGACAAACAATGTTGATAAACTCAATTTACATATAAAATTAGATGGAAAATTGGTAAAAAAAATATCTTTTGATCGTTTTAATAACAAAGACAATAAATTTATAGATATAAATCTAAAACAAGAAAATTTAATAAAAGAACTTCACAAAGTTGATTTCATAATTGATAACCCAGTATCACCTCTCAGTTTATTTGAAAGTTCAGATGGTAGAGAACTTGGCATCTTACTTGAAAGCATAGAAATTAATCATCTAAACTAAGCCTTAATCTAAGAATAAACAAATCTAAAAGCATTTTAAGAGAATCAGTTATTATATTAATTTTACTACCAGAGTGATGTTTCCATTTAACTGGTAACTCTTTAACTATTATTCCAATATTTTTTAAAATAAGAATTATTTCAACATCATGAGTGTATCTTGTAGTTTTCATCTTTTTAAAAAGATATTTGGCATAATTTTTATGATAAACTTTAAAACCACATTGGGTATCTAAAATTCTTATATTAAAAAGTATAAAAAGAATTAAACGGAAAATATCACCTAATCTTCTTCTTAAAAATTTAGATTTAACTTTTGATTTTTTATGATTTCTTGATGCAATATATGCATAATTTATATCTTTAATTAATTTTCTTCTGCTCCAAATTAAGTATTGTTCGGGTAAAACCGACATATCAAGATCACACGTTAAAATCCAATCAGATTTTGAGCTAAGTATCCCTCTTTTAAGGGCATATCCTTTGCCTTTATTTTTTGAATAAGAAATTAATTTCAATTTTGTATTAAAATTTTTTTTTTTAACTCTTTTTATAAATTCAAGCACTTTATTTTTTGATTTATCAGTACTTCCATCATTTACAAAAATGATTTCTTTAAATTTTTTTTCTTTTCTTTTTAATAATTTTATTATTATATTAAAACAATAATCTATTCTAATTTCTTCATTATATAGTGGTATAATTATAGATGTGTCATTCATTTTAAAAAGTATTTTAATTTTTTCATTTATATTTAAAAAAAAATTCAATCAATATATTTTTTTTTTGCTAAAGCTATTAAAGAAATTCCAAAAGGAAAATTTAAAAAATTCAAAATAAATTTTTCGCTATGAAAAATTTTAAATAGCATACTATTTAAAATAGTATTTGGTTTTTTTTCTACAGAGTCTATGAAACTAGCTCTAAATATTTTTAAAAATACTATTGATATTGCTATCGGTATAAAAAGAAAAAAATTGTAATAGCTTAATTTAGTGATATTAAAATATTTGGAAATTATTTTTTGTAAATTTTTTTTAGTATACCTTCTATAATGACGTAAAACTTTATCCTTGCTTGAAAATAAAAAGTTAAAAGCTGGCACAGTGATAAGTATTTGACCATTTTTATTAAGTAATTCTGATAGATAATGCAAAATAGCTCCATCATCTTCAATATGCTCAATCACATCTGCGGCTAGGATTAAATCAAAAAATTCTTTATTATTATTAGGCTTTTGAATAATTTCAATATTTTCTGATTTTTTAAATTTTTCTTTTAAAAAGCTTGAAGTTTTTTCATCCTTTTCATACACATGCACTTTGCCATACTTACTTAACATTTTAATATTTGTTCCGCTACCAGCTCCAAAATCTAGTATATTTAACTTATTACTTTTAAAATTTATATTTTTTTTGATTATTGAATAAATTATTTCACGTCTTGCTTTGAACCACCAGTGAGACTCTTCATTTTCTATATGTCTTAAATATACTTCTGATTCCATACTTTTAGTTTTTATTTCGATTTATTCTTATGAAGAAAAACATTAAACCCAAATATTTTTTTAGTATCAAGATGCTCCGTTCCAGCTACGCATGGTGTCTTTGTTGCCCAACATGCGTCAATATTTTTAGGAATATAAACATTTATATTTTTATTTAAATTAATTAATTCAGCATCTCCTTTGGGGACATAAAAAAAGGGGAAACTATTAGAATTATATACTTTTATTTCTTTATTTATTCTTATTATATTTCTTGTATTAAAAATTAACAAAGAAGCTATCACTATTGTAGTAACTAATTTCTTTTTTGTTTTTTTTTCAATAGGTGAATTCGACAATAATAACGACGTTGGTAAAAATATCAAAGATGCTAATAAACTATAACCTCCATAACGAAGCGTTGGGTGTTTGTAAAACCACTCACAAAATAATATTAATAGTATAAATAGAATTTTATATAAATTGTTATCAAAATCTTTAGGAATTTTTTGTTTGTTTCGATAAAAAACTATAATAAATAGAACCGATACAAATAAAATTGATAATAAATTCTCAAGGCCTTTGTTAAAAAAATAAACATCTAGCCAACCTTTAAGCCAATTGAATTCTTTTATATATTCTTCTGGGTTTTTAGTCCTATGATTGGGACTTGCTCCACCTTTTGACCACTGCTCAAACCATATTGCCATTCTTTTGACTTCTTTTTGACTGAGTGCCCAAGAAAATTGTTTTGAAAAACAGGTTTCTTTTAAGGGATAGATCATGCAACCAGTATAAGATAAATTCACAAATGAAAATAAAATAAATGTTAAAGCTGCAATAATAGTTGTTCTACTAATCAAGAATAGATTTATTAAATAATCTTTTTTATAAAAAAGAATTAAAATTAAAAATAAAAAAAGTGAGTAAAGTATAAAGTATGGTTTAACCGTTACTAAATAGCATATTAATAAAATTAATAATTGAACATTGCTTTTAAATTCATATTTGCTTAAATTTTTCTTTACCGTGATTAAAACTAAAGGGATTAAAACTAAAACAATTAATTGCCCAGCAATATCAGTGCCATATCCACCGATCCTATAAAATTTTACATTAACATATGCAAAAACTAATAAATAAAAAATATATATATAATTAAAATCTTTAAATTTTTTTTTATTTAATATGAAACTTAAGCATATAAAATTAACAAAAAGTAGTGTGATGAAACCAATTGAATGAAAAAGATAAAGTTTTATATATGGCAAAAAAATTATAGAATTTAAAAAAAATAAAGATGAATGATGTCTATAACCATACTCTAAGTTGCCTAGTCCCATTTGAATTTTATTTTCAGTTAGTCCTAACGAATATGTCAGATGATAATAAGAAAAATCATCATGATTTTTAAGAATAAATAATGCAGAACTTAGAAAAAATATTAAAATAATTAATAAAATATAATTTTTATTTAATTTTAAGTTGCGAAAAAAATATGCAAAAGAAATCAAACCAATAGAATGTATAATTGAATTATGAACATAATCATGTTTGACAAAAAAAATTGTAGTATACGATACTAAAACAAGAGATAATAAACCTAATATCCCAATATATCCTAAATTATATTTTAATATATTTTTATTTAAAAAATTAGCTAATAAAAAACCATAACCTAAAATCGAGGATACAATTAATATTAAATAAAAATATAATAAAAAATATTTAACCATTTTGTTTATTTTTAATTAATTTTGTTTTTAAAAAAAAATATAGCAGGTTATAAATAAAAACATTAAGTAAAACAGAAGACACCAACATTGCTGTAAAAAAATACCAATCAAAAATAATAAAGAAGAACAATAAATTATATAGACAAATTAGAATGCCAGAGAGAAGATTAGATAAATTTTTGTTAATATTAAATGATTTATTTAAATATAAAAAAATCAATTGATGTAGGTGTTCATTGTCAGGAGTTGATGGAGCTTTTTTAAGTATTTTTTTTCTCACTATAGAAAATAAATTTTCGTAGGCCGGATACCATAGTAAAGCCATAATATAATAGGGTGAAACCAAAAAATTATCATTTGAGAACTTAATCAATATAATGCCTGCAACAAAACTAATTAAATAAGATCCTCCATCTCCCAAAAATACTTTCCCAAAGAAATTAAATATATATATAACTGATAAAGAAGCTAAACATGTAGATACAAATAATATATTTAAATTCAAGCCAGCAACATTTGATAAATAAAGTAAGTTTGAAAAAACTAAAATAAAATAACCTAAAACTACAGTATTAACTCCATCTATAAAATTGGTTCCATTAATTAAAACTAATATACAAAATAAAGTAAAAAGTATTTTTACAAAAAAAATATTCAGTAGATTGTCAAAAAAATTTATTCTAATCGAAGGTACAAAATTATCAAATAAAAACAAATATATTACAATTACGATTATTTGAAATGTGATTCTAAAAATTGGGGAATGTAAAATATTTAGATCGGATAATAAACCTATTAAAAAGACAAAAAAAATTAGTATAATTAAATATTTATAATTCTCAGGTAAAAAAAAAAATAATGTTAAAAAAAAAACTAGACCTCCTGAAAGAGGTATAGTTTTGTACCCATTAATAAAACTTTTGTGAAAGGATATATTTGTCTGGTCAATTAGGATGTTAAATTTTTTAAATACAAGATTTAATATTAAAGTAATTAATACAACAAAAATAATAATTCCTATTATATTCATTCAATAAATTAACGCTTTTTATTCAATTCTTCTTGAGCCAAAAATAAATCCTCATTTATCATTTCTTTAACAAGACTAAGGAAAGAATATTTTGGTTTAAAATTTAATTTTTTTTGTGCTTTTATTGGATTTCCTCTTAAATAATCAACCTCATTCGGTCTAAAATATTTTTTATCTACTTTAATAATTACTTTTTTTCTATTATCTTCATGGATGTATCCTCTTTCTTTTAACCCTTTTCCGCTCCAATATATTTTTAAGTTTAATAGTTTTCCTGCTGCAACAATGAATTCACGAACCGTATGTGTTGCTCCTGTTGCAATAACATAATCTTCAGATTTTTTTTGTTGCAAAATTCTCCATTGCATTTCTACATAATCTTTGGCATGACCCCAATCTCTTTTAGCATTTAAATTACCCAGATAGAGTATTTCATTTGAGCCAAGTTTTCTTCGAGTTAAAAATCTAGTTATTTTTCTTGTGACAAACGTTTCTCCTCTTCTCGGGCTTTCATGATTAAAGAGAATTCCATTACATGCAAATAAACCATAAGCTTCTCTATAAACTGAAGTTATCCAGTAAGAATATAATTTGGCTACTCCATAAGGTGACTTGGGGTGAAATTTTGATTGTTCATTAAAACTTTTTTCATTATATTTTTCTCCAAATAGCTCTGATGTGCTAGCTTGATAAAACTTAACATTTTTCATTTTTAAAAACCGCATAGCTTCTAAAACTCTTAGAGTTCCAATACCAGAAACCTCAGCAGTATATTCAGGATTTTCAAAAGAAACTCCTACATGACTTTGTGCACCCAAATTATAAATTTCATTTGGTTTAATATTGTGAATTAAGTTATAAATACTATTACTATCTGTGAGATCTCCATAATGTAAAAAAAAGTTAGTTCTATTGTGTGGGTCAATATATAGATGATCGATTCTTTTTGTATTAAAAGATGAAGATTTTCTAATTAGTCCATGTACTTTGTATTTTTTTTTTAAAAGCAATTCTGCTAGGTATGATCCATCTTGACCAGTGATTCCAGTTATTAAAGCAATTTTATTTTTCATTTTCTAAATATAAACATTTTGAATATACATAATAATATTAAAAATCCATCTTTTAATACATTAACTTTTTTTTTACCCGATATTCTTGATCTCTCATAACTAGGCTTTGAAATAAATTTATATTTTTTAAATTTAGCCAACACTGGCAATTCAATACAAAATCTGAAATCTTTTCTTTTAAGATCAAGAGATTTAAATGCTGATGTTTTACCCATAACATAAGTAAATAATACATCCGAGATATCTAACCTGAACAATAAATTGCAAATAAATGTAAATGTTTTATTTCCTATGTATGTCAAAAAAGTATCATCATCACTACCTCCATCATTTTCATATCTACTGTTAAATACAAAATCACAATTGTTTGATAATTCATCAAGCATATTTTTAAGATATTTGGGATCAAATGAACCATCGGCATTAAATATACATAGAAAATTTGTTTCGACTTCTTTTATGCCTTGAATCAAGGCTTTGCCAAATCCATCGCCATCTTGTGTAATAATTCTACAATCAAGATTTTTTATTACATTTTGTGTATTTAAATCTGTTTCGGGAATAACAATAATTTTTTTACAATCAAAATTTTTTAATTCATTCAAAACCGTTGGTAGACATTCCGCTTCATTTTTTGCAGGAATTACAAGAGTAAGTTCTTTCATTATTTTTGTATTTCAAAATAATAGTTAATATAAATTAATTTTTTTAAAAAATGCGTAAGTAGATAATCTAATTACGCAGAAAATTGAATAAAAAAAGTTTTTTTTTTCATAAGAATAATAAACTATAAATGCATCCTTTAATTTTTGTAATATTGAACTTGATAGTGAATTGGGAGTTTGTCTCAAAAACATCAAAGGCTTATCAAGACCAACTAGATCAATTGATTTCTTAGCAAGATCTAGCCACAACGCATAGTCTTCTTTTGTTTTGATTTCAGGAAATCTCGTATCGTTCAATAGTTTACGTTTTAAAATTACAGAAGACAAACCTATATCACAAGATTTTAATAATTCTTTATATTTTAATATTTTCCGAGCTTTAATAGTTCCGATTATTTTTTCCTTATAATTGATGATTTGATATGTTGTGTAAGAAAAATCATAACCATTGATTAACATAAAATTTAGTTGTATCTCAATTTTTTTGAGATCCCAATAATCATCACAATCTAAAAACGCCATGTATTCACCTTGAGCTATTGATAAAGCCTTATTTCTTGAATACGCCACACCTCTATTCTTATCATTAAAAATTATTTTAACTCTCAAATCATTCTTAACACAAGTTGTTATATATTCTAGATCATTTCTGTTTTGATCATCATATATAATTAAAATCTCAAAATCTGTATAAGTTTGGTTTAATACAGAATTTACAGATTTAAAAAAATAATTCTTTTTTCTATAGTATGGCATTATGACACTTACTAAATTTTTCATTAAATTATTTATAATTATACCTGCCCAAAAATTTTTTTATGAATATTACCAACAAGTAACAAATAGAGAAAAAAATATCTTTCATGTTCATTTTTGAAGAACCAATTTTTCTAAAAGGTAATTGCACAGATATTTCTCCAATGCGGTATTTTTTTTTATGTAAAATAAAAATACTTTCCCAAAAATAAGAATAGCTATTATTTTTTGCCATCATTAGGTCTGGTAGAGATATTTTTTTACAATTAATACACCTAAAAGCTCCAGATGAATCATATGGCATTGATAATAGTAAAGAAATTGTTATGTGTCTTAACGTCGTTAAAAAAACTCTAAATATTGGCCACTCCTCTAATGCATTTTTTTCCAAAAATCTACTAGTTGTTACAATGTCAAAATTTTTTAGTTTTTCAATCATAAAACTTATGTATTTGGGGTCATGTGTTCCATCTGCATCCATTGTAATTATCGTTTTATATTTTTTTTTATAAGACCAAACAAAACCATCTTTGTGAGCTGAACCAATTCCCATTTTTTTTGGTCTAAAAATATAATTAATATTATGATTCTTTTTTACTAAATCTTTTATTACCTCCTGTGAACCGTCACTAGAATTATCATCAATAAATAGAAGATCAAATATCAAGTTTGTTGCGGTTAATTTATCAAATAAAATGTTAATATTTTCTTTTTCGTTTAGAGTTGGCGCAATAATAATAACATTATTCATTTAAAAAATTTTTAAATCTAAATCAATTTAAATCTTAATTTTTTATCATCTCTTCAAATTTATGAGAGTTTTGGCAATATATTCCATTTCTTTTTTTTTTAAACTTGTAAAAAATGGTAAACAAATAATATTTTTTGAGAGTTTGTTCGAATACTTTAAATTAGATGTATCGCATCCTCTATAAAGTGATAAACGATTTGGAGAATAGAAGCCATTTCTGGTTTCTATGCCCTTGGTTTTCATAATTTTAATAATTTTATCTCTATTAGTAAATACTTTTGGATCAAGAACTATGGCAAATGTCCACATTACAGGTTTTGTTTTTGGCGAAAATATTTGCAATTTTAAACCATCAATATTTTTGAAAAGATTACTGTAAAAATGATAAATTTTTTTTCTTTCAGAAATAATTTTAGTAATTTTTTTTAATTGTGCGCAACCAATCGCAGCTTGTATATTGGTCAATCTAAAATTATGACCTGGCAAATAATGATAGTATTTTTTATCTTTAACACCATGATTTCTATAGGCCTTTAATCTTCCAATAAAATGTTTATCCTTATTTGTTACCACCATTCCACCTTCTCCAGTGGTAATTGTTTTGGTCGCCTGAAAACTATAAGTTCCTATTTCAGACAATGTTCCAGATTGTTTTGTTTTATACAATGATCCAAAAGATTCCGCGCAATCTTCCACAACAGGTATTTTTTTAATTTTGGCAATTTTTATTATTGGATCTAAATCACAAACATTGCCATAAGTATTGAATACAACAATTAATTTAGTTTTAGAAGTAATTTTTTTTTCTATGTTTTTTGCAGTTACACAAAAAGTTTCTAAATCCACATCTACAAATACTGGTTTTAATCCCATTTGCAATGCAATATTAGCTGCTGCAAGGTAACCATATCCAGGGATGATTACTTCATTTCCTCTTTTTAGTTCCAAAGCTAAATATATTAAATGTAAAGCAGATGTACAGCTTGTAACTGAAATTGCAAATTTTGAATTAACGAATTTACAAACTTTATTTTCAAGGTCTTTAACAAATTTACCATCAGACAACCATGTAGATTTCAATGCTTGATTAATATATTTTTTCTCATAACCATAATAATTTGGTTTAGCCCAGGGTATCATGTTTTCCTTTCATTATTCTCCTTAAAATAATATTATATAATATCTTGCAGTCTTTAATATAGCTTAACTTTATAATAAATAAATAATCAATAAATTTAAAAGTTTTAATTTTTTTCTTCTTCATTTCTTTCTCTAATGTAAAACTAGGAAAAGTATATGTGGACCCAGAAGAATTTTTTGTAATGTAGGGATATTTTTTTTCAAGTTTGAGCTTTTTTAGCTTATTAATTAAATTACTTTGTAAATAATATCCTAGTAACATAATTTTAAAAACTGAAAAACCAAAAATTTTTTTTGTTTTAGATTTCAAAACTACTCTTCCTGTATCAATACCTTCGTCGGATTCTATTATACTTGTTTGAAAAGTTTTAATTCTTTTAGCAGCCAATTGATAGTATATAGCTGAGCCTTTATACTTGCTTGGATCAGCCTCATGGAGATTTAATATTATATTATTAATATTTAAATCTTTTCTTTTTAAGATATGGGTTGTACTACAAAATATTATTTCTTTACTATTAAAGTCGGGAATATATTTTTTTAAGAAAGATTTATTTGGAAAAGTTTCTCTATTAACAAAATTAATTTTTTTTTTCTTACATAAATGTTCTACATTAGATTTAAATATTTTAGAAACAATTAAATACACAAAAGTCTGCATAAAAGTGTAAATAATGTATGTAATAGCTGAACCACCCAATATGCCTTTCTTAACAAGATAAAAAGAAGTTTTATTATTTTTTTTTTTGGTAAGAGTTGGTAATTTAATAACAAGTTTAATCTTATTACTGTTATTATTTAAAAAATTGTAATAAATTATCTTTGACCTCAAACACTCGTTATAAATAATTATATAATCCATTACTAAAAAAATGCTCTCTAATTACACTTTTATTTATATAATTTGAAG
Organism: Pelagibacteraceae bacterium AG-464-P07; assembly: GCA_003211695.1. Taxonomy (GTDB): domain Bacteria; phylum Pseudomonadota; class Alphaproteobacteria; order Pelagibacterales; family Pelagibacteraceae; genus AAA240-E13. The sequence goes on along the minus strand of QCSA01000014.1, from coordinate 4,391 downwards.
CGCAACTTTGTTGCTATAAAAAAATATTTAAATAAAAGTAATAAAAAATTTGATTTGGATTTACCTTTATGCCTGAGATTATAAACAGCCGGTATTTCAATTATAGTAAATTTTTTCTCTTGGGCAAAATATAAAAGTCTAAAAAAATATTCTCCATACCCAAAAAAAATTTTGTCAGGGGGTAGTAAATCTAAAACATTTTTTTTAATGCAATAATAACCACCCAGATTATCTTGGATTTGCGTCCTTAAAATAATTCTAAGTATTAAATTAAAAGCAAAACTAAAATAGTAATGTATTTTATTTTCCATTGATCCTCCCGCAGAATAGCGGGAACAACTTATTATATCGTATTCTTTGATTAGATAAATTAGTTTAGGAATTAATTTTGGATCATGAGTTAAATCAGTATCCATTACTATAATATTTTTTCCTTTAGAAATTTTAATTCCTTCAGCAATTGAGTTTGCTAACCCTTTATTACTTGTTCTCAAAAGGATTTTGACTCTATCATTTTTTTCAAACTCAGCCTTACAAACTGAATAAGTTTCGTCTGGGCTGTTATCATCTACTACTATAATTTCTATATTTTCTGTATTTTTTAGTATTTCTAATATTTGTTTTACCAAAATAATTATATTATCTTTTTCGTTGTATGCAGGTAGTACAATTGATAAATCCATTTATTTTCAAAATTTATTTAAATTATTATAGCCATAAATATTGTAAAAAGTGATATGAGTACAATAATAATATTATTCATTAAACTACAGTCACTTTTGGAAGCGGAAAAATAAATTTTGTGCCTTTTCGTCTAATTTTCTTTTCTCTGAATAAAATCTCTTTTTTAAAATGCCATGGCAACACTAGGTAATAATCTGGTTTTAGTCTTCTTGAATAATTTTCTGAAATAATTTTTATCTTTGTGCCTGGTGTAAACAAATTGTATTTTAAAGAGTTTCTATCTGCTATATAATTTACGTCTTTATTTCCAATATCGTAAAACTGTAAAAGAACATTGCCTTTGGTTGATGCCCCATAACCATGAATAGTTAATTTTTTATTATTAATTTCTTTAATTACTTTTTTAAGTTTAGTTTTTTCATTCAATATTTTTTTAAAAAAAACTTTAAATATTTTTTGTGAATGCAAACCAATTTTTTTTTCTTTTAATAAAGCTGCTTTAATATTATTTTTTTTTATTTTATAATTTGCTTTTTGATGGCAAATATAATAACAAGAGCTACCTCCATTTATATTATTATATTCATGATTAAAAACTTTTAATCCATTGCTTTTTATCATTTCTATAATAATTTTTGATGAATAAAAACCTAAGTGCTCATGACAAATTGTATCAAATATATTATTTTTTATAATGCAAAATAGATCGGCATGCTCTAAAACAAAAATACCTTTTTCATCTAATATCTTTTTAACTTCACTAATAAATTTATTTGGATCTCTGAGATCATAAAAAACAGACAAAGCAGAGATTATTTTAAATTTTTTTTTTAATTTCAATTTTTTTATATCGGTAATTCGAAAAAAATTTGAAATTTTGTAATTAATTTTGTTGTAGTATTTTTTATATTTGTTAACTAATGGGTCAACACCAACAGTAATAATATTTTTCTTATAACAATTTAATAATGTTGCATCATTACTAGCAATATCTAGTACATGATCTTTTGCTCTTAAATTTATCAAAGCCAAACATTTTGTTACAGTTTTTTTCACATGATTGGTCATTGTTTTATTTATGCCTGTTCTGTAACCATAATCTTTTCCATACAAATATTTTAGATTAAAATTTCTATCTAACTGAACAAGTTTACAACTTTTACACATTAAAAGATTAAGAGGTGCTTTTGGTATATTATAAAAAAAACTTTTTGAAAACTTTCCCGTAAAACTCATTTTTCCTAAACTAAATAAGTTTAAAAATTTATTATTCTTACAATTTCTACAGATTTTAATTTTCATGAATTTTGATAAAATATTAACCTTATTTTAAAATAGTAGCATTAATAAAAAACACCATATAATACAAATAAAATTGATAAATAATTTTATTTAACTTTCAACAAAAGCTTTCAATTATATTTTTTATAAGTATTTTAATTTAATGGTACTTTTTAGAAATAAAAATATTAATAAATTATTAATTATATCAATATTTCTTTTTTCTATTAAATGGATTTTATCTTTCTATTATTTTGATGAACACTTATCGGTTAGAATTATTTTTGAAAGTGTTGCAGATGGGCACTATTGGTATCCATATATAAAATATCTTGCTTTTTTTGAATTTAATAATTCTTTTGACCCACATATTAATAATTTAAAATCTATACCTATTCCTGTCGGCTCTCTTATTTTTCACGCAATTTTTTTTAAAATATTTAATTTTGCTGGAATAATTATTATGGAATTTATTGGAATATTTATTTTTTTAATTATTTTTTATAAAATTTTTTCTTATTTTCTTTCAGAAAATGAATCAATTGTATTAAGTTTATTTTTTTTTATAATACCAACCTTAATAATAATTACTAATTTAGGAAGTTTTCCATATTTCAATTTACTTCAAATTGATTTTTTTTCGCTGCGAGTGCATAGACCACTTGTATCATCTCTATATCTTTTTTTATTCGTATACTTACTAGTTTTTATGGATAATACAATAATTTTTGAAAAAAAAAGATTAGCTGTCCTTGGACTAATATTGGGACTTTCTTTTTCTAGTTTTTACTATTTTTTTATAATTGAATTTTTAGCTTTTCTATTTTTTTTGATTTATAAGTTTAAATTAAAAATTACTAATGAATTATTTAGTAATTACAAATACATTTTAATTTCAATATTAGTTTTTTTAATAACCATCTCCCCTTTTATTATTAACTTAATTTTCCATGAAAATGATGTAACTGAACGTGCGGGTTTATTTGCTCTTGATATTGAAAAAAAAAGTAAACTAATAAATTATTATTTTAGTCAATATATTAAAATAAAGTTTTTATTTATATTATTTTTATCAATATTGTGTATTTATTTTGCAAATAAAAGGATAGCTAGTTACTTCAAGTTGGTAAATATTTTTTTTATAATTTTTTTAAGCACAATTATTGCCCCTGTTTTTTTTATTCTAATTTCACCTAAGTCGGGATTACTATATCATTTTAATAATGCAATATTTGTTTGGGCTTTTATATTTTTTATGGTTTTTTTAATTGCATTAATTAAACAATATTTAAAATTAAATTTAAAACTATTTTTGACCAATGCTTTAATCTTTTTACTAATTAGTATTTATTATTTAAATTTTTTTTACGAGAAGAAAAAAGATTTTAATAATCAAGTTTACAAAGTTAGAAGAATAGAATTTCAAAAAGTAACCGAAAATTTAAATAATAGTAAAAATATTTTTATTAATGATAGATCCCTATTAACATTTGATGATGATTTAATGATTTGGGCAATATTGAATAAGATCGGGTATTTAAGTTTAACAAACGCAATGTGGGTACCCAAAACAAACGATATGATTGAAAATGATTTAATAAAAAATTTTAAATTTCTAAATCTTGATGAAAAAGATTTTTTAGACTTTTTTAAAAATGAAAAAAGAGGATGGAGATATTATAACCCTAATGTAGCAACTTTTTTTTACTATTAGATATATGGCAAATTCGTTAAATACTTTTAAGGGTTCAAAAAACTTTGAACCAAGTATAAAAAAATTTATTCTCTCAAGTTCACCCATGTATAGCCAACAAACTGCAATTCCTATTGAGGAATTTGATAGACTGCAACGAAAATTTATGAAATATAAATTAAATAATTTTAAAAAACCTGAAATAATTGTGTTTGAAAAACTAAATTCATTTACTAAAAATATCACCATAAAAAAGAAAGATTATTGTAAATTATATGATGGAAATGTTTATATTGTATATTTAAAAATGGAAAAAAATGTCAATTCGATTAAATGTAATTGATAGGCAAGGTAAAGAAACGGCTATCGATATTGAAGAGGGTACTACCATACGAGACGCAATAGTGGATAGATTATCACCTGATAACTATGGCCTCTGTTTAGGAAATTGTCTGTGTGGTACTTGTCATGTGCATGTGGCTTCTAATGACTTTGAAAAACTGGAAGCAAAAGAAGAAGATGAAATTGATATCTTAAAAACATTGGACGTTAAACTAAGTACATATTCTAGACTCGGTTGCCAAATTAAGCTAAAAAAAGAATATAGCAATATTACAGTCACTATTGCCCCAGATTAGTAGAAAATAACCGAATACTCCTTATAATTTATCAAGTTACTTGTATTTCATTAACAATTTCACTGGTTTAAATAATAGCTTTATATAAATTTTGA
>QCSA01000013.1 GCA_003211695.1 Pelagibacteraceae bacterium AG-464-P07 | reverse complement strand
TTTGAAAAATCGGGTAAATTTAAAGTGCTACTTGATGATATAAAAAAAATAAACTATGCTAATATTTCTTTTCCAGGTTGGTCTATAAAACAATATATATCTTACCCTACGATAGAATCTTTAACAGACGCATATTCTGAGTATTCAAAACATTCGATTACTTCAGAAGTTGAAATTCAACGTAATTGGATAACGTATTTATTTAAATTCATACTTCCAATTATGGTAATTCTATTAATTAATTATGGTACCATGTTCATCCCGTATACCTTTGATAGAACATCCTTGGCAGGAACCACTTTGATTGCCCTTGTTGCATTTAACCTGGTGACATCAACAGCAAAAATTCCTGTACTACCATATCTTAACCTATTTGATTGGTTTATGTTTATGGCATATTTTAATGCCATTCTGGTAATAGGCAGTACCATCTTCGAGTCCATTTACATAGGTAATTTTATGAAAGAAACCCCTCAATCAATTTTAACAGCGACTGGTGACAATAAAATTAAATTAAATAAAATTAGAATGACTTTACGGATATCTGTTCCTGTTATTTTTATTATTTTAGGAATAGTTGGATACCAAATGTTAAATTAATTCGATTTATCATGAAAAAACTTTTAGGGATCTTGGTTCTGGGTTTCTTGTGGTTTAGTATTGGATATGCTCATCAACCAGTATTAAATGACACCAATCCTGTAAGTTTTGAATTACCTTACATTATTGAGAAGCCAGAAATTTCAAAAGCAATATATACCACGCTTAATGGAAAGCCTCATATATATAAAATTTCTTCAGATAAATCATTTAAATTTTATGTAGGATTAACTGTTCCAAAAATTGATGAATGTAAAGATTTTAAAAAATATTCTTTTGAAATTTTAGATTCAAATAGAAAAGTTATTAAAAAATTTGATGGTGAAAGCTTCAAGTGGTGGCCTTGGTATGAAAAATATGGAAAACAATGGTATTGGGTTGGTCCTGAATATGGAGAAAATTTTAAAAGTAATACAATTTTTGAAAAAGGAGAATATTTCATAAAAGTCTATAGCAAAGATAACTTTGGTAATTATGTTCTTGCAACTGGAGATATTGAAAAATTTGGACTAAAAGTATTGGCAAAAATGCCATTTACTTTACCAAAGATAAATAAAAAATTTTGGGGTTCTGGATGTGGAAACTAGTTTAAAATTAGAAAAAATTCATACAATAAAATGAAAAAGCTTTTAGGGATCTTGGTTTTGGGTTTAGGACTGATATTTCTATTTAAATGTTCATTCAGTATTAAAACGTATTTGAAATGTGAAACATACGATCAAAATTCAAGAGAAATTTTATATTTTGCTTTTGATAAACGTTATATTTGGAGCAATTATGATGCGATAAATTCTGAATTTAGAAATCGATCTAAGGCTAAATATGGAGAGCGTTATGTTACTGCAATCTGGGATAACATAAAAATTAATAGAGAAGTGGGAACTATTATAATAACACCCTCTTTAGCATCAATATTTTTAGATTTATTTAAAAAAGAAGAAACTAAAGATTTAGTTTTAAACTGTGAAAAAATTAATAAAAAAGGGCTACCAAAAGAAAAAGTAGATAAAAAATTTTAAATGAAAAAGTTTCTAGGAATCTTGCTTCTGGGTTTGTTATTTTTTAGTAATGCTAACGCATTACCTAAATGGATAGGAAAAAAGCTTGAAGTTTGTAGAGTAAATCAAGATTTAGATCTTAGTATGAATTGGAAAGAAGATGATGGATCATGGGAGGTAGAAGAATTTAGTTTGAAAAAAGGAGGTTATATAACCATTAACCAAAGAAAGGACAAAAATCAAAAATGGTACGTAGCTTCAAACAATGTATTTCCTAAAACAAAATATGAATGGGGAAAAGTAAAAATTAAAGAATGGCATAAGGGAGTAAAAATAAAAGATATCTTGGATTGTAAAAAAATCAAATATAAAAACGTAAGTTATAAATCTTATACCGCAAATTCATTTAATGAAATTTTTAATAATAAATATAGTTCAAAACCTGTTAAATTAAGTGGCGAATTATATTTGCCAAAAAAAACAGGGAAATTTCCTGTTGTATATTTTCAACATGGTACATCTCATCCAACAGGTCTTATAGATTTTTTTCAAAAAGTTATTTCTGAAATGCATAAAGAAAATATTGCTGTATTTGTAGGGGACAGCTATTCAAATAGAGAAAAAAAATTACAAGGTTGGAGACTTGGTCTTGCATCTAGAACTCTTGATGGTCTTAATGTTTTAAATGCTTTATCAAAACATAAAAATATAGATCCAAATAAAATTGGAATTACAGGATACTCTTATGGAGGCATGGTTGCCTTTTTTACAGCGTACCCAAAATTATTAGATTTGGTTACTGATGGAAAACAATTTACAGCATATATGCCTGTATATCCGGGTTGCGATGTTATTTTCAAAGACATGAAACTGGTCAATAAACCTATGTTAATGCTCCATGCTGAATTAGATAATTACGCACCTACTATTGATTGCATTAATTACGTAAAACAACTCAAAAAAAATGGAAATAATGTAGAATTAAAAATATATAAGGGAGCTCACCACGGATTTATTAAAGTTCGGGAAACGAAAGTTTTTTCAGATATTGGAAGCTTTAGATATTGCAAACCTGGTTATGTGGATGACGAAGGATATTGGTTTTACAATGACAAGGAATGGAAAAACATGTCAGAGTTAGAAACTGTGAATGCAGTTTATAAAGAATGTGGTCGCCCAGGTGTAAGAATCGGAGGAACCGCAGAGCAACAGAAACAAGCTATAGAAGATACAGTTAATTTTTTTAAAAAACATTTAAAATGAAAAAGCTTTTTTTAGGGATCTTGGTTCTGGGTTTGCTGTTAATTAACCATGAATAAATGAAAAAAACTGAAACAAAGAAAACTGAAACAAAGAAACCAAAAGTAGGAACAAGTAAGCCATTTTGGGATGGTCGTTCTCGTGCATCTACTCCAGGATACAGAGAGAACTATAATTCCATATTTAAACCAAGAAGAAATTTTAGAAGGTTTTCTAAATGATGAATGCCGTACATGGAAAAATAAATTAACCAAGCACCTCGAAACCAGAGGTAAAACTAAGATAAAAATTTATTCCCTTTTAGGAATAGTTACGAAGGATTGAAGCCCTTGAAGTTTTTGTTTATGGGTAAATAAATAAAACATTGACAAAAATTTACTGCTCGAATTTAAAAGGGTATGCCAGAACACCCTCTGAAAATTTACTTTGGGGTGTAAAGCACTTCCAGTAAAAAAACTATTTTATCATTAATTTTTGGTGTTGTTAAATTGCTAATGTTAGCATAAATATTATGAAAGCTAAGCAAAGATTAACAAAAAAAATGAATAAATTTAATTTAAAATTTAATACTTTCGGATCCTATATCCGTCATTTAAGAATTAAGAATAAAATAGGCCAACGAGAATTAGCAAAAATTATTGGAGTGGCTCCTTCATACTTAAATGATATAGAAAAAAATAAGCGTACAGCACCTAGGATGAATTTAATAAATAAGTTATCAGTAAAATTAGGCGCTAATATAGAATTATTATATGATCTAGCCGGAAAATCAAAAAAAACTTTTGCGCCTGATATTACAGATATTCTTGAAAAGAATCCTAAAATCGTTTCAATATTAAGAACTATTAAAGATAAAAAATTTACCAGTAACGAAATTGAGCAACTTGAAAAAAAAATTATAGACTCAAAAATAAAAATATTAATAGTAGCCGCAGGGATTGGCAGTAGATTAAAAACTTATACAAAAGATTTACCAAAATGTATGCTTGATTTTGGCGGCAAAACTCTTTTAGAACGTCAGCTGTCTGCGTATAGAGATTGTGGAATAGATAACATTTCGGTAATAAGAGGTTATAAAAAAAATAAAATAAATTATAAAAATCTAAACTATTTTTATAATAAAGATTATAAAAATAATAATATATTAAATTCTATTTTTTATGGGGAAAAAGTTATTAACGGAAATATCATAATATCTTATTCTGATATTTTATTTGAACCAGAAGTGGTTCAACGCCTATTAAAATCTGAACATGATATTTCAATAGTAGTTGATATTGATTGGCGAGGATATTACGTAGATCGTAAGGAGCATCTCATCGAAGAAGCGGAAAATGTTATTTTTAACTCTAATAACGAAGTTGTTAAAATTGGCAAAATAGCAGCAGAAAAACAAGAGGTACACGGTGAATTTATTGGTATGATGAAACTGACATATCGTGGTGCTGAAATTTTTAAACAAAATTTTCATAGATTAAAAAAACTTTACTGGAATAAACCTTTACAGAAAGCTAAAACTTTTCAACAAGCTTATCTAACTGATATGATCCAAGAACTTGTGGATATAGGTATAAAAATTCATTGTGTTATAATCAAAAGAGGTTGGAAAGAAATCGATACTGTTGAAGATTATCAAAAAGCACTCGAAGAATTTAAACAATAGTGTAATTAAAATTTAACATATATCCTTAAATATGGAGTTTACTTGCGCTGCTTTATAATGTTATTATGTTAGCGAACAATAATAACAATAAAAAAGAATATAGAATGATGATTATTTTAAAAAGACTAGTTTTAGTACTTATGTTTTTTTTTACTTTTGCAAATGCTCAAGCAGAAACTAAAAAATTTAATATGGTTTTTGTACCTGCAAGCGAAAAGGGTGACGAAAGCGATTATACAAGTTTAATTTCAATTGTTGAAAAGCTTACCGGATTTGAAATAAATACAGTAAAAGTCACTGATTATAATGCTGCAGTTGAAGCTATGAGAGCTGGTCGAGCAGATATTGCCTGGTATGGTGGCAAAACTTATATTATAGCTGCCGAGATAGCTAACGCAGAAGCTTTTGCAGCTGGTGTAAGACCAGGTGAAAAAAATGCAAGTTATTTTACTTATTTTGTTGTTAAAAAAGATAATCAAATAAAAAATTTTTCTGACGTAAAAGGCAAAACACTTGCTTTAAACACTATTGGTTCTACTAGTGGAGATTTAATACCACAAGTAGAATTGTCGAAAATAAGTTTATTAACAACAAATAAAGATGACTTCAAAAATGTATTTTATGCAGGAAGTCACGATGCTTGTTTGTTGTCGGTACTTAATAATCAAGCTGATGTATGTGGAATGAGTTCAAGAAATTTTGATGCACGTTTAACAGATGGTACTTTTAAAATGGATCAAGTTAGAATTATTCATCGCTCCGATCCTGTTCCCCCACCTCCTCTTGCCTATTCTAAAAAAATATCTTTAGAAGATAGAAAAAAAATTAAAAAAGCTGTTTTAGAAGCTCATAAACATGGAACCATTGGTGGATATGGCGGAAAAATGTCCCATTATATCGAGGTTAAAGATTCGGATTACGATCTACTGCGTGATGTTGTGGCCCTATTAGAAAGTAAACAATAAAATATAAATTTACGCCCTTAACTATGTTGCTAATCAAAGATCTTAAAAAGACCTTTCAAAACGGCACAAAGGCTCTTAGAGGAATAAATCTAACAGTAAATGCTGGTGAGTTTGTAACAATTCTGGGTCCCAGTGGTTCTGGAAAAACTACATTATTACGTAGCATTAATGGATTAGAAAATATTGATAGTGGCAAAATAGTTTTTGGCCATCGTAAAATTGACAATGAATATATATCTTATGTTCAAAAAAAAACTGGAATGATTTTTCAAGAATATAATTTGGTTAATAATTTATCATCTATTAACAATGTATTAAGTGGCCTTTTAAATTCGAGCAGTAAATTTTTGTCAATGTTTTATTTATTTACCCATAAACAAAAACTTCAAGCACTTCAATCCTTAGAAACAGTTGGCTTACTTGACAAAGCTTACAGTCGTGTCGACCAGCTTTCTGGTGGCCAAAGACAAAGAATAGGTATTGCAAGAGCAATTATAAAAAAACCAATTTTACTTTTAGCTGATGAGCCGGTAGCTAGTTTAGATCCAAGGGCTGCAAATTTAATTTTATCCTTATTAAAAAAAATATGTAACGAATTTAATATAACTATTATTTGTAATCTGCATCAAGTTGAATTGGCTATAAAATTCTCAGACAGAATTATAGGACTTCTAGATGGTTCTATTATGTTTGATTCTTCGACAAAAATTATTGATACAGATTATGTTCAAAATATTTATAGAGAAGATAATAAAGGACTTACATTTTAGAAATTTAGCAAAATAATATGATCAAAAAAAAAAATAATTTAAAAAAATTAACTTTTGTTGTTGCCCCAGCCTCTGATGAAGGCGAGAGTTTGGATTTTAAAAAACTAGTTAAACACTTGGAGGAAAAGTTAGAAACTTCTATTAATTTGAAATATTCAAATAGTTATAAAGATGCATTGTTATCCATAAAAAATGGATCTGCACAATTAGGGTGGTTGGGCTCCTACGCTTACATGAAATTAGATCAACAAAATACAGATATTGAGCCATTTGCTGTTGGAATTTTAAAAGGAAGAATAACTTCTAATTATCATTCTTTATTTATTGTTAACTCTAAAAGTGACATCAAAAAAATTGAAGATTTGCGTACAAAGTCATTAACACTAAGTGATAAATTTTCGGCAAGCGGTTATGAAGTACCAAAATATGAATTAGAAAATATAGGCTTACCAATTACAAATAAAAAAATTTATAAAAACATTTATTACGTAAAAAACCATGATGAGGCTATTAAAAGAGTTCTGCAAGGCTCAACAGATGCTGCGGCAATAAGTTCGATCAATTTTGAAAAATGGTTTAAAAGTAATCAAAAAGAAAATAGAAGTTTACGCGTTATATATAAATCACCAGCCATAAGTGGACCCCCTCTGGTTTTTGCAAGAAATCTAGATCCTTTTTTTAAAGATAAAATAAAATCTATTGTTCTTGATGCTCATAACCATATTGATCTAGGTGGTTATGGAGGTAAAATGGATCGCTATATTGATATAGAGACAAGTCAAACAAAACATTTGGAGTCATATATAAGACCTCAATGGGGTTGGAAAACATTTGTGCTGATTTCGTCTTTTGTTTCAGTTCTTAGTTTTGTTGTGATTGATCTTGAAATTAATTTTTTAAAATTATTAAGCGATTCAACAAAATATTTAGGTGATATTTTAGGCAGAATGTTGCCACCTGATTTTTCAAATTTGAAAAATTTAATTTATTTAATGTTAGAAACAATAGAAATTGCATTTCTCGGAACTTTTCTCGCTATTATCTTGTCTATCCCCGTTGGATTATTATCGGCACGCAACATAGCGCCAAACTATTTTATTTATATTATTGCTCGTACAATAACTGTTTTTTTTCGTTCTATTCCAGAATTTATAATGGCAATGATATTAGTTATTGCAATTGGGTTTGGAGCCATGCCTGGAGTTCTTGCACTTGGGTTTCATACGATGGGTTTTTTAGCAAAGTTCTATGCAGAAGACATCGAACATATCAATAAAGGACCAGTAGAAGCACTCAAATCGGCAGGTGCCTCAAAAAGACAAATTATTTCTTTCGCAGTGATACCACAAATAATACCATCTTTTATCGGTAACAATTTATATATTTTAGACCGGAATATTAGAATGGCTACAATGCTAGGTATAGTGGGAGCTGGAGGCATCGGATATGAGCTTCAGTCCTCTTTTAGAATGTTTGAATATCAAAAAGTTTCGTCAATTATTTTTATTATTTTCGTAACAATTTTCCTTATTGACAATCTCTCATCTTATATTAGATCGAAAGTTTCCTGATAGAATTTATTAATAATAAATTATTTTTTTAATTTTTTAAATTCACAAGATAATCCATGGCAGATTTTACTGAGTGACCTATATTTGATATATACTTTTCTCTAAAATTTATTACTTTTGTTTGTGAATCTTTATAATTTTTTAAAACGTTAACACAGTGTTCTCTTATATTTTCAATTTCAGATATTTTCAATATTTTGACAAAATTTTTAATAAAAATTTCCTCCAAGGATTCTATATCTAAATTTTTATAGTCGGGATTATGTATTTTTTTTATCTCATCAAAACATAAGCAAGGTTTATTTAAAGTGAGAGTAAACTCTAACATTATTCCAGAAATATCTGTAATTAATATTTCCGATTTTTCCATTGAATTAATATTTGAAGAACTGCCATCTAAAAAAAAATGATTGATTTTGCCAAATTGATTAATTATTTTTTTAAGTGTTCCTTTTGATCTTTTGTAATGTTCAGGATGAGGTCTAAATATAATTGAGTAATTCTCGTCTAATAATTTTCGAATTAGCCTTGAGCTATGGTTATCAAAAAAATTATTTTTATCATAGTTCCAAGAGGGAGCAAATAAAACCAAATTTTTTTGAACTATTTTATGATTGATTGTTTGGAGTAGATAATCAAAGTAAAAAAAACCTGTATTTATGATTTTTTTTTTTGGAAAATTAAAAATTTTTTCGGCTTTTTTTAATTCTTCTTCTTGATAGATGCCATTAGAAAAAATAGTATCATAATTTTTAAAGGCCTCTTTAGTATAGACTATATGAGTACTTTGCAAAGCATGAAAGAAATAAATATAATTATTACAATTTTTTGATTTTGGTAGGTGATTTCCTATATCTGTTAGTGTAAGAATCAAATTTTCACAATTAAAATATTGAAATATTAAATATCTTACTATTCCTGCTCCAATGTAGTACGCGTTTATTTTTGTTTTAAAAAAATTATAATCATCAAAATCAGAAGTTAAATAATAAACATCATTATCGAACTTTTGCTTTAAATTTTCAATTAGCTTTTCAAAATGATTTTTATAATATTTTGATTCTGAAAATAAAATATATTTTTTTTTATTTTTATTAAGTAAAATAAATTTTATAAAACTATAAAAAATCAACTTTATTTTTTTCATAAAAATGTTATCTTTAAAATATACATATTAGTTAAAAAAAATAAAGATACGACACTAAAATTATTTCAGATTTTTTTAATTAAAGTTTAGCATAATTTTTCTTGACTTATTGATTATTGAAAATGGATATGGAATGATTATTTTAGAGTTGGTCCGTTTCTTTATTGTTGATTTAAATAATAGACAAAACAATTTATATATGAGAGAGTAAGAACCGGATTACACCTTAATAAATAATTATGAAACTAAAAATTATTTTAACTTTAGTAATAGTTTGTTATAGCCAACCAAGCTTTGCTTATATTGACCCTTTTACTGGTAGTTTTATAATACAAGCACTACTAGTTTTTCTTGCTTCTATGGCTTTCTACTTAGGTTATCCATTTCGAATAATTAAGAAAATATATAAAAGACTGTCTACGAAGAAAAAAAAATAACAGATAATTAACTTTTATGAATACAAAAAAAGTGTTTTCATGGAAATACATTGTTTGCTTATCGCTGATAATTAGTGAAACTTTTTATTTCACTTTAAGAATACAAGCTACACTAATTAATGATAGAAATTACTCATATATTGCGCTCAATAGATTTACTGTAAGTGATATTATAATATCGGTTGCAGTATTATTATTTTTTTCAATTTGTCTAACATATTTAATTTTAAAAATTACCGATAAAATACATAGCAAAACTCCTTTTTATATATTAATTTTATTTACTGCATTTTTAGTAGCAATTTCTTTCAAAATGTTTTTTGATATTGCCGACTATCCTTGGCAGAACGTGGGATATCGTCAATTTTTAATAAATATTAAAGACGCCAAAATATCATTGGCTGTTAGGATGTTATGGTTTTTAATACCTTTTATAGCGTCTTTTATTTTTGTAATTTTGCTACGAAAAGATATTCATAAAATTTTTAATTTTCTAAGTATTTTAAGTTTAGTACTTTTCATTCTTATGAGTTATCAAATGTTATCGTTAAAAAAACTATATTCTAGTTTTGATCGTCAAGATAAATATTATAATAATCAAACTGATTTAAAAAAACAGAGGAAAGTAATTTGGATTATTTTTGATGAATTTGATCCTGAAATTGCCTTTTCTAATCAAGAGCATAATTACAAACTTCCGAATTTTATAGAACTTAAAAAAAATTCAGTTACTCATCATAAATTGTTTGCCCCATCTAGTGATACATTTTTTTCAATACCATCAATGCTTATTGGAGAATACGCCAGAGGATTTGATCTTAGGAAACACAGATTGATTATGATTTCAAACAATAATATGGAGATTCCTTTTACAATGGAAAATACAATTTTTGGCCGGATAAAGAACGATGGCTTTAGCTCTTCAATAACCGGCTGGGGATTTCATTCTTACTGCCTTATATTTCAAATTAAGTGCAAAATATTTAATGAACCATTAAAATGGTATGATGGAATATTGTATATATTACATGTAAAACACATATATGCCTTTTTATTACATAAAGGATGGCACAGAGATATTAATCCACAAATTATTAATTCCATGTATGAATTTATTGAATCACCAACGCCAACTAATTTACTTTTTATTCATAATAGATTTCCTCATCTTTGTCACGGATGCACAGATGGTCTAGCAGGATTTGCGGAAAAATTTTATAATTATAAATTTAGGACAAAAGATGGTCCTTTAACACTGATGTCTGATAGAAGGCCAGCATACTTATTATATATTAAACTTGTTGATTTTGTTCTTGGCGAAATTTTAAATAAATTAGATACAAAGGAATATAAAAAAGAAGATACTTTGCTTATTTTAAATTCAGATCATTGGGCAAAAGCAGCTAGTAGTGGTCCATTTCCATCAAGAGAAATGGACCCAAAAAATTCTGTATATCCTGCATTATTCATTGCTAAAATCTTGGGTGATAATCAAAAAATAGAACTTTTCGAACCAGATAGCGGGATTCATATTCAAGAATTAGCCCACAAATTTCTAAAAAAAGAGATATCTACACACTTAGATATAAAGCATTTTTTCAAACAAAAATCTGGTTATAAAGTTTTCTCCACGGAGAAAAAAGTTTTTACTGTCGAAAAAGATTTTTAAAGTGATTTAAATTTTTATATTTATAAATGGAAGCAATCCTTAAAAAAACATGTTCTAATACGATAAGGCTTTTTACAAATGAAAAACTACCTTTAAAAAAATATGAAGATGAAAAATTTAAGACAAATTATTTTTTACCAGATAATCCAGATAGAAAGGGTGTAGGGGGCCAAAGATTAAAAAATTTATTTAAAAAAAGTTTTAAAGACAAACCTTTAATATCAATTATAACTCCTAATCTTAAAAGTGAGGTTCTCGAAGACTGTATATTAAGTGTACTTGCCCAAAAATATGAAAACATAGAACATATTATTGTCGATGGAGATTCAGGAGAAGAAACTATTAAGTTAATCAATAAATATGATAATTATATAGATTATTGGGTTAGCGAAAAAGACAGCAATTTGTGGGAAGCATGGAATAAGGGTTTGAAACTTGCAACGGGTGACTATGTTGGCATATTAGATTCTACAACAACTTTTGAAAAAGATGCCATGAACATATTAATCAAATATATTAAAAATAATCCACATGCTGATTTTGTTTTTGGTTCTATAAGAAAAGAAGATAAAGTCTACACTGGTTTTAGACCCGAAGACATTAAATTAAGATTCAATATTTATCCATCGTGTGTAATAAGTTTTTTTATAAAACTTAATTCACTAAAAAAATTAGGACTATACAATACCAAATACAAAATTTGTGCTGATTATGACTTAATATATAGAATGGTTGTGAAACATGATATGAAAGGAGTAACTACGAAAGGAAGTGAAATTTTTGGATCTTTCGGTGAGATAGGAACATCCAAAACTCATAGTTACTTTCGTGGCTTACTAACAGAAATACGCATTAGATTTGATAATGGTCAAAATTTATTAATAATATTATTTATTTTTTTCGGTCGATGTTATAAAAAACTATTTGCAATATTATTTCCTTCCAAAAAAAATTCTTTAGATAATAAATGACAAAAAAAAGAAAAAACATTTTAGCTCTGTCTCCTCTTATGAAGTACTTAAAAAACACAGAGATGAAACTGAGAAACAGAAAATATAAAATAACTTAAGATATTCTTTTATAGAAGAGTTAACATGATCAATAATTATCTGACTAAGGAACAAATTGGTAGTTACAAGCGTGGCGGTGCGATCATAGTGCGAGATGTATTCAAACCATGGATTAATTCTTTACGACTAGGCTTTGAGAAAGTGCTGAAGAACCCTGGACCCTATGCTCGTGATAATGTTGCCGCGGATGGCGCAGGTCGCTTTTTTGAGGATTACTGCAACTGGCAGCGTATCCCCGAATTTGTAAGTTGTATTGAACAATCTCCAGCTGCTCAAATTGTTGCCGAAGCAACCGGATCAAAATCCATTCAAGTGTTTCACGAGCATATTTTGGTTAAGGAGCCTGGAACTACTAAGTCAACACCATGGCATCAAGACATGCCTTATTACTGCGTAGATGGTGAAGATACAGGCAGCTACTGGATTCCTCTTGATCCTATTACCAAAGAAAATGCTTTACAAGTAGTATTGGGGTCTCACAAATGGCCTAAGTTGGTTCGCCCCATAAGGTGGTCAAATGACCAGCCATGGTATGATAATGATACTGAATTTATGGATATGCCAAATATTGAATCCAGTGATCATAATATAATGATTCCTGATTTAAAAATGGGTGACGCAGTTCTGTTTAATTTTAAAACTGTACATGGAGCACCTGGTAATACTAGTATGAATCGTCGCCGCGCGTTTTCAATACGTTTTATAGGAGACGACGTGCGCTACGTGAATCGTGGTAGTGAAACATCACCTCCATTTACTGGTATTAACTTGGAAACCGGAGCGACTATGAGGGAAGATTGGTTCCCCATAGTTTGGAATAGTTAAATTAATACAAAATATGTCAATAGTATTATTAGAGGTTATAGACCAAAGTTTTCTATCACAAAAAAGCTCACTTTTTCAGGTTAAAAAAAATTATCAAATATTCCAGTAAAAATAGAAAATATAGTGGCTAAAATTTTAAAGAGATTTGTGCCATTGAAATTTCAATAGTTTTGCGAGGTGGCTTCGGCTCTCGCACTCCACCACCTCTATTTTTTGGACCAACTAACATTCTAATATTATCTGATTCGTTCTGTGAGGTATAGGTCGGACTAACCTTAAAATCAGAATCTCTGTGGTTCTCATGTGAAATAAATCCTGCTTCTACATCTGATACATTAAATCAATACAGTATTAGAAGCTGGAGATGGATATCAGCACCTTAGCTTTAGCCTCTTCAAATTGTTAAATTAAGAAAATCATTGAGGCAATTTAGATCTTGTTTTATTAATAAAACTTTACGATATTTGACTCAAGCCCACTATTATTGATATTAATTAGGATAAAAGATAGTTATGAATTTAGAACTTTTAGTTTTAGGCGGATATGGACAATTTGTTTGGCCTGCTTTTATCTTCACTCTTGCAAGCTTCTTTTTTCTTTACCTGACAACCAAAAAAGAACTTAAAAGGCAAGAAAAAATGTTTTTAATTGAGTTTAAACAAATGCCAATAACAAAAATTGAAGTAGCTAAACAACAGGAACTTTTAAAAGAAGTTTTGTCAAGTAGCCCAATTCATTAATCGCTAGTTTATTGTTCGATACCTTTTTATGTTGAGTAAAAAAGCTCGATCGAGAATTGTTGTCTTGACGTTTTTGTTAGTTGCGGCAATTGTAGTCATTTTCGTCGTTCTTAAATCTTTAGAAGAAAACATAGTTTACTTCTTTTCCCCAACTGAAATTTATAATAAGGAAAACATTTCTTTTAATAAAAAAATTAGAGTAGGGGGGTTGGTAAAAGAAGGTTCGATAACAAAAAATCAAACGTCTGTAAAATTTATTGTGACCGACTTAAATAACGAAATTATAGTTTCTTACAGCGGCTCTCTTCCCAATCTATTTTCAGAAGGAAAAGGCGTTGTTGCCGAAGGCAAATTAAAAGATAAAAAATATTTTATTGCTGATAGAATTTTAGCAAAACATGATGAAAACTATATGCCTCCGGAAGTAAGTAAAGCTCTTGAAAAAGCCAAAAATTAGTGGAACAAGATAAATTTAAGGATCAAGCTTTAATAATCTATTTTTGCCTGTAGTATATTTTAATGTTTAAAAATTTCTTTCCAAATAAAATCCTTTCACTAGGAGATAATTTTTTTTTGATTTTAGTTATTTTATTGGTTTCAGTTATTCTTGTTGGATTAATCTATGCCTTATTTATTTCACCCCCTGATTATGTGCAGGGAGATTCAGTTAGAATTATGTATGTTCATGTTCCCGCATCTTTATTGACTCTTGCTTGTTTTGGTTTTATCGGAACAGCCTCAATCTGTACTTTAATTTTTAAGATTAAAATTCTTCCTTTAATGGCAAAAAGTTTAGCTCCCGTGGGTTTTCTTTTTGGTATAATATCAATTGTAACTGGTTCTCTGTGGGGCAAACCTACCTGGGGCATATGGTGGGTGTGGGATGCAAGATTAACTTCCATGACAATCTTGTTGCTCTTCTATCTTGCTTATATGGCTGTTTGGAAATACGTAGACAATTTCGAAAAAGCAAATAAAATATCCTCTGTAATTGGAATCCTAGGAACTCTCAACTTGCCGGTAATCAAATACTCTGTTGATTGGTGGAGCACGCTTCATCAAACTTCAAGTATAACACTTACTTCTGCTCCAAGGATTCATTATACAATGCTCATTCCTCTGATCATTATGCTTATAGGAATGATCATCTACGTTTTGATTATTTTTTTAATGAAATATAAATCAGAAATAATTAAATTTAAATTAGATAGAAAAAAAAAGGAAAATTAACAAAACATTAATATTTGCCTAATGTTTTATTTGATTTTTTATTGTGTGAAAAAAGTATAAAAATACCAATTATAAAAAAAATAAAAGGTAAGGACCAAAGCAAAAAAGTGCTTATTTTAAAAGGAGGTTTAAGAAGAATAAAATCTCCATACCTATCTGTTAAAAATTTATAAATTTCTTTATCTGTATCATTTTCTTGTACCTTTATTCTTATAAGTGTACGCAAATCTTTTGCAAGTGGAGCAGAAGAGTCATCTATAGATTGGTTTTGACAAACCAAACATCTAATATTTTTTGTAATATTGCGAGCCCTTATTTCTTGCTTTAGGTTTTGTAAAAATTCTTCCGGTTCAACAGAATAACTGTTCTTTGAAAAAAACTGCATCATTATAGAAATGATGACAATTGTTAGTAAAGTTTTTGCCACTAATCTTCACTCTCCCTAATTTTTAAATAAAAAGCATTGTAATTTTTTTTTGTAATAGGTCCAACAAGGCGGTATTTAATTATGCCTTTTGAATCAACAATAAATGTTTCGGGAATTCCATATACACCCCAATCGATTCCTATTTGACCCTTGTTGTCCACAATAACATCCGAATAAGGATTACCTAACTCTTCAAGCCATACAAGTGTTTTATCAAGATCATCTTTGTAATTGACTCCTATGATTTTCAATCTTTTCTCATCGGACAAACGTTTTAAGTAAACATGTTCCTCACGACAAGGGGCACACCATGTAGCAAAAAAATTTACCAATGTTGTTTCGCTATCAAATTCATTTTTTGAAATAAATTTTTTTTTATTCAATAAAGATTCCGTTTCAAATATTGGTACTTCCTTATCTATTAAGACAGACGGAAGTTCTAAAGGATCACGTTCTATAACTAACAGGTAAAAGA
>QCSA01000012.1 GCA_003211695.1 Pelagibacteraceae bacterium AG-464-P07 | reverse complement strand
AAGGTCATGAACAATATCAAGATTTTGGTTCAAAAAAAATTCATTTTTCTGACCAAAACGAAATAAAAAAATTTTTCAAAAACAACAAAAAACAAACTATCAATTATTTTTGGCACCCAAGCATCACATCTGAAGTGTTTTCAAATTATAATCGTTTTAATTTTAAAAATGTTTCCATAAATTCAAAACAAATTAATTCTAAATCCTTATTTTTTGCAATTAAAGGAAAAAGAAAAGATGGGCATAATTTTGTTAAAGAAGCCTTTGCAAGAGGAGCAAAAAAAGCCGTTGTGAGCAGATTAATAAGAGGGGTTAATTTAAAAAAATTAATTCAAGTTTCAGATACTTTAAATGCACTAAATAATCTTGCAAAAGTAACTAGACTTCGTACCAAAGCAAAAATTATTGGGATTACAGGGAGTTCTGGAAAGACAACACTAAAAGATATGACAAGTTTTGTTTTAAAAAATTTTGATAAAACTTCCTCATCAAAGTCGTCGTTCAATAATCAATATGGAGTACCCTTGAGCTTATCCAATCTGCAAGAAAAGGATTCTTTTGGTGTATTTGAATTAGGCATGGATAAAAAAGGTGAAATAAACTCACTTTCCAATATATTAAAACCCGATATAGCAGTTATAACAAATATTTCTTCAGCACATTTAAAAAATTTTAAAAGCACAAAAGAAATTGCAAGAGCAAAATCAGAAATTATAAATAATTTAGTTGCACAAGGAACTTTAATCTTAAATAGAGATGATAAATTTTTTAATTATATAACGCAGAAAGCTAGCCAAAAAAACATTCAGGTAAAATCTTTTGGTTTGAATAAAAATGCAGATCTATATTTAAAAAATGTAAAAAAAAATAATAATATTTATCAAGCTTCCATTTCATATAATAATAAAGTGTATTTATTTAACATTAACTATAATAATAGTGCTTATATTCAAAATGTTCTTTCAACATGCCTAATTATATTTATTTTGGATTTGGATATATCAGATAAGAAAAATATTTTTTTAAATTTTAAAATACCAGAAGGACGAGGAGATATGAATAAAATTCAAATTTTTAAGAAAAAATTTTATTTACTCGACGAAAGCTATAATGCTAATCCACATTCAATGAGACTGGCTATAAATCATTTTAATAATATCGATAAAAAAAAGACTCAAAAAATTCTTGTATTGGGAGATATGTTGGAATTAGGAAAAAAAACTAAGTTTTTTCACAGAAATTTAGCAAAATATATTAATAATAGTGACATTGATAAAGTTTTTGTGATTGGCCAATCTATATTGGAGACTTACAAATTCGTGAGAAAAAACAAAAAAGGAAAAATATTAAATTCATTAAATGATATTGGTAGTTTAATTAAGAATTATATAAATGATAATGATTATATAATGATAAAAGGTTCAAATTTAACTGGTTTAAATAATTTTTGCAAAAAATTAAAAAAAGGAAAAATTAATTAATGCTTTATAGTTTGTTAACATCTTTTATAGACGAATTTTCTTTTTTAAATGTATTTAGATATTTAACATTTAGGACTGGATTATCATTAATATCGTCTTTGATTATTGTATTTCTTATTGGAGATCCATTTATAAGATACTTTTCACAAAAAAAGATTACGGGACCTATTAGAGATGATGGCCCGATTGATCACATATTTAAAAAAGTAGGAACTCCAACAATGGGAGGAGTGGTGATCTTAATAGGAATGTTATTAAGCACTTTGCTTTGGGCAGATTTATCCAATATTTATATTTGGTTTTTAATATTTGTAGCTAGTAGTTTTGGAATTTTAGGAGCAATCGATGATTTCTTGAAAATAAAAAATCACAATTCATCTGGCCTTTCTCCAAGACTGAAGTTTATTATCCAAATATTTCTAGCGTTTATTGCTGTATTTTTTTTGCATAAACTTGGAGATCATTTACACCTGAAAAATTTATATTTCCCATTTTTTAAAAATTTAATTTTTAATATGGGAATATTTTTTATTCCGTTTTACATATTTGTAATTATTGCATCATCAAATGCTGTCAATTTAACAGATGGGTTAGATGGCTTAGCAACTGTACCTGTGATATTGGTGGCAGCTTCTTTTGCTTTTATTTGTTATGTTGCAGGAAATACAGTTTTCTCAAATTATCTTCAAATACCGCATATTGAAGAACTTGGTGAAGTTTCAATATTCTGCGGTGCAATATGCGGTGCTTGTCTTGGATTTTTGTGGTACAACGCACCTCCCGCAAAAATTTTCATGGGAGACACTGGATCATTATCACTTGGGGGATCGTTAGGAGCTATAGGTATTGTTTCAAAACATGAAATTGTGCTGGCAATTATTGGTGGTTTGTTCGTATTAGAAACAGTCTCTGTAATTATTCAGGTAGTTTCCTTTAAATTAACTGGAAAAAGAATTTTTCAAATGGCACCCCTGCACCACCATTTTGAGAAAAAAGGTTGGGCAGAATCAACAGTTGTAATTAGGTTTTGGATTATCTCAATAATTTTAGCTTTAATTGGATTAGCGACTCTAAAATTGAGATAATGCGAAATTTAAGTTCAAAATTTGCAAAAAAAAAAATTCTTATTTATGGATTTGCAAAAAGTGGATTAGCTACACTAAAATTCTTAAAAAAAATTAAATCAGAAATTTATTGTTGGGATGATAATTCTTTTGTTCGAAAAAGTATAAAAAAAAAATATTTATTAAATTTCAAAAAAAAATTAACAAATGATTTTATTGACTTTATTGTAGTCAGTCCTGGTATAAATATTAGACATTGCTATCTAAAAAATTTTTTAGCAAAAAATAGGGCTAAAATAATTACGGATTTAGATATATTTTATAATTTCAACAAAGATAACCAAATTATCTCGGTTACTGGTACGAATGGTAAATCAACAACTTGTAAGCTACTAGAGGCAGTTTTTAAAAAAGCCGGTCACAAAACTCATCTTGTAGGGAACATAGGTGAACCAATACTATCTCTTAAAAAGTTAAATAAAAAAGCAGTTATTATTGTCGAAGTTTCCTCTTATCAACTTGAATATACACAGCATTTTAAATCTAATCATGCTGTAATACTTAATATTTCACCTGATCACATGGAAAGACACAAGACTATGACAAACTATATTAATGCAAAGATAAAAATTTTAAAATTCCAATCATCCAAGGATCATTCGTATTTAAATTTAAACAATAAATTTACGAAAAAAATTATAGACAATTATAAAAAAAAACAATTTTTTTCCGAATTGCATAAAGTTGATAAATATAAGGTAAAAAAAATTTTTAAAAAAATTAAAAATAAATATTTGTTATCCCAAAACAATTTGGAAAATATTTCTTTTGTACTTAAAATAGCAAGCAATTATAGAATAAGATTAAATATTGTATTGCAAGTCTTAAACAAATTTAAAGGATTGCCACATAGACAAGAAAGATTATTATTAAACGACGAAATAATTTGCATAAATGATTCAAAAGCAACCAATTTTGAATCATCTTCACAATCATTGAAAAGTTACCAAAATATTTTTTGGATTGTTGGAGGACTTCCTAAAAAAGGTGATAAATTTTTTCTAAATAAATTTAAAAAAAATATTATTAAAGCTTATATCATTGGAAAAAGTACGATTTTCTTTAAAAAGCAATTAAGAAAAAAAGTAAATTTAGTTGTGGTAAATAATTTAAAGAATGCTTTTTTAAAAGTTATCAAGGACCTGAAGCAAATAAAAAACTCAAATAGTTTAACAAAAAATAAATATACAATTTTATTTAGCCCTGCAGCCGCATCTTTTGATCAATTTACAAATTTTGAAGACAGAGGAAAAAAATTTAAGGAACTTGTTTATAGGGCAAGATCAAGTATTTATTAAAATATGTTTGATTTTAGAAGAGAAAATAGAAGTTTACTAGCAAGCTGGTGGAGAAATATAGACAAGACAATATTATCGCTAATCTTGCTACTTTTTTTCTTAGGTTTATTTTTTTCATTTTCTTCTACATCATCTATTATTGGTGAAAAATTAAATAAGGAAAGCTATTTTTTCTTTTTAAAGCATTTAATATTTGTTGGTATTGCACTAATAATTATCTTTTTTATTTCTCTTCAAAAAAGGGAAATAATTAAAACATATCTAACATATTTTTTTTTGATATCACTTTTATTATTATTTTTAGTTCCCTTTATTGGAATTGAAGTTAAAGGTGCAAAGAGATGGTTGGACATGCCTCTTTTACCTAGATTTCAACCAATTGAAATATTAAAACCTTTTTTTATTCTTATATTAGCACAAATTATCTCTTCACAAATTATTCATAATATATATAGAAAATATTTTTATACATTAATTTTATTATCGATTGTATTGTTTCTTTTAATAATTCAGCCAGATTTAGGTCAATCTGTTCTACTATTTTCGTCTTGGTTAATTATGGTTTTTTCATCAGGAATAAATTTCATAATTTTGGGTATATTTTTATTAATCTGTGTTTTAATTTTTGCTTCAATCCTATTTTTTTTTCCGAATAAATTTGGATATATATTATTTAGATTAAAATCATTTATTGACCCGACAAAGGGGGAAAACTATCAATCGGAAAAAGCACTAGAGGCAATAAAAAGTGGTGGTTTTACAGGCAGAGGTTTGGGTGAAGGAGTATTAAAAGATAGAGTGCCAGAAGCTCATACCGATTATATGTTTGCCATAATCGCAGAAGAATTCGGAGTTATATTAATTTTGTTGCTAATAATAATTTTCTTATTTTTGTCTTATAAAGTATTGAATAAATTAGTAGATGAAAAAGATGAATATACGAAACTTGTCTTAGTTGGTTTAATTTCATTGTTGTTAATTCAAACCTTCATTCATATTGGAGTAAATATAAGACTTTTGCCAACAACAGGTATAACCCTTCCGTTTTTAAGTTATGGAGGTTCATCAATTGTAGGAAACGCAATAATCGCTGGTTTAATTTTAAATTTAACAAAAAAAATTCCATTAAATCAAGATAATTTATGAAAAAAAAAATTCTTTTTTGCAGTGGAGGTACAGGAGGGCATGTTTTTCCCTCTGTTAGTTTAATTAATTTTTTTAAAAAAAAAGAATACGAAACAATACTCGTTATTGATAAAAGAGGTGCAAAATATCTAAAAAAAAATTTTTTTTTACATAAAATAATAGAAATCAGTTTTCCAACTCGCGCAGGTTTTATAAATAAAATATTTTTTTATTTAAAACTAATTCTAGCTACATTTAATTCATTTTTTTTTTTAAGGAAAGAAAAACCAAATTTTGTATTTGGTCTAGGAGGATATGTTTCCCTTCCCATCTGTTTAGCTGCAAAATTACTTAATATTCAAATTTTATTGTACGAACCTAATCTTGTATTGGGCAGGGTAAATAAATTTTTTGTGCGTTTTTGTATGAAGCTTTTTACAAATACTGATAATATTCTCAATCTTCCTAAAAAATATTTAACCAAATGTGTTGAGGTTGGTAATATTCTTAGAGAAGAAATTATAAAACACGAATTATCAGAAAAAAATAATTTAAATTCAAAAAAAACTATTTTAATTTTAGGTGGTAGCCAAGGTGCTGAAATTTTTGGAAAAGTGATACCACAGGTTATTTTAGACTTAAGTAAAAATTACAGAATTAACGTCATTCAACAATCCTTAGCTAAACAAGTAAATGAAATTCAAAATTATTATAATAAAAATAATATTGAAAATTATATTTTTAGCTTTCATGAGAACATTGGTGAATTAATATCAAGGGCTGACCTTGCAATATCAAGATGTGGATCATCAACTATTGGCGAACTTGAATTTTTAGGAGTACCATTTGTTGCTATTCCTTATCCATTTGCTAAAGATAATCATCAACATCAAAATGCAATTTACTATGAAAAAAAAGGATGTTGCTGGATATTACAGCAAAAAAATTTATCCTTTGATAATTTGAAAGAAATGTTGATCAAAATTCTTGATAATAATGCTGAATTAAGTTTAAAAAGAAAAAATATGCTTAAAAATAATAGCAAAAATACCCTTTTAAAAATAGAAAAAGAAATAGAAAAATTAATTTAATGCAAGTGAAAATAGCAAGCAATGAAGTAGTTCATTTTGTTGGCATAGGTGGAATTGGCATGAGTGGATTAGCACAAATAATGCACAACATGGACTTTATGATACAGGGTAGCGATTTAATCCAAACCAAAAATACAGATCGATTAAGAAAATTTGGCATTAAAATTTTTATTGGTCATAAAAGAGAAAATATTAAAAAGGCTACCATGCTCGTTATTTCTTCTGCTATTAAAAACAATAATGTTGAATATTTATTAGCAAAAAAAAAAAAAATACCTATTCACAAACGCGGCAAAATGCTTGCTAACATTGTTTCATTAAAAAAAAATATTGTTATTACAGGATCACATGGAAAAACGACCACCACTTCCTTGATATCTAATATTTTATTTTCAGCAAAATTGGATCCAACAATAATTAATGGAGGAGTGATAAATTTTTTAAAAAATTCTGCGAAATTAGGAAAAAGCGACTGGTGTGTAGTAGAATCAGACGAGTCAGATGGTAGTTTTTTAAAGATACCTGCAACTTATTCTGTAGTTACAAATATTGATAGGGAACACTTAGATTTTTATAAAAAATTAACCAATTTACAAAAATCTTTTCAGTTATTTGTTGAGAAAACGCCCTCTTTAGGAAAGTCGATTATTTGCAAAGACGATTATTATAATAAAGCATTAATTAAAAATTTAAAAACAAATAATTATTTAACTTATGGCTTTGATAAAAATTCAAATTTTCAAATAAATAATGTTAGAAAAAACCCTAATAATTCAAACTTTAATATTAAATTAAATTTAGTTAAAAAAAATCAAAAATATTTAAAAAATTTCCAAATACCTTTACTTGGAAACCATAATATAAGAAATGCTACAGCAGCAGTTGCGGTGGCGTTAAGTCTAGGTATCAAAATTAATATAATTAAAAATGCTTTAAAAAATTTTGATGGAGTTCAGCGTCGATTTAATAAAATATTTTCTTATAGAAAAATCGATTTTTACGACGATTATGCTCATCATCCAACCGAAATACAGGCTTTGCTTGATGGTATTAAGTCAGTACATCGTTCTAGAAAAATAATTTCTGTTTTTCAGCCCCACAGATTCTCTCGAGTTAGGTTATTAAAAAAAGAATTTGCCAAGGCATTTAAGCTTTGTGATGAGGTTGTTCTATGTCCCGTTTATCCGGCCGGTGAAAAGATTAATAAATATTTTGATTATCATTTATTTGGAAAATTAATAGCAAAAAAATCTAACGTAAAGGTAATAATATTAAAATCAGAAAATGATTTATTAAATTACTTTAGAAAAAATCTTTTTGATAATGAGTTAGTGGTATGCATGGGTGCTGGAAGTATATCTACATGGATTAAAAATATATCAAAAAAATTATGAATATATCAAAACAAGTTCAAGATTTATCAAAAAAATTATCTGGAAAAATTTATTATGAATATGATATGAGACGTTTAAATTGGTTTAATCTAGGAGGTTCAGCTAAAGTTTTTTTTAAACCAAATACATTAGAAGAATTAATTTTTTTTTTGAAAAAATTTTCAAATAGTTTACCTATCAAAGTTCTTGGAGTTGGTTCGAACATATTAATCAGAGAGGGGGGATATAATGGTGTTATTATTAAACTTGGAAAATACTTCTCACATTTGTCTAAACTTGATGATAATACCGTAATCTCTGGTTCTGCTGTATTGGATAAGCAGTTATCAAATTTTGCATTAGAAAATTCTATTGGTGGGCTAGAATTTCTTTCTTGTATTCCTGGTTCTATAGGTGGCGCAATAAGAATGAATTCAGGGTGCTATGGTTATGATATCTCAAAATGTATTGCTTCAATCCAAACGGTAGATCGTAATGCTATTGTAAGAACGATCAAGTCTGAAAAAATCAATTTTTTTTATCGAGGTTCAAATTTATCAGATGATTTTATTTTTTTAAGCGGAACTTTTAAAGGTAAAAAACAAGATAGTAAAAAAATTAAAAAAAAAATGGAAAAACTCTCAACGATTAAAAAAAAATCACAACCATCTAGAATTAAAACTTGTGGAAGTACTTTTAAAAATCCAACTAGCCAAACACAAAAAAAAGCATGGGAACTTATCAAAGAAGCGCACTGTGAGAATATGAAAATCGGAGGTGCCACAATTTCTGAAAAACATAGTAATTTTTTTATTAATCAAGGTTCTGCAACTTCAAATGATATGGAAAATTTGATTAACCTTGTAAGAGAAAAAGTTTTTAATACTACTGGAATAAAACTTGAATTGGAATTACAGATTATTGGTGAAAAAAAATGAAAAATATGATTCTAGTTTTAATGGGAGGAATGTCGGTAGAAAAGGAAATCAGTATTTTATCTGGAAAGGCATGTATAAAGGCATTAAGAAAAAAGAAATACAAAGTTAAAGTCTTAGATCCAAAAGGAAATTTTATTAATGAAATTAGAAAAATAAAACCAAAAATAGTATTTAATGCGTTGCACGGTCGTTTTGGCGAAGATGGTTATATTCAAAGTATTTTGGAGTCAGAAAAAATAAAGTATACCCATTCAGGAGTTCTTGCTTCAAGTATTGCTATTGATAAAGAAATTTCTAAAAAAATATTTATTAATAAAAAAATTAATACTCCAAAATTTTTTGTCTATAATTATAATAATAGTTTAAATATTTATACCTTGATAAAAAAATCAAAAATTAATTTTCCTATTGTTATTAAGCCAATTAATGAGGGGTCAAGCATAGGTGTTTATATTTGTACAAAAAAAAATCTAAACAAAAATTTAGAAAAGTTAAAAAAATATAACAGAATATTGGTCGAAAAATATATTCCTGGAAGAGAAATACAAGTGGCTGTTATGAATAACAAAGCTTTAGGTGCTATAGAGCTTAAACCTAAAAGAAAATTTTATGATTACTGTGCCAAATATTCAAGTAAAGCAAAAACCAAACATATTATGCCAGCTCCTTTGGAATCCAAAAAATACAAAGAGGTTTTAAGAATTGCAAGAAAAGCCCACCTTTCATTAGGGTGCCAAGGAATCACGAGAAGTGATTTTAGATATTACAAAAATAAATTTTTTCTATTGGAGATTAATACACAACCAGGAATGACAAATCTTTCTTTAGTACCTGAAATAGCAGCTTATAAGGGCATAAAATTTGAAAATCTGGTTGAATGGATGGTTAAAGATGCTGGTTACGATAGGTAATAAAAAAATTAAAATATTATTTTATATTTTAGTGTTTATTTTTTTGTCAACGATAAGTTTTTTTGAAAAGACAAATATTTTTGATAATAAAGTTTTCTTTCAGCTAAATGAGATTGAAATATCAGGGTATAAAAAATTTGACCATACAGTAATGCAACGTAAATTAAATGGTTTAATAGGACAAAATTTACTTCTAATAAAGCGTAAAGATATTGAAGATATTATTAATGAAAATAAATTAATCAGTGAATATACAATTAAGAAACAATATCCAAATAAAATTAATATTAAATTAAAGGAAGTTGTTTTTGTTGCGAAGCTAGTAAAAGATAAAAAAAGATATTTTTTGGCAGATAATAATAATCTCATACCTTTTGTGGATTATTTAACTGGTCAAAATTTACCAAATGTTTACGGAAAAGAGGCAGAATATTATTTCAATGATTTTCAAAAATTACTTAAATTAAATAATTTTAATTTAGATATCATATCGAGTTATTACTTTTTTCAAATTAACAGATGGGATTTAGTTACAAATAACCAAAAAATAATAAAATTTCCTTCAAAAGGTTTAAAGGAAGCTATAAAAGTAGTTAATAAACTTTTGAATAATAAATATTTTAATAAATATTCTGTTATAGATTTAAGAATTAATAATAAAATTATTACTCAATAGTGGAAAATAAAAAAATTATTACCGTAATTGATTTAGGAACCTCCAATCTTAAATGTGCTATTTTTTCATTTGGTAGTGATGGGTTACCACAACTTATTGGCTTTTCTAAAAAAAAAACAAAAGGTATACATAACTCAATCATTGTTAATATAAATGATGCAATTGATTCAATTCACTCATGTTTGGTTGAGGCGGAAAAAAAATCACAAATTAGTCTAAATAAAATAAATGTATTAATTGACCCTACTGAAATTATTACTACCAGGTTCACTAAGTTTAAAAAAATTAATGGATTTAAAATAGAAAAAAACGATGTCAGCTTTCTTCTGAAAGAGGCCAAAAAACAAGTTGAATTAAATAATTCTAAATTATCTAATATTCATATATTTAACTATAAATATGTAGTTGACAATAAACTTTTTAAGGATTTGCCTTTTAATATTTATGCAGATCAATTTAGTCAAGAAAATGTTTTTCTCAGTGTTCCAAAAAATATTTTAAAAAATATCTCAGAAGTGTTTCATTCGTGCGATATTGAAATTGATAAATTTATTTCTTGTTCCTACGCTTTAGGTATTTGTTGTTTTAATCAAGATCAAATTGATTATGGATGCGGTATTGTTGATATGGGTTATGAAAAAACTTCCCTAGTGGTATTTAAAGATTCATCTTTAGTACACGCTTCTTCTTTCCCAATAGGATCAAATCACATTACGAAAGATATTTCCCGCGGTTGTTATTTATCTGAAATTGAATCAGAGTTAATTAAAAAAGATATATCAATAATTAATAATTTGGATAAAGAATTAAATAAAAATGAATTTTTATCTGATAGATATTTCTCTGAGACCAAATTTAGAAAAATTTCATCTAAATTTGTCAGGGATATCATTTCAGCGAGATTAGATGAAATTCTAAATAAAATTTTTAAAGAAATAAATTTTTTACAAGTTAAGAATATAAAACAAAATTTAATTTTTACTGGAGAAGGGTCGAGATTAAATGATTTAAAAAAAATAGTTAATATTAAGTTATCAAATTATATTTTCGATGCTAACTTAAATAATTTTAAACATTTCGGAAATATCGATACAGAATTATTGGCCTGTTATGGTGCAGTAAAAATTTTAACAGAAGGTTTTGTTTCGGAGGCAATTACTATACCACATCAAAGTCAAAAGGATAAAAGCGGCTTTTTTGCTAGAATTTTTAATATTTTTAATTAGTTCTTTTATTGTATTTTTTTGAAATAATTATTGTTTTTATTATCTTACTTTTGATCATTATAAATGTTTTATGCCTGGTTTTTATCAAAAGACAATCAAACGTGAAATTCAATTCAAGGGAGTTGGTTTGCATAATGGTAAAAAGGTTAATATGAAACTTGTTCCCGCGGCACCAAATCACGGAATAGTTTTCAAAAGAACTGATTTAAAAACCAAAAATATAATTTCCGCAGTTTTCAATAATGTTAGTAAAGCAGTTCTCTGTACAAATATTCAAAATGAGTTTGGAGTTGCTGTCTCAACAATAGAACATTTAATGGGAGCTTTATATGGAGAGGAAGTTGACAATTTATTAGTTGAAATTGATTCAAACGAAGTTCCTATTATGGATGGTTCAGCTAAGGAATTTGTTCATCAAATTAGAGCAGCTGGAACTAAAAATTATGACACTTCGAAAAAATTTATAAAAGTTTTAAAAAAATGTGAATTGGTTATTGATAAAAAATTTATATCAATAGAACCTCATGAAAATGATTTAGAGATTGATTTTGAAATTGTATACAAAAATCAACTTATTCGTAAGCAGAGGAAATCAGTCAGTCTGTCTAATGGTGATCTTGATCCAGTTTACAATTCTAGAACTTTTTGTTTGCTTGAAGATGTAGAAAAGATTAAGCGGTTAGGTCTAGGAATAGGTGGATCTCTTGAGAATGCAGTCGTAGTAGGAGATGATAAAATTCTTAATGAGGGAGGTTTAAGGTATAAAAATGAATTTGTAATGCACAAAATTTTAGATTGTATGGGTGATTTGATGTTAGCCAATTATAAAATTTTAGGTAAAGTAAAATGTAGTCAGGGTGGTCATCAATTAACTATTGCATTACTAAAAGAATTTTTATCAAACAGTAAATACTTTTCGTTGGTAGAATTTAAGGAAAAAAAATTACCAAATAATTCATTTTATAGCAGACCTGTAGCTGCAAGCGCTTAAATTTCAGTCTATTTTAAATTTAAAAAAAATTTGGTAATATCCTATTATCAATGTCTAAATATATTATTTTTTTATTCATATATTTAATTTTCGTTGTCTCATGTGCACCAGATAAAAGTAAGGTCGATGCAGTTTTGCTTGAACAAGATGTCGAATCAGAAATGGTTCTTGCTTATAAAGAAGGAATGAGGCAATTAGAATTGGGTGATGGACTTTATGCATCAAAAAAATTTGATGAAGCAGAAATTCTGTTCCCTCAGTCTATCTGGGCTGCCAAAGCATCATTGATGTCTGCTTATGCGTTATATTCTCAAAATTATTATGAGGACGCTATCTTTAATTTAGAGCGTCATCTTAAAAATTATCCAAAAGATAAAAATGTAGTTTATGCCCACTACTTAATTGCAATATGTTATTTTGAACAATTGTATGATGAAAAAAAGGATTTAAAACCTTTAATAAAGGCGCGAGAAAAATTTGTTTATATTTTAAAACATTATCCTAACACAGACTATGCAATTGATGCCAAATGGAAAATGGGATTAATCGTTGATCAAATGGCTGCAAAAGAAATGTATATTGGACGTTATTACATGAAAATGGAAAAATGGATTGCTGCAATTAATCGTTTTCAAATTGTTGTAAAACATTATGATACTACAATTTATGTTGAAGAAGCATTACATCGGCTAATTGAAATTTATTACAAAATTGGTTTAGTTGAAGAAGCAAAAAAAGTTACAGCAGTACTTGGATATAACTATGCTTCTGGAGAATGGTATAAAAATTCTTATAGATTATTTAATAAATCTTACAAAACTGAAAAAATTACTAAAAAAGAAAAGGATTCTTTTATTAAAACAAAATTCAAAAAATTGTTTGAATAATTAATGGAAAAGGAAAAAATCAAAGCTTTGTATTTTGATAAAATTGCTAAACTGAAAGAGTATAACAAGGCATATTATGATCAAGATAATCCAATCATTTCGGACCATAAATATGATAGATTAAAAATCGAAATATTAAATCTAGAAAACAAATACAAATTTTTAAAAAGTAAACTATCTCCTACTAAAAACATAGGCTACAAGTCTTCAAGTAGGTTTAAAAAGATTAAGCACAAAATACCTATGCTGTCTCTTTCAAATGCCTTTTCTGAAAATAATATTGTTGATTTTTTAAAAAAAGTTAAAAATTTTTTAAAACTAAATAATGACTATAAAATAGAAATTAGTACTGAACCGAAAATTGATGGAATCTCAGCTTCACTTAACTATATTAATGGACAATTAAAATTAGGATTATCAAGAGGCGATGGTATCACAGGAGAAGATATTACATTAAATCTTAAAACAATTCGAAGTATACCGGCAAGATTAAAAGGATCAAAATTTCCTGAAAATATAGAAGTACGAGGTGAAGTCTATATATTAAAAAAAGATTTTACAAATATTAGCAACAAATTTGCCAATCCAAGAAATGCCGCAGGAGGCTCATTAAGACAAAAAGATTCACTTGAAACAAAAAAAATTCCTCTTCAATTTATGGCATATAGTTTTGGATTCGTTAAGGAAAAATTATTTAAAACTCAGTCAGAATATTTAAAACTTTTAAAGAATTGGGGTTTTAAAGTTAGTCAATACAACAATGTTTTTACCGATATTAAAGATATGATGAAAAATTATATCGAACTTGAAAGTAAAAGATCGGAGATAGAATACGATGTTGATGGAATCGTTTACAAAATTAACGACTTAAATTTTCAAAAAAGACTTGGTTATGTTTCAAATTCTCCCAGATGGGCAATTGCACATAAATTTTCATCTACAAAAGCTATATCTAAAATATTAAACATTGAAATTCAGATTGGAAGAACAGGGGCATTAACTCCTGTAGCAAAACTAAAACCCGTTAATGTTGGTGGTGTAATAATTTCTAATGCTACCTTGCATAATGAAGATGAGATAATAAGAAAAGATATTAGAGAAGGTGATGTTGTTACCATTCAAAGAGCCGGAGAAGTTATTCCACAAGTAATCTCAGTTGACATAAACAAAAGATCAGCTGGATCAAAAAAATTTATTTTTCCACACAAATGTCCTTCGTGCAATTCAAAAGTAGTTAAAGAATTTAATAGCAATACTAAAAAAAAAGATGCTGTAACAAGGTGTCCAGACCCAAATTATAGTTGTCAAGATATTTTAAAAGAAAAGTTAAAACATTTTGTATCAAAAGAAGCTCTTAACATAGAGGGGCTTGGAAAAAAGGTTATAGATAACTTTTGGAACAAAAAATTAATTAAATATTCTTATGACATTTTTAATTTGGATATAGATATACTAAAAAAATTTGATGGATGGGGTGAAAAATCAATTATTAATTTAAAAAATTCAATAAACAAAAGTAAAAAAATTTCATTAGATCGCTTTATTTTTTCTCTTGGTATTCGTCATATAGGCCATGAAAACGCAAAAGTATTAGCAAAACATTTTTTAAGTATTGGGCAATTTTTTGAAACTTGTAAAAAATTGAATATTAATAATCACAATTATCTCGATGAACTTTACTCAATTGATGGTATTGGAATTTCTCAAATCGATTCATTAAAAAAATTTTTTTCAAATAAACAAAATTTGATAGTTATTTCTAATTTAATTAATTTACTTGATATTAAAAATTATAAGCTTCTAACTAAAAAAACTCCGTTAAGTGGAAAATTAATTATGTTTACTGGTGCTTTTGAGAATAAAAGTAGATCAGAATTGAAATTTCTTTCTGAAAATCTAGGTGCAAAGATTGTTAGCAGTATTAGTAAAAAAACAAATTTTTTAGTTGTAGGATCTCAAAAGCCTACTACAAAAAAAATTAATGAAGCAAAAAGACTAAATGTAAAAATTTTATACGAAAAAGACTGGAATAAAATTATTAATTAATAAATGATCTTAACCAATTATTTTCTTTTTTGTTAAGATGAGGACTTAAAATAAAATATATTTTTTTATGATATTCATTTAAATATTTTTTTTCTTTTTTATTTAGTAATTTAAAATTAATCAAATCTTTTTCTATAGGGGCAAGTGTTAAATTTTCGAATCTTAATTCTTTTTTGTATTTTTTTATAAAAACTAAGTTTTCAATTCTAATTCCAAATTTATTTGATTCATAATATCCAGGTTCATTAGAAAGAATCATGCCTTTTTCTAATCTTACATTATTAGTTTTGGATATTGCCTGCGGCCCTTCATGAACATTTAAAAAATATCCTACTCCATGACCAGTTCCATGATCATAATCTAGACCAGCTTTTTTCAAAGCTGATCTAGCAACAATGTCTATTTGTTTTCCAGTTGTGCTTTTTTTAAGATTATAGGTTGATACACCGATATGTCCTTTTAATACTTTTGTAAAAATATTTATTATTCTTTGAGATTGTTTAGAAAAACAAAGAGTTCTTGTAACATCTGTTGTTCCGTAGCAATATTGCCCTCCAGAATCACAAAGATAAATATCTTTTATTTTAATTTTTCTGTTTGTTTTATTGTTTGCCTTATAGTGAACAATTGCTCCATTTGGTCCTGAACCAGAAATAGTGTTAAAACTAGGAGAAATGTAATTGTTGCTTTTTTTTCGAAATTTTTCTAATTTTTTTTGAGCACTTAATTCTGTGATTTTGAGTTTGTTAATATTACTTTTTATCCAAAAAATAAATTTTGTTAATGCAGCACCATCAGATATATGAGATTTTATTATATTATTTATTTCGACTTTATTTTTTTTTGATTTTAAATAATATATTGGATCAATTTCTTCTACATATTTAAATCTTTTTGCTATCTTTTCTTTATAAAAAAATGAACAGGTAATTTTATCAATTAAAAAATTTTGTTTATTATCTAAGTTATTTAAGTACGCGGTAATATTTGATGGCCTGATATATTTTAAAATTTTTCCAAATTTTGATTTAAATTTTTTGCTAATTTTTTTATTATCTACAATAAGAATTATTTTTTTTTTATCATTAATTATTACGTTACAGTTGGGTATTGGAGAAAAGAAATTATCCTTTCCTCTGATATTTAGCATCCAAGCTACATTTTCAGGCGCAGTGATTAATAAATTTTTTAATCTTTTTTTTTTTAAAACATTACAAATTAAATTTATTTTTTGTTTATAATCTTGCCCTACGTATTGGGTTTTTAATATAAAAAACTTGTTAAATTTTGGTTTTGGTTTATCTGGCCAAATTTCATCAATTAAATTTTTTATTATAGGAATTAACTTAATTTTTTTTGTTTTAAATAAATTAGTTAAACTAGCGTCACTGTAAAGTTTTGGATCAAATCCTATTCTTAATTTTTGTTTATTTTTTTTCAATATTTCTAAAGGTTTAGTTTTATGAATTGGCACTACTTTAAAACTTTTTTTTATCTCTTTTTGGGCTTGCAAGGTGTAACGACCATCTACAAACAAAAATGCTTTTTTCCTTAAAATCAAAGCTTGACCAGCAGAACCAGAAAAACCTGTTAAGTATTTTAATCTTTCATTGCTTGGATCAACATATTCTCCAAAAAATTCATCATTTTTTGGGATTATATATCCATCAATATTATAAATTCTAAATTCCTTTCTTAATATTGATAATTTATTTTTTTTCATTTAGTTTTTTTTGTAATCTTAACCAACCAGGACTTCTAATTTCTTCTTTATAAAAAATATCTTGATTGAAA
Source organism: Pelagibacteraceae bacterium AG-464-P07 (assembly GCA_003211695.1). Taxonomy (GTDB): domain Bacteria; phylum Pseudomonadota; class Alphaproteobacteria; order Pelagibacterales; family Pelagibacteraceae; genus AAA240-E13. Next base: position 2,021 of record QCSA01000012.1, on the reverse strand, counting down.
TCAAAATCATCAATACGGTTTTCAGTCATACTGTCTTGTTCAACATTTTCTTTTGGTAATTCTTCAATAAAACGTGAAGCTAAGCTTTCCATCCAATCTCCTTGATAAAACCTATTCATAGAAAAAGAAATATAGGCTTGTTTTTTTGCTCTGGTAATGCCCACATATGCGAGTCGTCTTTCCTCTTCTAAAGCAGTATCTCCCTTTTCTTCCAAAGATTTTTGGTGTGGAAACAACCCTTCTTCCCAACCTGGTAAAAAAATAATATCAAATTCCAATCCTTTTGCAGCATGTATTGTCATCAAATTTATTTTTTCACCTTTCCAATCTTCATCAATTGAGGTTGCCAAAGCAACATGTTCTAAAAAGTTTTCTAGGTTTTCAAATTCTCTCATACCTCTTAAAAATTCTTTGATATTTTCTAAACGACCTTCACTTTCTATATCTTTTTTATTTTTTAACATTTCAGAATAGCCAGACTCATCCAATATAATTTGCATTAATTCGACGTGTTTCTTTGATAATAAATTTTTTCTCCATTTTGCTACAAGGTTAAGTATTTTAAGCAAACCTATTTTTGCTTTAGGTTTTATTTCGTTCATTTCTATCATTTTCAAAGAGGCATCTTCTAAACAAAGTCTATGTTTTCTTGCATAATCACTAATTTGTTTTATTGTTGTATCGCCAACAGATCTTTTGGGAGTATTTACAATTCTTTCAAATGCTAAATCGTCTTTTTTTTGAAAAATAATTCTTAAATATGCCACTAAATCCTTTATTTCAGCTCTTTCATAAAATTTAGTTCCTCCTACAATTCGATATCCAATTCCAATTTTTAAAAATCTTTCCTCAAATTCTCTTGTTTGGAATATAGCTCTGACTAATATTGCAATATTATTGTAAGAAAACTTTTTCTTTAATTTTTTTTCAATTTTGTCTGAGATATTAATTGCTTCATCTTTGCCATTTTTGTAGCAACTTAACTTAACTAATTCTCCATCTTCTCCATCGGTCCATAATTTTTTTCCAAGTCGACCAAGGTTTTTTGATATTAATCCGGAGGCAGTTGATAAAATATTTTGAGTGGATCTATAATTTTGTTCTAATTTAATTTTTTTTGAATTTTTATAGATTTTGTCAAAATTTAAAAAATTTTTTATTTCAGCTCCTCTCCAACTATAAATTGATTGATCATCGTCTCCGACGCAACAAATATTCTTATGTTTATTTGCTAACAAATTAAGCCACTTACTTTGAATAAAATTTGTATCTTGATATTCATCAACCAAAATGTATTTAAAATTATTTGAGTAAATATTTAAAATATCTTGTTTGTTTTCAAAAATAGACACACAATGTAAGATCAGATTACCAAAATCACATGCATTAAGGGCCAAAATTTTTTCTTGATATATCTTGTAAACTTTTAAAATTCCTTTTTCTAATATTTCTCCTTTTTTGATTATAACATTATTAGGAAATAGACCTTTGTTTTTCCATTGATCAATAATGGCGATTACGAACTTAGGAGATAATTTTTTAATATCAATATTTTCTGCTTTGCAAATATTTTTTATTAATCTTAACTGGTCATCTCGATCAATAATTGTAAAATTAGAATTTAGGTTTACTGCAGTCGCATGTTTTCTAAGTATTTTTGCACAGATTGAGTGAAAAGTTCCAAGCCACGGAATTGCGGTGGCTTGTTTATAAAGCAATTTACTTACACGAATTTGCATTTCTTGAGCGGCTTTGTTTGTAAAAGTTACACATAAAATTTGATTAGGCCATGCTTTTCTCTCTTTGATTATGTGGGCAACCCTTGTTGTCAAGACTTTTGTTTTACCTGATCCAGCTCCAGCAATAATTAAACAAGGTCCATCTAAATTAATTACCGACTTTCTTTGGTTTTCGTTTAAATTTTTTAAATAATATAAATTGCTGTATTTCATTTAAAATGTATTTTATACTTTTTTTAATGCTAGTAAATTATACCTTTCTATTTCATTTATGATCAGATT
>QCSA01000011.1 GCA_003211695.1 Pelagibacteraceae bacterium AG-464-P07 | reverse complement strand
CATGCCATAATGCGTTATATTTTTTCTATTTTTTTGATAAAAATTTATTTTTCTTATTTCTGCCGAATCCTTGCTTAAAAACCTTGCAACATTGTCGATAATATTTTCTATCATCATCATGCCCTGATTTCCGCCAAATCCCCTAAATGCTGTTGAGGACGATGTGTTAGTTTTACAAAGATAATTCTCAACGGAAACGTCTGAAAGATAATAAGCATTATCAATGTGTAGCAAGGCCCTAGAATTAATTGCTCCGGATAAGTCTGGTGAAATTCCACATCTTGAAGCAAGTTTTATTTTTACACCTTGAATGACTCCTCGATCATTGAAACCCACTTCGTAATCTGCGTAAAAATCATGACGCTTGCCAGTTATCAGAATATCATCATCACGGTCCATTCTAAGTTTAACTGGAAGTTTTGTTTTTTTCGATAAAAGAGTGCAAATTGCAGCAAAAATAAAACTTTGAGTTTCTTTGCCCCCAAAACCTCCTCCTATTCTTCTCACTTCAACATTAATGGTATTATTTTTTTGATTAAGCATCTTTGCGATAATTTGTTGAGTTTCACCTGGATGTTGAGTACTAGAAAAAACTTTAAAATCATTATCTTCTTGTGGAATAGCGAATGCAATATGACCTTCAAGATAAAAATGTTCTTGGCTTCCTAATATAAAAGAATTTTTTAAATAATTTTTTGCCTTGCTAATTTTTTCTGAAGGGTTTCCTCTTTTGATTTTTTTTCCTTTTAAAACAAAGAGTTTTTTTCTAAGAGCTTCTTTAATATCAATAACTGGTTTTAGAATTTTGTAAGTTACCTTAGCTTTGAGAACAGCTTTTCTGGCAAGTTCAGTTGACGTTGCTGCCACAGCAAATAGTGGTTGACCAAAATATTCAGCTTTTTTTGGAAAAATTGGATCACCATCATGAACAGCACCCACATCATTGCGTCCAGGAATATCTGCTGAAGTCACTACAGAAACTACCCCTTCGCTCTTCCATACCTCTCTTAAATCCAATTTTTTTATGATTGCATATGCCTTTTTACTATATCCAATTGCACCATATAATGTACCTTCTGGCTCAAGTATATCGTCTATGTAATTAGCATATCCACTAACATGTTTAGTTCCACTTTCATGTGGCCTTTTTTCCATTACAAAAGAACTACTATTCATTTTAAATATTTATTCTTATTAATTTTTTTTGTTTGATTTCCTGGAAGCATTTCTCCAACAAATTTTTTGCTATTTCCATACGATATTTTTTACTGGCTCGAGCATCGGTAATAGGTTTAAAATCTTTTTCTAGGGATTTTTTAGCTTTGTTAATTGTGTTGTCTGATAAAGAGGAATTAAGGAGTATTTTTTCGCAATTAACAGCCCTTTTTGGAATATTTGCCATTCCACCATATGCAACTTTTATTTTTTTTATTTTATTATTTTCAAGTTCAACATTAAAAGAAGCGCAAACAGATGAGATATCATCATCTATTCTTTTCGAAATTTTATAAGCTTTAAAGATATTTTTTCCTAATAAAGGAATTCTTATTGAATGAATAAATTGTCCTTTTTTAAGTTTTGTTTTGCGATAACTTATAAAAAATCCATTTAAGGGTAAAATTTTAGTTTTATCTTTATCTTTAATAATTATTTGTGAATCAAGAGACAGCAATAATGGAAGAGTATCACCAATAGGACTTGCCGTTGCTATATTCCCTGCAATTGTGCAGACATTTCTAATTTGAATGGAGCCATATCTTTTAAGAATCTGAGCAAAATCAGGAAAATACTTTTTTATAAACGACTCAAAATCTATTAGAGGTGTTGTAGCCCCTACTTCAATGTAATTGTTATTTTTTTTAATATAATTTAATTCATCGATTGAATTCATATAAATTAGAGAATCTAGATCTTTTCTTTCTTTGGTAACAACTAAAGAAACATCGGTTCCTCCGCTTAATAATTGAGAATTTGGATATTGCTTAAGAGTTTTTTTTAGCTCATTTACATTTCTGGGTGCAAAATACTTTTTATTTTTATTTGATATAACAATATTTTCATGTTTTATTTTTTTCAAAAGAGAAATGAATAGTTGATGATTTTTTTTGAAAAAGTCAAACTTGCTGATTTTATTTAAACTTTTAGCAGCATCTATTATGGGCCTATAACCTGTGCACCTACACAAATTGCCAGAAATCGAATCTTTGATAACATCATCTTCATAGAAAGAATGGTTTTTGTACATTGCAAATAAGGACATTACAAATCCTGGTGTACAGAATCCACATTGTGAACCGTGATGGTTAACCATTGCCTTCTGTACCGGATGTAAAGAACCATCATCAGAAACTAAATCTTCTACAAGCACAAGCTGTTTACCAGCTAAAGTTGGAACAAATGCAATACAAGCATTAATCGCCTTATAAATAATATTTCCTTTTTTTAACTCTCCTAATACTATTGTGCATGCTCCACAGCCTCCCTCGGCACAACCTTCTTTGGTACCCGTCTTTTTTAGCTTTGTCCTAATATAATTAAGTATTGTTTCGTTAGGGTCTGGATTGTAAATTTTAATAATCTCATTTTTGTGGATAAGCTTAATGGTATTGGAAGTCATTTAACTTCCTCTATAAGTCGAATAGCTCCAAGGAGATACTAATAAAGGAACATGGTAATGTTCATTTGGATTAGATATTCCAAATTTAATGACCACTTCATCTAAAAATGGGGTTTTAGGCAGGTTGGTAATTTTTTTATAATAATCTCCAACAAAAAACACAAGTTCATATTGTCCTTCTTTAAAAAAAGTTCCCTCGACCAAAGGTTTGTCTGCTCGTCCATCATTATTCAAAACTATGGAATTGAGCTTTTCTCGTTTGCCTGAAACAAAGTAAATATCCACTTTAACACCTTTTGCAGGCTTACCAGAAAAAGTATCAAGACAATGGGTGGTTAATTTTGTCATAAGATTATGTATATATTATATAAATAATTAAGTAATTAAAATATTAAAACTTATCAAAATAAAATTATTAAGATGAATACGATTGATAAAATTAATAAATTATCTCAAAGTGAATTTGTTGAAATTTTTGCTAATATTTTTGAAAAGACCAAATGGATTGCGGAAAAACTATATAACCAAAAACCCTTTAATAATTTTGAAGACTTGTGTTCAAAAATGCTAGGAATTTTTAAAACTGCTAGTAAAGAAACTCAATTAAAAATTCTCAGAGAACATCCCGATTTAGCCAATAAAGTTACGGTAAATTTGCTTACTATAAATTCTCGAACAGAACAAAATAATGCAGGATTAGATCAATGCTCTGAGGAAGAATTTAATGAGTTTAAGGATCTAAATAAAAAATATAAACAAAAGTTTGGTTTTCCTTTAATTATTGCCGTCAAGGGTAAAAATAAAATAGAAATTTTAAGTGAATTTAAAAAAAGAATTTTAAATAGTGTTGATGATGAATTTAATGAAGCAATTATACAGGTAGGTAGGATTGCTAATTTACGTTTAAATGAAATAAATATAAAATAATTTAACCTATGAAAGTTTATGATTGTTTCATGTATTTTGACGAAAACACAGTTGTTGATATTCGTCTGAATTGTTTAGATGCCTATGTTGATAAATTTGTAATTGTTGAAAGTAAATTCACACACAGTGGTAAAAAAAGAGAATTATTATTTGATATCAATAAATTTAATCAATTCAAAGATAAAATAAATTACTTGGTTTTAGACCATGAACCTAATGGGATAGAAATGGTTAATGATAAAGATGATGAAGGCACAAAATCTGGAAAATATATTTTAAATGCTGCTAAAAGAGAAAATTATCATAGAAATTGTATAACTAGAGGTCTCAAAGAAGCTGATCCAGAAGATATTATCATGGTATCCGATGCTGATGAAATTCCAAATCTTGAAAACTTGGATCTAAAAAAAATAAAAAATAAGTTAATTCTTTTTCAACAAAAAATGTTTTATTACAAATTGAATTTGTGTTTAGATTCCTTTAATTGGTATGGAACCAAGGCATGTAAAAAAAAGGATTTAATTTCTCCTCAATGGCTAAGAAATATTAAAGATAGAGCTTATCCTTTTTGGAGAGTAGACACTTTATTTTCAAAAATTAAATATAAAAATATTGATTTTGTTAATGATGGGGGATGGCATTTTTCTAATATAAAAAACGCTAAAGCAATTGAAGAAAAACTTAAATCCTATTTGCATCATAGAGAATTTGATATTGAACCTTTAACTGTCGAAAAAATTAATAATATTATGAAGGAAAAAAAAACTATTTATGATCTTAAAGTAGACCAACGTGTATCTAAATTTAATAAAGGTCAAAAACTAACAACTATAGATTTAAAACATCTTCCTAATTATATTCAGAACAATATTGAAAAATATAAATTATGGTTGGATTAAATCGTTTGAAAAAATTAATATTCAACTTCGCCTGAATCTATCGATCTCCACATATACCAGGTAAAAACACTCCTATAACCGATATGAAGTTTGGAAATTTTACCCAATAATCTTTTGCTAGGTGGGTAAGAAACTTTATAGTTTTTTGAGATAGCACGGAGAAATCCTATATCAGCAGTTGGAAAAATATCTGGTCTATTCAAATTAAACATTAAAAACATTTGAGCACTCCAAACACCGAGTCCTTTTAATTGTGTTATATAATTTATCGCTTCTTTATCATTCATTTTTCTAAGTTCTTTAATTCTAAAAAATTTGTTTTTAAAACTTTTGGCAATATTTTTTAAATAACTGATTTTTTGACGGGATAAGCCTGCTGTCTTCAAATTACGTGAAGATAATTTTAATATCGTATGAGGATTGATACGTTTTTTACATCTTTTTTCAAATTTTAACCAAATTGAGTCAGCAGCTTTTGTGGAAATTTGTTGTCCAATAATCGTGCGGCATAAGGAAAAAAACGGATTATCTCTGGTAGTCAAAAAACCTTTATTATATTTTTTTATTATTTTTCTTAATACAGGATCTCTTCTTGACAAAATTTTTTTTGCCTTATCCCAATAAGCTGGAGGTTTACTCATTGTTGCCTTGGCATAATTACCGGTTTTTTAAGTGAATGCTCTCTTGTAAAAATTATAAGAGAAGAAATAACTATTAATAATGATCCAAATATTGTCCATGTTGATGGAATTTCTTGAAAAATAAAAAATCCAAACACTATAGCAAAAACAAGAGATAAATACTTTAAAGGAGTGGTCAGAGAAACTTCGGCCAATTTATAGGACTGTGTTAGAAGGAGATTTGCTACAGAACCAAAAATGCCAATTAGTACTAATAAAATAAAATCATTTATTGAAGGCATTAACCATCCTCCAAAAGGAATCGTTGCAAGTCCAAATAATCCAGAAGTTAATGTGAAATAAAATGCGATCAACCATACACTTTCCCCATAAAGTGTAAGTTTGCGAATAAAAATGCAAACAGCTGCAAATCCTATACAAAAAATAATTGGAAATATGTAATAATAATTCATTGATTCAAATCCTGGTCCGCTTATAAACAAGACTCCAAAAAATCCTAAACCTACGGCACTCCAACGTTTTGCTCTAACTTTTTCGTTTAAAAAGAAAATGCTAAGTAGTGTTACAAATACTGGGCCTGCAAAAGTCATTGCGGTAACCTCTGCTAATTGTAAATTTCTTAAAGCGATAAAAATTGCAGCCATTGCAATGGCACCAAATAATGATCTGTAAAAATGAAGACCCCATCTTTTAGTTTTATAAAAATTTTTTAAACGCTTTTTAGGAATTAAAAAAAAAATTGGAATAAAGCCGAATAATGCTCGAAAGAAAAGTATTTCGCCAACAGCATAATCATGCGTAACCTTAACCAATACATCCATCAAAGCGAAAAAAGTGACGCTTGCTACCATGCATAGTGCACCTAAAATGTTTTTGCTCATTTAATTATATTAATTTATATTTAATTTTCTAAATATAAAAAAATTATGCAAAAAGCTATTTTAGCTCTAGGTTGTTTTTGGGAACCCGAAGAAAAGTTTCGTAAAATAGAAGGAATAACCTCAACGGAAGCAGGCTACTGTGGAGGCAACAGCCCGAATGTTACTTATGAAGAAGTATGCAGTGGTTTAACTAATCATGCTGAAGTGGTCCAACTTGAATACGATGAAAATACAATTTCTTATGAAGATATAATTAGATTTTTTTTTGATTTTCATGATGCAACACAACTTAATGGACAAGGTTTAAATATTGGAACTAATTATAGAAGTGAAATTTTTTACATTTCCGAAGATCAAAAAAAGGTGGCAGAAAAAATTCTTAAAAAGCAGAATGAAAAATTGAAAAGGAAAGTAGTCACCAAAATATCAAAAGAAAAGAATTATTGTAAAGCCGAAGAATATCACCAAAAATATTTTCAAAAAAATATTCAATGACATTGATATCAACTAATTGGCTTAATAAAAATTTAAGCAAAGTAAAAATTATAGATTGTTCCTGGCATATGCCTTTAACACAAAGAGATGGATATAATGAATATTTAGAAGAACATATTCCAGAAGCGATTTTCTTTGACCTAGATAAAAACTCTGAACATAATACTGATCTACCCCATATGCTTCCAAAAGGTACTTACTTTCAAAAAGTAGTTTCGGAACTTGGAATTACAAACAAAGACAAAGTTGTTATTTATGATAATTCTGACGTATTTTCAGCTTGTAGATGTTGGTTTACTTTTTTCTATTTTGGCCATAATCCAAAAAAAATATCAGTTTTAAATGGTGGATTAAAAAAATGGAAATTAGAAAATAAAACTGTTTCGAAAACAATCGGTCCAATTAAAAAAAGCAACTATTTTGTCAATGAACAAAAAGATTTAGTTAAAAATATCATGGAGATTAAAAAAAATATTAAAGAGCAAAAGTTTGAAGTCATAGACGCAAGAAGTAAAAAACGCTTCAAAGGATTAGAACCTGAGCCTAGACCTGGTTTAAAAAGTGGTCACATAAAAAATTCAAAGAATATGCCTTTTATTGAATGTATAAATAAATCAAACTACACATTTAAAAATAAAGAGGAATTAATTAAAATATTTGAAAGAACTGGATTAGATAAATCAAAAAATCCCGTATTTAGTTGCGGGTCTGGAGTTACTGCTTCAGTATTATCTCTGGCGTTTCGACTAATACATGATAATTATTCACCTACAATTTACGATGGATCTTGGAGCGAGTACGGTAAAATTGGATAAATGAAAAGATCAAATAAAATAACAACTTAAAAAATAATATATTTGTTTCTATTCAATCTTTTTTGACACTTGGATAGCTGTTTTCGGTATTGATTAGCTTGGTTCTTAACTTCTTTTGCAAAAATAATTACTTTTTTATTTTTTTTGTAATTTTTGTAATTTCCCCATCCTTCATGGTAAGCTATATATTGTCGGTAAGCATCGCTTTTTGGAATTTTTAGAAGTTTCTCAGTTTTATCAATATACCACCCAATAAAATCAACACTATCTTTGAATCTTGCTCTAGTTGCTAAGCGATTGTTCGTCTCCTTTTTATACTGATCCCAAGTTCCCTTTATAGCTTGAGAATAACCAAAGGAACTGGATTTTCTTTTATAGGGAATTATTTTAAATAATTTTAATCGCTCAGGTTTTGCTAACCAATCAAAATCGGATTCTTTTTTTATAAATGCCAACTGAATATGAATAGGGGCACCCCATTTTTTCTCTGTTTTTTTGGCATGTTTATACCAAAAATATTTTTCAGAAAAAATATCGCAACTATTTTTTGTATTTAAGGGTACCGAAGAACAAGATGATAAAACAACTAAAACAAAAAAATTGATAAAATATTTTTTGATTAAGCGAATCACGGAATTAACTTACATAAAAATATCTTAACAATAAATAGTAATTAATTTTTTTTTCTCCACTCTTCGGGATTTTGAAAAGTTCCTTGCCAAATTCCTAATTTGTTTTTTTCAGCATGTTGTTCCTCTAGAACATATTTTTTTGAGTATCTTCTGTAGGCAATAGCATATCCATTTTTCACAAGCCAAGAATTAATATCTTTATTTTTTAAGTAACAAATCGATAAATATCTATTATATCGATCTTTGCTTTCTGCAATACATTTTACTGTTTTATTATTAATTAACTTCTTTAATTGCTTTGTTGCTAATAATCCACATTCATATTTTTTTTGGAAACCTAAACTTATTAAAAAAGAAATAATTAAGTATGGTTTTTTACAAATTTGTTTTTTTTCAGGAGCATCTACGCCAAATAATCTGATTTTATTATTATTAATTTCCAATGAATCTCCATCTATAATTCTTGGAATTCCTTCAATAATTGAAGCAAAACTGTTTTGTTGAAAAAAAAAAAATAAAAAAAAAATAAAAATTTTATAAAAAATCTTTTTTTGCACGTTCAAGTAAAAAACTCATTTGTTCTCTTATTTCTGAATCAGGTATAGTTATCGATGCTTTTTTAAAATCACTCTGAATTTTCCTAAATACGTCTTCATCGCCCGGTTCAGCAAAATCAGATTTAATAACTTCTTGAGCGTAAGCCGTTCTATCTCTGTCCATTTTTCCCAATTTATCTGCGGCCCATTCTCCTAAATATTTATTTCTTTTAGCATTCACTTTGAACTGAAGTTCCGCATCTCGAATGAATTTTTTTTCGAAACTTTTTTCTCTTTCATCAAACGAACTCATTTATTTTCTCCAAAATTTATAAATTAATACTACTATATAAGCGATTAATACACCCAAAATATTACTTGTAAGATCTAATATTTGAAAGGATCTTTCAGAAATTACAAGATGTGAAACTTCTAGTATGATTGATAAAAAAAATAAATAAATGATAACTAAATTAAATTTTTTATCTCTCAAGTAAGAAAAAAAACCAAGTGTAGAAACAAGAAGGTAAACATAAAGATGTTGAGAGGAAATATATAAAAAATCTTTTGTGATCTGAGGTTGCAATCTAAAATCTCCATAAAGCAGAAAACCTAAAATACTTCCTGGGTACAACGAAAGAATAATTAAAAGCAAAATTAAAATATGGAATAATATTCTTAGATAACTGATTGCTTTATCCATTTTAAAAAATCATTGTTACCATTTTTAATATCAAAAAAAATTATACATGGCACAGAATATGAATGTAGTTTTTTTACTTCATTAATAATTTTTTTTTGATTTTTTGAGATTGTCTTACCACAAATAATTATTTCTTTTGAACTCTGAATCTTATTTTTCCATACAAAATAAGAATTCACATTACTAATAATATTTGCACAAGCAATTAATTTCCTGTTTAATAGTTTTTTAGCTATTTTTTCTGCTTCTCTTTTATCGGACGCTGTAATGTAAAAAAATTTGATGTTCTTCATAACATATTTTATTTATAATATATGCATACTAATTGTTACAAATGAATTATCTTATTTTAGTTAGACATGGACAAAGCGTTTGGAATCTCAAAAAAAGGTTCACAGGGTGGGTTGATGTAGACCTTTCAGATAAGGGTAAATTGGAGGCCAAGAAATCTGGCGAATTGATTAAAAAGCTAAATTTAAAAATAAACAATTTTTTTTCTTCTTATCAAAAAAGAGCAATTAACACTCTGGAATTAATTTTAAACACTATTAATTCTAAACCAACTCAAATTACTAAAGCATGGGAATTAAATGAAAGACATTATGGAGAATTGACAGGATTAAACAAAGATCAAGTGAAAAAAGTTTATGGGGAAAAAAAAATCCATATTTTTAGAAGATCTTGGGATATGGCTCCTGCCCCTTTAAATAAAAACAATCCAAATCATCCTTTAAATATAAAAATTTATGAAAATATTCCCAGGAATAAAATTCCTGATACTGAATCTTTAAAAGATACTTATAAAAGGGTAATTTATTATTACTTAAAAAATGTTGAGCCTTTGATTCAAAAAGGTCAAAATGTATTGATTTCGGCCCATGGAAACACATTGAGAGCACTTTGTAAAAAACTATTTAATATTTCGGACAAAAATATTTCAAGATTGGAAATACCTACAGGTAATCCTCTTCTTATTAAATTTAAAAACAATTTAAAAATTGATAATTGCCGTTATCTTGATAGTAGCAGATCAAAAGATTTATTGGTTAAATTCTAAAATCTTTTCTCAAGCAATTGATTATAAATTTCAAGATTTGTAACATGTAAAAACTCTTGTTTGCTTTTGACGCCTAATAACTTTTTATTTTTTATCAAAAGATCCCAAATTAAGTTCATTGAAAATGGTTCAATTTTCTTATTACTAAACACAGAACTACTTAATATTTGAGAACCAGTGTAAATATATTTTTTTTCATTAATATCTCTATCAATAATATTTTCTTTTAAATTGAAATCTCCTTTCATAGTTGTGTCAAAACTTTTTGTTTTATCGACAACTAATAAAACACCTTTGTAATCATTATTAAAATATTGTTCTTCCATAGCCTTAAAATCATCTAGATAAGACAGAGACCAAATAGTATCAGGATTAAAAACAAAAAAGGGATCGTTATTAAATTTTTTAGCCGCATTTAATACTCCTCCACCAGTATCCAAAATCTTTTCATGCTCTTCTATAAGAAAGATTTTTGAACTAAATTTTTTATTATCGATAAATGTATTGATTTGATCTGAAAGGTAGTGTGTATTGATCACAATTTCTTCTATTCCAAACTTTTCTAAAATATGAATTGTATTTTCTAGCAAAGTTTTCTTATTTATTTTAAGCAGAGACTTTGGTTGATATAAAGTCATCGGATTTAATCTTTTTCCATATCCTGCCGACAAAATAATTGCTTTTTTAATTTGCATAAAATTTAATTTTTTTTCTAGTTTTAGAAGTAATAAACCGATTTAAAATATCATTAATTTCACCAAACATTTTTTTATCCTTCAATCTTAATTCCAGTAATTTCCAAGTATAAGGAATTAATTTTAAATATTTTTTTTTTTTATCTCTTTTAAAAAGTCTTGAAAAAATTCCAATAATCTTAAGATTTCTTTGTACCGACAAAATATTGAAATCGTGAATAAAGTCATTTTTATTTCTTCTGTATATTTGAGGACATTTATTTAAATAATAATTAAAAACATCATTTTTTAGTTGATTTGAAGTTTTTATTCTTACATCATCAATAAGAGAGGCTAGATCATAAGTGGGATTTCCAATAATTGCATCCTGGGAGTCAATAACTCCAATCTGATTATTAATTTTCATTAAGTTTGAAACATGAAAATCGCGATGGACAAATATATTATTTTTAAATTTTAGTTGGTTATAAAGTTTTTGTAATTTTTTTTTTAAAACTTTTTTTATTTTTGTTACCTGATTTTTTTTCATAATTAAGGGTAAATACCATTCAAAAAATAAATCGGATTCTTTATGTAAGTTTTTTACAGAATAATTTTCCAATTTATAAGATTTTCCAAAAAAATCTTTAATTATCCTTGGCCTGACATTTTGTAATTTAATCAAAAGATTGATAGTTTTTTTATAAATATAAAATTTTGATTTACTTTTTTCAAGAATATGACGAATCGTAATATTTCCAAAATCTTCTATTTCGATAAAACCTTTTTTATAATTTTCTGTTATGAGCCGTGGAGCTCTAATATTTTTTTCCAATAAAAAATGATTGATGGCACTATAAACTAATAAATTTTTAAATTTTTTTTTTTTTGTAATTACAATAATAGTGCTTAATTTTTTTTTGGGATCAAATTTTCTATTAAACTTTCTAAATGATGCATCGCCTGATATAGGCGATAATTTAAATTTTTTCAAAATCATAATTGCTCCATTTACCCTGTCCTTTAATTTCTAGCTTTCTTTTATCTAAATTTTCTTCTAAATAGCTAAAAAAAAGTTCAATACGATTATTTGGTTTTTTTTCAATTAGTTCAGGCCACTCAATTAAGGTTATACAATTTTCAATTTCAGCAAAAATTCCTAATTCGTTTATGTCTTTACTATTTTTTAGTCGATAAAGATCGTAGTGCATTATTTTTAATTCTTTAATTGCATAATCAAATACAATGTTAAATGTTGGACTTAATATTTGACTTTCATTCATTCCTTTTTGATCTTCAAAATTATTAATTAAACCCCTAACAAAAGTTGTTTTTCCAACTCCAATTTCCCCATAAAGAAAAATTACATCTCCATTGGATAATAATTTTCCAATTTTTTTTGATAGATTAAAAGTATCTTCTAGTGAATTTAATTTCATCTAGCTACTAACTAGTAGCGATAAATATCCGGTTTAAATGGACCTTTAACGTCAACACTAATATATTCGGCCTGTTCCTTTGATAATTTTGTAAGCTTCGCTCCTACCTTATTTAAGTGGAGAGTAGCAACTTTTTCATCTAAATGTTTTGGTAAAACATAAACCTTATTTTGATATTTGTCAGAGTTGTTCCAAAGTTCTATTTGGGCTATTACCTGGTTAGTAAATGAAGTGCTCATGACAAAACTTGGATGTCCCGTAGCACATCCGAGATTTACCAGCCTACCTTCTGCCAATAATAAAATTCTTTTTTTGTCTGGAAATTCAATTTCATGAACCTGGGGTTTGATTTCTATCCATTTATAATTTCTCAAAGCGTCTACCTGAATTTCATTATCAAAATGACCAATATTACAAAGAATGGACCTATCTTTCATTTTTCTCATATGATCAGTCGTAACAACATCTTTGTTTCCAGTAGCCGTAACAACAATATCTGCTGTTTCTATAGCATCGTCCATTAACACAACTTCAAATCCTTCCATCGAAGCTTGCAGTGCACATATAGGATCTGTTTCTGTAATCATGACACGCGCACCATTTTGTTTAAGGGAAGCAGCGCTACCTTTGCCGACATTTCCATAACCTGCAACTATTGCTGTTTTTCCAGAAATCATAACATCTGTTGCTCTTTTAATCCCATCAATTAAACTTTCCCTACATCCGTATAAATTATCAAATTTTGATTTTGTTACCGAGTCATTCACATTAATTGCAGGAATTAATAAAGTTTTTTCTGCTTCCATTTTTTCGAGTGCTTTTATTCCTGTAGTAGTTTCTTCAGATAATCCTTTGATATTTTTAAGAAGTTCAGAATATTCTTTGTGCATCAAAGCAGTAAGGTCGCCTCCATCGTCCAAAAGCATGTTTGGTTTCCAATCTTTTCTACCTTCAATTATTTGTTTTATGCACCACCAATATTCTTTCTCAGTCTCTCCTTTCCATGCATAAACAGGAATTCCTTTTTTAGCTATTGCAGCAGCAGCATGGTCCTGTGTTGAAAAAATATTACAAGAAGACCATCTTACATCTGCCCCCAATTCAACAAGTGTTTCGATCAAAACAGCAGTTTGTATTGTCATATGTAGGCACCCTAAAATTCTTGCTCCCTTAAGAGGTTTTTTTCCTTTGTACTCTTTTCGTAATGCCATTAGTCCTGGCATTTCTGATTCTGCAATTGAGATTTCTTTCCTGCCAAAATCTGCCTGCTTTATATCTTTAACTTTAAAATCTTGATTCATAGATTGGATTTTCTAACAATTTAATTCTTTTTAATCAACTAACTTAAATATTCAAACTGAATATTCAGGAAAATTTATATTAATTTTCGCACCTATACCCTTAGTATTATTTGATGCATTTATAGAGCCACCATGTAATTCAATGATGTTCTTAACAATATTCAAACCAAGTCCTGTATGTTCTCCAAATTTTTCAGGTCGATTGCTATAAAATCGATTAAAAATTTGATCTATATTTTTTTCATTAAACCCTAAACCTTGATCTTCAACGGCTAGATTCACTATCTTATCCTCAGATTTTACCAAAACTTTTATTTCGCTATTCTGAGGACTAAAGGAAATCGAATTATCCAGCAAGTTTGCCAACACCTGTTCTACACGACTTTCTACACCCAATATATTAGGCTTAGTTTTATTATCAGAAATTGTATCAAACTTTATTTTAATATTTTTTTTAGAGTTTAATAAATCATTATTGAAGTCATCAATCACCGATTTCACAATAGAAACAACATCAATTTTTTTCATTTTTTCTCTAGATAATGCTGCTTCATCTTTCAACATTTGAGAATAGTCAGTAATAAGTCTTTCGATTCTTAGAATATCATGTGAAATGATCTTTAAAAGTTTTGATCTTTTTTCAGGCTCATCTGTAGTATCTAATAACTCGGAAGCACCTTTTAGTGATGCTAGAGGATTTCTGATTTCATGTGTTAAATCAGTTGAAAAATTTTCTGCAATATTTATTCTTTTATACAAGTCCTGCGTCATGTCATTTAAAGAATTAGACAACAGTCCCACTTCATCTCTACGTTTTAAAAATTTTTCAATAGTGTCCGTCTTGACATCTTTATCTTTTATTGACTTTGTATAATCAACCAAACTTTTGATTGGTCTTAAAAGATATTGGTTTAAAAAAATTGAAAAAACAAAAATAACTAAAGCAACTGCCAATACCGTTCTTAGAATAAAATTTTTTCTTTCTTCAACTGCTATTATTATTTCATTGGATAATTCAGAAATAACAAGATAACCTAAATTTTTACCTTTAATATTAACGTTTTTGATTGTTGAAACGATATAGTTATTATTAATTTTATTATTTATCGTAAATGTATTTCCAAAATTTTTTGAAGTCTTATATTTGAAAATATCATTTTCAATTTTAAAAATTTTATTTTTTTCTTGAATTTTTTTCGGACTTTTGCTTAAATTTAATTCTGTTTCGATTTCTCCAATTTCAAGTTCGGTAACTTCAAATTTCTTAGAAAATGATCTCGGATCTAAATCTAATACATTTGTATCACCAAGTAGGTTCAGATTATTATCAAAAAATTGAACTCTATCTAAACTTTGGAACAGAAACCTTGTTGATAATAAAAATCTAGCAATTTCATTCTTTTCAAATTTTATATTTAATCTTTCGATATGATTAATAGTGTTATCAATTATTTGAATATGATCTGAAGATTTTTTTTTAACTAGGCTGGGTTCAATTGCCATTAAATAAAATATTGTAAGTAAAACAATAACTGAAAAAATAATAAAATTTATAAGTAAAAATTTTTTTAGAATTGATGGATTTTTTCCAAAAAAATTTGTTATTAACTTATGTTCCATCTATAACCACTGCCATATCTTGTTTCAATTGCAGAAAAATTAGGGTCAATTATTTTAAATTTTTTTCTTATTCTTTTTACATGGCTATCGATAGTCCTATCTTCAATATCAGTATTTTCTTTATAGGCAATATCCATCAGTTGACTTCTTTCTTTGATTACACCGGGTCTTTTTGCTAATTCTTTTACAATTAAAAATTCAGTTGTAGTTAATTTATCTGGCAAAGATTTACCATCCCACTCGCATTCCAGCTGAGAAGGATCCAATTTGAGTTTTCCATGAGAAATTAAATTTTTTTTTTCTTCTAAACCCATATTTTTTTTTCGAAGCTGTACCCGAATTCTTTCAATAAGAACTTTGATTGAAAAACCCCCTGATTTTTTAATAAAATCATCCGCACCAAGTTTTAACCCAAGTAGTTCATCGATTTCTTCGTCTTTAGATGTTAAAAAAATTATAGGTATGGAAGTTTTTTTTCTTAAACGTTTTAGCAATTCTTCTCCATCCATTCTTGGCATTTTAATATCTATTACTGCTAAATCAGGTGGAGTTCTGCTAATTCCAACTAATGCTGTCTCTGCATCAATATATGTTTGAACTTTAAAACCTTCTTTTTCTAAAGCCATACTTATGCTAGTGAGTATGTTTCTGTCATCATCAACTAATGCAATTGTCTGAGCCATAATCGATTAAATGATTATACGATTAATCAATATAGAAATACTAGATTGTCACAAATTGGGCAAGCATTAGAGCTATTAATGTATTTCACCCCAATTATATCCTGAATTTACATGAACATCTAATGGAATTGAAAACATATGATATTCAGAATTTGAAATTGATATCATTGCTTCTTTAATAGTTTTTTTAATATACATTGCATCTTTTTCTAAACATTCAAATATAAGTTCATCATGAATTTGTAACAACATTTTCGTTTGTAATTTTTTATCATTTTCAATTAATTTATTTATCTTAATCATAGCTAATCTAATAATGTCTGCAGCAGAACCTTGGATTGGAGCATTGATTGCCGCTCTTTCTTGAAAGCTTCTAATACTAAAATTTTTATCATTAATGCCTCTAAGATGAATTCTTCTTCCAAAAATGTTACTGACATAACCTTGTTTCCTACAAATACCTATTGTTGAACTCATATAATTTTTTATTTCAGGAAAATTTTTAAAATAAGAATTTATAAAATCTAAAGCTTCTTGATTTGATACAGAAATTTGTTTAGCTAAACCATATTGAGTGATTCCGTAAATAATACCAAAATTAATTGTTTTAGCTTTTCTTCTAAGATCTTCATTAACTTTATTAATTGGTACATTAAAAACCTGACTTGCGGTCAAGCAATGAACATCTTCATTGTTTTTAAAAGCTCTTTTTAGTTCTTTCACATCAGCTATGTCAGCCAAAATTCTCATTTCTATTTGATCATAATCAGCAGAAATCAAAATATTTTTTTTATCAGCAATGAAGGCTTTTCTAATTTCTCTTCCTTCTTCTGATTTAATTGGAATATTTTGTAAATTTGGATCGCTTGAAGCTAATCTACCAGTATTTGTAGCTGCTAACAAAAAGGAGGTATGTACTCTTTTTGTTTTTTTACTTATGTGATCTTGTAGAGCATCTGAATAAGTGTTTTTAAGCTTTGAAATTTGTCTCCATTCTAATATTAATTTAGGAAATTTGTGCTCTGTAAGAGCAAGATCTTCGAGTATTTTCGCATTTGTAGCTAGACTCCCTTTTTTTGTTTTCTTCAATTTAGCAATTTTAAGTTCGTTATAAATTATTTCTCCAAGTTGTTTTGGTGAACCAATATTAAATTCTTTGCCAGCTATTGAATATATTTCTTTTTCTATTTTTCTTATTTTATCTTCAAACTTTTTAGAAAGTTTTTTAAGATATAAATCGTCAACTTTAATACCATTAAATTCCATTTTTGAAAGTAATTGTACCATTGGTTTTTCAAAAGACTCGTAAACTTTATTTAATTTTTCTTCATTAAGTTTTGATTTGAGATGATTATAAAGTCTTAATGTTACATCTGCGTCCTCTGCAGCATATTCCGTTGCTTTATCTAGTTCAATATCAGAAAAATTTAATTTATTTTTTCCTGTGCCAACTAATTCTTTATAAGAGATGGTTTTATGTTCTAAGTGAATTTCGGAAAGTGTATCTAGATTATGTCTATTACTACCAGCATCTAGAGCATATGAAATTAACATCGTATCCTCGATGGGATTAACTTCAATTCCGTTTTGTTTAAGAACAATAAAATCAAATTTAATATTTTGACCAACTTTTTTTATACTTGGATCTTCTAATATTGGTTTAATTTTTTCTAATATCAATTTTTTTTTTAAACTTTTAATATTTTTATGAGCTAATGGTATGTAACAAGCTTTATTAGGTGCATAGCTAAATGAAACGCCAATTAGGTCAGCCTCTAGTGGATTTAAAGAAGATGTCTCGGTATCAACAGCAATAACTGATTGTTCGTTTAAAATTTTTAGCCATTTATCTAAACTTTTTTCGTTGATAATGCCTTCGTAAGCCTTTGTATTAATTTTAGATGATGGTGTTTTTGTAGTATTTAATTCGGATTTTTTTTTTCCTGTTTCACCATAAAAACTTATCGCTCTGCTTAATAATTTATTAAATTCCATCTTTCTTAAAAAGTCATAAAGTTTTTCTTTTTGAACTTCTTTTAAAAGAAAACTACTTAGTTTGTCTTTAACTGGAACATCGTCTTTAAGGGTAACCAATTGTCTGCTTAAAAAAGCTTTATCTTTATTTGCCAATAAAGTTTCTCTTCTTTTATTTTGAGGAATCTCATCAGCTTTTTTTAATAAAACATCTAAAGTTTTGTACTTATTAATAAGTTCAGATGCTGTTTTTATACCTATGCCTGGAACGCCCGGTATATTATCTGAAGAATCTCCTGCTAATGACTGAACATCTATAACTTGATTGGGTTTTACTCCAAATTTTTCAACAACTTCTTTCTCTCCTAAAACTTTACTTTTCATTGGATCGTAAAGTCTGACCTTGTCGGAAACTAATTGCATTAAATCTTTATCTGATGAAATAACTGTAACTTTAGCGCCTACTTTAATAATTTGTTTTGTGTAAGTTGCTATTAGATCGTCAGCTTCATAGTTAGATAATTCTATTGATGGTAAATTAAATGCTTCGACAGACTTTCTAATATATTCAAACTGAGGAGCCAAATCTTCAGGCGCTTCACTTCTGTTAGCTTTATATTCGCTATAAATATCATTTCTAAAGTTTCTTCTTGCAGAATCGAAAATTACAGCAAAGTGTGTTGGTCTATGAATTGAGTCATCTGATCTTGAATCTTCTAATAACTTAAATAACATAGAACAAAATCCACTTACTGCTCCAGTAGGTAATCCATCACTTTTTCTAGATAAAGGAGGTAAAGCATAATAAGCTCTAAAAATATAACCTGAGCCATCAATTAAATAAAAATTATCAGTTTTTTTTATTGAACTCATAAAATAATATTATCCTAAATTAAATAAGTGTTGTATTTGTTTTAAAATATTTATGACAAAAAAAAATGCTGTTTCAGTAAATCGATTAACAAAAATTTATGCAAAAAATTCTACTAATTCAGTTGTAGCTTTAAACGAATTAAACTTAGAGGTGAAAGAAGGAGAAATATTTGGGCTTCTTGGCCCTAACGGTGCTGGCAAAACCACTTTTATAAATATTTTAGCTGGTACAGTTATCAAAACAAAGGGTAGCGTAAATGTTTGGGGATTTGATGTAGACAAAAATCCAAGACAAGTAAGAGCTTCAATTGGAATTGTTCCTCAAGAAGTAAATCTTGATGCTTTCTTTAGTCCTAGAAAACTTCTTGAACTTCAAGCTGGACTTTATGGTGTTCCTAAAAAAAAAAGAATAACTGATATTATACTAAAAATGGTATCTCTTGAAAAACAAGCTGAAAGTTATTCGAGAAGTTTGTCAGGTGGAATGAAAAGAAGATTGTTAATCGCTAAAGCAATGGTACATCAACCCCCTATTTTAGTTTTGGATGAACCGACAGCAGGAGTTGATGTGGAGTTAAGACAAAACTTATGGGAAAATGTAAAGAATTTAAATAAACAAGGTGTAACTATCTTATTAACAACACACAATTTGATTGAAGCCCAAGAAATGAGCGACAGAATTGCAATTTTAAATAAAGGAAATCTTGTCGCACTTGATACAACAAAAAATTTACTTAATAGAATTAAAACAAAAAAAATTATATTTAAAGTCAATAAACCAATGGATTTGTCTCAAAAAAAAATGAGCGGTCTTTCCTTTACTTCAAATTTAAGCAATGAAATAACAATAACTTATGAAAGAAATAAACATAAAATTGAAGATATAATTGGTATAATTAAAAATGAAGGTGTTGAAATAATTGACATATCAACTGATGATGGCAATTTAGAAAACGTATTTATTCAGTTAACAAAAAACTAGATTTCTTATAAGGTGGTTATAATAATTAATTATGGAAGCGGTAAATAAATACCAAATAGGCAAACTTGTTAAAATCGCAACAATAACAATATTAGGAACTTTGCTTTTAACAATTTCTGCGAAGATTAAAATTCCTTTTTACCCGGTACCAATGACGATGCAAACCTTTGTTGTGTTGTTTCTTGGTATGGCATTTGGTTATAAAATTGGTTTACTTACAGTGAGTTTATATTTATTTGAAGGAATTATTGGTTTACCAGTATTTGCTAATTCACCGGAAAAAGGAATTGGTCTCATATATTTTGCCGGTCCTACAATGGGTTACCTTATTGGATTTTTAATAGCAGTTTCTTTAGCAGGTTATTTTAAATATGAAAAAAATTTTATATATATTTTTATTAAACTATTGTTTGCAGTAAGTTTCATTTATATATTTGGTTTACTGTGGCTAGGTTATTTAATTGGTTGGGACAAACCAATTTATAAATTTGGAGCTCAACCCTTTTTGCTAGCAGAATTATTTAAATTATTGCTTCTTGTAATTTTATCTCCTTACATTAAGAAATTAAAAAAAATTATCTAGGTGATTTCTTGGATAATATTCTTTGAAGAGTCCTTCGATGCATTTTTAAACGTCTAGCAGTTTCTGAAACATTTCTATTACACAATTCAAATATCCTGTGAATATGTTCCCATTTTACTCGATCAGCAGACATTGGATCATCTGGCGGATAGGCCTTTTTATTAGGATCAGCTAATAGGGCCGTTTCTATATCTTCTGCATCTGCTGGTTTAGCAAGGTAGTCGATTGCTCCAGCCTTAATAGCAGCTACTGTTGTTGGGATATTTCCATAACCTGTGAGCATAATGATTCTACTTTCTTTTTTTGATTTCTGAATCTCGTTTACAACCTCCAGTCCATTTCCATCTCCCAACCTTAAATCAATCACTGCAAATGCGGGTTTATTTTCTCTAGCTTTCTGAATAGCAGATTTTACACTTTCGGCTTGCGTAACTTTGAATCCTTTTTTTTCCATAGAACGAGCCAATCTATCCCTAAAAGGGTTATCATCATCTACGATAAGTAGCGATTTATCTTGAAAATCGCTTATTCTTTTAATTATTTCGACCATTTGACAAATTATATTACTTTAACTCATATCGGTTCGTAAATAGAAATATTTATCCCCAACCCAAGGCTAAAATTTTTTCTTTACATTGAGCAACTATTACTTTAATTGGAAAAAAAAGAGAAAAATTTTAATAAATTTTTTAAGATACTTTAGTGTAACTTTTTTTAGGGGGCATATGAGATGCAGAAGTTTGAAAACGTTGACGAAATAGTTAATGAATTAAAGCCTGTAGATCCAATTTACTGTATAAGAAAAAACTCTATCAAGACAGCTAGTAACTGGTTTACTAAAAATTTTCCTGGAAAAGTACTGTACGCAGTTAAAACCAATCCACATGAAGAAGTCATAAAAGAAATAAAAAAAGGTGGAATTGATAAATTTGATATTGCCTCCATAGAAGAAATTAAAATAATCAAAAAAAATGTTCCTGATGCAGAATGCTTTTATATGAATACTATTAAAAGCAGGGAGCATATTAGAGAGGCATACTTTAACTACAATATTAAAAACTTTGCTCTAGATACTAAAGATGAATTATTAAAAATAATTGAAGCTACAGACAATGCTCAAGATTTAAATTTATTTGTTAGAATTTCTATTTCCAATGAACATGCAGAAATTGATTTATCAAAAAAGTTCGGCGCACTTAGTTCTGAAGCTTTAGGTCTTTTCAGACTAACAAAAGATCATTCTGCAAAAGTAGGATTAAGTTTTCACGTAGGTTCTCAATGCATGCACCCAATATCATATACAAAAGGTATTGGTGAAATTAGAAACATAATAAAAAAAACAAATATAATCCCAGATTTTATAGATATTGGAGGAGGTTTTCCAACAATTTATCCTGATTTGAGACCGCAATCATTGAGTAATTATATATTCGAAATAAAAAAAGCTTTAGCTAATCTAAAATTAGAAAAGCAACCAATATTAATGTGCGAGCCAGGAAGAGCTTTGGTTGCGGAAAGTGGATCCACAATTGTTAAAGTAGTTTTAAGAAAGAAACAAAAACTTTATATCAATGATGGAACTTATGGAAGTTTATTTGATGCTGGCTTTCCAAATATTGTATTTCCAGCTAGAATGATTCCTAATGGAAGAATAATTTCAAAAAAACTTACGGCATTTAATTTTTATGGTCCAACATGTGATAGTATGGATTACATGAAGGGCCCTTTTATACTACCAAACAATATTAAAGAGGGTGATTACATAGAATTAGGACAACTTGGTGCTTATGGCATTACGTTTAGAACAAAATTTAATGGATTTTTTTCTGATCAAATATTTGAAGTAGAAGACAAGGCAATAATATCGATGTATGAAAAAGAAGATGCCAAAAAATATCTTGTTGCCTAATGCTCAATTCAAAATCGAAGATTGGTCATAATAAAAAAAACTTTTTAGATAAGCCAGTTGAACATATAGATATTACATCTTTTGATTCCAGAAAAATTATTGACTCAATGAGCAAAATGTCTTTTGCTTCCAGAGATACAGCTAAGGCTTCAGAAATATTCGGTGAAATGCTTAAAGATAAAGAATGTTCAATTTTTTTAACACTTGCCGGATCAACTTCTGCGGGGGGCTGTATGCAAATTTACTCAGATTTAGCTAAGTACAATATGGTGGATGCTATAGTTGCAACTGGGGCTTCTATAATCGATATGGATTTTTTTGAAGCTTTGGGATTCAAACATTATCAAGGTTCTCAATTTCAAGATGATACTGAACTTCGAGATAATCGAATTGATAGAATTTATGATACTTATATTGATGAGAAACAATTACAAATTTGTGATAAAACCATTTGTGAAATTGCTGATAACCTGAGCCCAAAAGCTTATACATCTAGAGAGTTTATAAGAGAAATTGGTAAATATTTAAAAAGTAATTCAAAAAAGAAAAATTCCCTTATTGAGACTGCTTATGAAAATAATATCCCAATTTTTTGTCCAGCGTTTACAGACTCGAGTGCAGGATTTGGTTTGGTAATGCATCAAGAAAAAAATCCAAATAATCATTTAACCATTGATTCAGTAAGAGAATTTAGGGAACTTACTGAAATAAAGATTAAATCAAAAACTTCAGGGTTATTAATGATTGGTGGAGGGGTTCCAAAAAATTTTATTCAAGATACGGTTATTTGTGCCGAACTATTAGGTAAAAAGGTAGACATGCATAAATATGCAGTACAAATAACTGTTGCTGATACCAGAGATGGTGCTTGTAGCAGTTCAACTCTAAAAGAAGCAAGTTCTTGGGGTAAAGTTAACATTTCTAAAGAACAAATGGTTTTTGCAGAGGCAACAAGCATTCTACCTTTAATTGCAAGTGATGCATATCACCGAGGATATTGGAAGCAACGAGAAAGAAAAAATTTCTCAAAGTTATTCGGATAAAAATTGAAATATTTATCAAATAAAAAAGGTTTTTTAGGAACTGATAATAAGTTTAGTGGCAAAGTAAAAGCCGTGATTGTACCTTTTGGTTTAGAAAAAACCGTAAGCTATGGTTTGGGAACAAAAAATGGCCCAAAAGAAATTATAAAAGCTTCTCATCAAGTAGAATTATTTGATGAAGATTTAAATTGTGAACCCTATAAAAAAATTGGAATAAAAACCATCAAACCATTTCCTATAAAGAAAAATATAAAAGACGCTATAAATCAAATTGCTAAAATAAATAATAGCTTATTAAACCAAAAACTTTTTCCTTTAGTATTGGGTGGAGAACACTCCATTACACCAGGCTGCATTATTCCTTTTGTTCAAAGATATAAAAATGTTTGCCTACTACATTTTGATGCCCATGCTGATTTAAGAGAAAGTTACAATAAAAATAAATTTTCGCATGCGTCGGCAATAAGAAGGTGTTTAGATTACAAAAATGTAAATGTAATATCTCTTGGGATTAGAAATATTTCTGTTGGGGAAATCTCTTTTTTAAAAAAAAATAATAAAAGAATTAAAATTTTCTGGGCAAAAGATAAGGATAAATGGAATTTAAATTTATTTAAAAAATTAATTAAAAACAAGACGGTATATTTAACATTTGATGTTGATGGTTTTGATTCAAGTGTCATGGCAGCTACCGGAACTCCGGAGCCAGGAGGGTTATTTTGGGATGAAACGATAAAAATAATTAAAATTGCAGCAAAAAATTCTACAATAGTTGGGGCTGATATAAATGAGCTTGCACCCATTAAAGGTTTTGATATGTATAATTTTTTGGCTGCCAAGCTTGTTTATAAAATCCTTGCTTATAGATTCATCAAAAATTAATTTGGAATTGTTTTTTTAAGAGAAGAAACATCTATAATTAAAGACATCAAAATTCTAAATGGTATTAGCATTAGCAATGCCACAAAAATTTTGACTACCAAATCACCTAAAGACAAACTTATCCAATTTATTCCTGTTCCATAAAAGGAAATTGAAAAAAATATAAATGTATCAATTGTTGAACCTACCAAAGATGAAGTCAGAGGAGCAATAAACCATTTTTTTTTGCCTAAGTTTATCAAAAATTTGCACATCAATAAGTTGTGCTGTTATAAAAGCTGTTCCAGATCCAATTGCAATTCTAATTGAAATTAAATCAGAAAAATTTGTTGAAAAATAAAGTGTTAAAAGTACTCCCAATAAAAACCCAAAATAAATAATTTTTTTTGCAATTAATTTACCATATCTTCTGTTTGCTAAATCGGTAATCAAAAAAGCTACTGGATAACTAAAGGCTCCATAAGTTAAAATTTCTTCCAAACCGTAATATTTAATTGGAAATTGAACTAAATAGTTCGAGACTAATACAACGGATCCCATAAAAAAAGATAACGCCAAGAACAGCTTGTTCATTTGTGATCCTTGTACTATTTTTTTGCTATTAATAATTTTTTTATTTTTTTTACTCTTGGGGAAAGATTAACAAATTTTACATCTTTTAAGAATAAATCTATACTACCTTTTTTATCTACTGATCTTAAAGCTGAGTTTGTTACATTTAATTTAATATTTTTTTTTAATATGTTGCTCACAAAAGTGACTTTTTTTAAGTTTGGCAAAAATTTTCTTTTAGTTTTATTATTGGCATGACTCACTTTATGACCTTTTAGGGGAGATTTTCCCGTTAATTCACATTTTCTTGACATAACTCTATTCTTTTGAATGACGGTATAGATGCTGTCTTCATCAAGGTCAAGTTTATAAATTAACATTGACATAAATATTTTACAGGATTAATTATCAAAAAATATAAATGTAATGGAAATTTATTTACCAATAGCTGAGGTCTCAATAAATATATTTATAATATTATTATTAAGTTTCATTGTAGGTTTTTTGTCAGGAATCTTTGGTGTTGGAGGTGGTTTTTTAATGACCCCTTTTTTAATTTTTTTAGGAATCCCTCCTTCTTATGCTGTAGCGAATGAAGCCAACAACATTTTGGCATCTTCTACATCAGGTTCATTAACACACTGGTTCAAAAATACTTTAGATTACAAAATGGGTTTTATGATAGTTTTGGGTGGGATAGCTGGAACAATTATAGGAATATTTACTTTTACTTATTTTAAAGAAATTGGAAAAATAAATTTAATAATTTCTTTATCCTACATGTATGTTTTGGCAATAATTGGAACTTTAATGTTGGTCGAAGGAGTTGCCGAAATAGATAGGGCAAGAAAAAAGATTTTTTTGAAAAAAAAATTGCATTCTCATTATTGGATACACGGATTACCATTTAGAATGAAGTTTAAAAAATCTCAATTGTATGAAAGTGCTTTAACACCTATAATTTTAGGTTTAATAGTAGGATTTATTGCATCAATTATGGGGGTAGGAGGAGCATTTTTACTGGTACCAGCAATGATCTACATTATTGGAATGCCAACAAGATTAGTTCCTGGAACGTCTCTTTTTGTAACAATATTTGTCACCGCTTTTGTAACAATCTTGCATGCTTTTAACTATCAATCGATTGATATAGTTCTGGTAATTATATTAATATCTGGTTCTATTATTGGAATCCAACTAGGAATTAAAGTTGGTGAATATTTGAAAGCCTCAGAGTTAAAGACTTTAATGGCAATTCTTTTTCTATTAGTTGGTATTGCAGTTGCTTATAATACTTTTTTTAGAGATCATAAAAATATATTAAATAATAATAGTTCAAATCTAGTTGAAATGAATCAATTGTATGTATCATTAATAGAATTATCAAATACTTTTCCAGCTTCTTATGGTTTATTTTGCATTTTTCTTGCAGTTGGATTAGGAATTTTAGCTTCCATCATCAGAAGATCTGCAAGTAATTATAAGAAAAAACATTCATTAAAAAAAGCAGCTTGGTGATTTTGAATTTATTAGTAGCTTTTTCAGCTGGTTTTATAAGTTTTTTATCTCCATGTGTATTACCTTTAATACCAGGTTATATTTCTTATATTTCAGGTCAAGCTCTTGATGAAATTATTAAAGACAATAAATCAGTTTTATTAAAAACAATTTTTTTCTCAATAGGATTTTCAATTGTTTTTATTTCTTTTGGAATTACAGCTTCTTTTATTGGAAAATTATTAATTAGCTACTCAAACCAACTAAGAATTATTGCAGGCATAATTATAATATTGTTTTCTTTGCAATTTATTGGATTGATTAATTTAAAAATATTAAATTCAGAAACAAGATTTTTTACCAAAAATTATAATGACAATTTAATTTTTCCAATTATTGTTGGTGCGGCCTTTGGATTTGGTTGGACTCCTTGTATAGGCCCCGTTCTTGGTTCAATTTTAGCTTTAGCTGCAATAGAAGAAAACATTAGCAAAGGCATATTATTACTTTCATTTTATTCATTGGGTTTAGCAATTCCCTTTATTATCTCTGGAGTTTTAATAGATAAATTTTTGTTTTTTTCTAATAGTTTTAGAAAATACATATCAACAATCACAAAAATAGGTGGAGCTATTTTATTATTAACTGGAATAGCAATTTTGACTGGTCAATTACAAGTTTTAGGATTTTTTATATTAGAATATTTTCCATCATTGGGTAATATAGGATAACATTATACGTCTTTACCTATAGCTTCTTTTATATTGTTTATTCCCTCGGCTTTTAAAATTTGAATTAATTCTTTTTTGATATCTTTTGCTGTTGATGGTCCTCTGTAAATAAAACCAGTATAAAGCTGTAACAATGATGCTCCGGCAATAATTTTTTCGTAAGCGGATTTACCTGAATTAACACCACCAACCCCTATAATAGGAATTTTACCATTCAGTTGTTTATAAAATTTTTTAATCATATTAGTTGATATTTGCTGCAAAGGTTCTCCTGAAAGCCCTCCTTTTTCCTTTTTAAATTCACTTTTCAAATTGTCTCTATTAACATTCGTAGTGTTTGTAAGTATAATCGCAGCAATATCATTATTTGTTGCCACATCTACAATTTCGGAAATATGATTATCTTCAATATCTGGAGAAACTTTTAATAATAGTGAAATATCCGTTTTGTTTTCTTTTTTTATTTTATTAAGAGCCAGTAAAAGATCTTTAAGTTTTTCTTGATCATGAAAATCTCTTAAACCTTCGGTATTTGGTGAAGAAATATTTACAGTAATATAGTCCGCTATATCAAAAAAGTTTTTTAACCCTAAACAAAAGTCATTTTTTTGATCTTTAGTTTCTTTGTTAGGTCCAATATTGACGCCCAATATACCTTTCTTACCATCTGATTTAATTCTATTTTTTATTGTTTCAATTCCATCATTGTTGAATCCCAATCTATTAATTAAAGCATAATCGTCTTTAAGTCTAAATACTCGTGGTTTTGGATTTCCAAATTGTTTTAATGGTGTAATTGTACCAACTTCTACGTATCCAAACCCTAATCTTAATAGCGAATTGTAAGCTTCTGCACTTTTATCAAAACCTGCTGCCAAGCCAATCGGATTGGGAAAATTTTTTCCTAGTAAATGAATTTTTAACATTTGTTCATCTTCAACCTCAAACATTTTGCTAGGAAGAGGATTAAACTTAAGGGATTTAATAGCTAAATCATGAGCGGTTTCTGGATCTATGTTAAATAAAAATGGTCTTAAAATAGAAAACATTATCTAATATGCTTATTAATCAGCTCCATACTTTCTTTTATACCCAAAAAACTTATAAAAAATCCTATTCTTGGACCATCTTGATCTCCAAAAATTATTTCATAAATTGCTTTAAACCATTCCCTTAAGTTTTCTTTATACCCATTATCTTTCCCCACTGAATAAACAATTGTTTGAATAGCTTCAGGATCCATTTGGTCATTACAATCTTTTAATCTATTTATTAAATCTTTCAGAGCTTTTTTTTCTTTCTCATTAGGTTTTCTATATTTTTTCTTTGGCCTAACTATGTCCACAAAATATCTTAAAGCATATTCAACTAAATTATCTAAAATTGGATGATCAGAAACCTTAATGTCTTTTTTATATTTTTTTATAAACTTCCATAATACTTCTTTATCTGTTGCGTTACTTGTTCCAACTAAGCTTAATAAAACAGAAAACGGCATAATAGATTTCTCTTTGGGAGGATTTCCGTTGTGAACATGCCAGGCCGGATTGAGTAATCTATGTTGAATATCTTGTTCATCAAATTTATCTATGCAAGTTAAATATTCGTCTACGGCTTTAGGAACAACGTCTGCATACAACTTTTTTGCTCTTTTGGGATTTTGATACATAAATAATGATAAACTCTCAGGTGAAGCGTATTTCAACCAATCTCCAATTGTTATGCCATTACCTTTAGATTTAGATATCTTTTCACCTTTTTCATCTAAAAATAATTCATAAGGAAAACCATTTGGACTTTTCTTTCCAAGAATTTTGCAAATTTTACCAGATACAACTGCACTCTCAATTAAATCTTTTCCGTACATTTCATAATCAACATCTAAAGCATACCATCTCATAGCCCAATCAACTTTCCATTGAAGTTTACAGTTGCCATCTAAAATGCTTGCTTCAATTTTTTCTCCTTTGTTATCAAATACAATCGTATTTTTGTCTTTAATAATTTCTAGTACAGGAATCTCCAAAACTTTACCTGTCTTTGGACATAAGGGAAGAAAAGGACTATAAGTTTTTTGTCTTTCTTTTCCAAGTGTAGGAATAACAATATCTATAATTTCTTGGTATTTATTTAGTGCTAATACTAAAGTATCATTAAATTGACCTGATTTGTATAATTGAGTTGAACTTTTAAATGTGTAATTAAATTTAAATTTGTTTAAAAAACTTTTTAACATTTCATTATTATGCTCTCCATAACTTGAATATTTTTTAAATGGATCTGGAATACTAGTTAAAGGTTTGCTCAAATTTTTCTCTAATATTTCTGGATTAGGTATGTTATCAGGTATTTTTCTTAATCCATCCATATCATCAGAAAAAGTAATTATTTCAGTTGGAATATCGGTTAAATGAGAAATTGCATTAACCATCATAGTTGTTCTCGCAACTTCTGCGAAAGTTCCTATATGTGGAAGTCCACTGGGTCCGTAGCCAGTTTGTAAAGTAATTTTTCCTTTTTTTTTTAAATTACTTTCCCTATCTTCAATCAATTTACGAGCTTCAACAAAAGGCCATGAAGTGGTTTTTTCAATTATAGATTTATCAATCACGATTAACAGACTTATAAAATTTACATTAAAAAATATAGATATATTTATTCCTTATTGTGTTGAAATTTATACACCATAAAATATTGTTTTCATCAAAATGACTAATTATAAAACAGTTTTTTTTGCACTTGGAATATTACTAATTATTTTGGGTTTTTTCATGATATCTCCAGTAATAGTTCAGATAATTTATGATGAATTTAATGGAACTTTTATTTATTCCTCCATAGTAACCATGTTCATAGGTACCCTTTTTTTACTTTCAAATTTGGATCAAAATAAAAAGTTAAATTTACAACAAGCATTTTTATTAACGTCTCTATCCTGGATTGGTATTGCTACTTTTGGATCTTTACCATTTATCTTTTCAAGCCTTGAATTGACATTTAGTGATGCTTTCTTTGAAAGCATGTCTGGAATAACAACCACTGGATCTACCGTTATAGGAGATTTAAATAATACTCCAAAAGCAATTCTTATATGGAGATCAACACTGCAGTGGCTTGGTGGAATTGGTATCGTCGTAATGGCAATTACAGTAATGCCTCTGTTGAATGTTGGTGGAATGCAGCTATTTAAAATGCAAAGCGGAGATACAACTGAAAAAATTCTACCCAAAACCAAAGAAATAGCTTTTAATATTATTTCTATCTATTTTTTTCTTAGTGCTGCTTGTGCAATTGCATATTTTTTTTCGGGAATGAACATTTTTGATAGCATAGCTCATGCAATGACAACTATCGCAACAGGAGGGTTTTCAACTCATAATGAATCAATAGGTTATTTTCAAAATCCAAAAATAGAAATTGTGTCGATTATTTTTATAATATTAGGAAGCTTACCATTTATAGCTTATCTAAAATACCTTGCTGGAAACAAAAAAATTTTTTTTCAAGATGTTCAAATAAAAGGATTAATCTATATTTGTCTAATATCTACAATTATAATAACGCTTAACTTGTTAATAAAAGATCATGGAAATTTTTTTTCTAATTTAAGAATATCAGCTTTTAATGTAGTTTCAATTTTATCTGGCACAGGTTACGTGACTTCAGACTTTAATCTCTGGGGTCATTTTTCGTTAGTATTTTTTTTACTATTAATGTTTATTGGTGGATGTGCTGGTTCAACAACTTGTGGAATCAAAATTTTTAGAATCCAAATTTTATGGTTATTCATAGTTAACGAAATAAAAAAATCAATTTATCCAAGAGGAGTTTTTCCTATATCTTACAATAAAGAAAAAATTGACAGACGTTTCATATCCTCAATCATATCTTTTATTTTTTTGTATTTTTTAATTTTTTTCCTAGTTGCAATGTTATTATCTTTTACTGGATTGGATTTTATTACTTCTTTTTCAGGTGCAGCAACAGCTATTTCAAATGTTGGTCCTGGACTTGGCGAAATGATAGGACCAAGCGGTAATTTTGGAGAATTATCTAATTTTGCAAAATGGATTTTAAGTTTTGCAATGTTATTGGGTAGACTGGAGATATTTACTTTGTTAGTATTGTTCTTTCCAGGCTTTTGGAAAAGCTAAAAAAAATTATAATTTTTTTTATGGATATATATAAAAAACAATCATTATTAGAAACTCTCTCTCTTTACTTTGAAAAAAGAATGGCTCGAATTTTGCTATTAGGAATAATTCAGGGGTTTCCATTTGTACTAATTTATACTGCCCTTACTCTTTGGTTAAGAGATAATGAATTCAGCAGAAGTCAGGTTGGGTTTATATCTTTAATTGGTGTAACTTATGGATTTAATTGGTTATGGGCTCCACTTGTTGACCGAATTCGTATTCCTTGGTTAACTAACAAAATTGGTCATCGTCGAAGCTGGATTGTAATCATGCAGCTAATTATCCTAATAAGTTTAGTTTTATGGGGTTTAAATAATCCAAAGGAAAATATATGGATTGTTGGACTAGTTGGATTAACCATAGCAATTGCATCAGCTACTCAAGATATTGTAACAGATGCATTGAGAATTGAACAAATTGGAAAAACAGAGGGTGCATCAATGTCCGCGGGTGCGGGAGTAATGGTAATAGGCTGGTTTACTGGATATAAAATTGGAGGAATGATAACTTTGTTTATTGCCCACTACCTTGAAGAACTTGGTATTCAAAATTTCTGGCAAATTACTTTTCTTTTACTCACAATAATAATTATTGCATGTAATATTGCTTTAATGTTTGTTCCAGAAGAACACTCGACTGAAAAACAAATTGAACAAAAAAAAACAGATCAATTTATTGTAAATAAATTAGGATCATCTAATTCAATTACTAATATATTTGCTTGGATTATAGGAACTATCACTGGACCGTTCGTTAGTTTTTTCAAAAGCAAAGGAATGAAAATAGGAATATATATCATTATTTTTTTATTTCTTTTTAAAATTGGAGAGGCATTTCTTGGAAAAATGTCCATAGTTTTCTATGATGATATGGGCTTTTCTAAAAGAGATATTGCTATTTATTCAAAAGGATATGGTTACGTTATTACAATAGTCTTTACTATGGTAGGCAGTTTTTTTGCAATACGTTCTGGTTTGGTAAAAGCAATGATTATTGCTGGTATACTTATGGCCTCTACAAATCTTCTTTTTTCAGCTCTAGCCTGGTACGGAAAATCAGAATTACTTTTTGCAACAGCAGTCATCCTTGATGAAATGACAGCAGCTATTTCAACAGTTGTTTTTGTAGCATTCATTTCAATTTTAGTAGATCGAACTTATACAGCAACTCATTATGCATTAATGGCCTCATTAGCGACATTTGGAAAAAATGTTTTCTCAGCTTTCTCGGGATTTGTGGTTGATAAACTTGAATTCTTGAATAGTCCTGAAAACTTACACAATGATTGGGGAATCTTTTTTATAATTACTACTCTAATGGTTATTCCCTCTTTAATTTTTCTATGGATAATAAAAGATAAATTAAATCTACGTGAACAGTAATTATTTTAGTAATTATAATATAATTAATGTTTATAATAAAAAGTCCATTAAATCTGACTTAGTTACTCAAATTTTATATGGTGAAAAGTTTAAAATAATTTCTAAATATAAAAATTGGTATAAAATAAAATTACATACCGATAACTATGTTGGTTTCATAATAAAAAAAAAATTTGCTCACACATTTAAACCAACACATAAAGTTTCAGTTTTAGCGGCAAACGTCTATGGAAAACCTTCTAGTAAAACTAAGCAAAACAAAAAATTAACCTTTTCCTCAAAAATTTATACAAAAGAGAAATATGGTTCCTTCACCAAATTTGAAAATCAGTGGATAAGAACAAAAGATCTTAAACCCATAAATTATAAAAATAAAAATATCTTTTCAAAAATCAATTTGTTTGAAGGAAGAAAATATAAATGGGGAGGAAAAAATTTTAATGGGGTGGATTGCTCTGCTTTAGTACAATTATTTTTTAATTTCAATAACAAATTTTGTCCAAGAGATACAAAAGATCAACTAAATTATTTTAAAAAAAAAATTAAATTGCAAAATATTATGAAAAATGATCTAATTTTTTGGCGAGGTCATGTCGCAATTATCTTATCTAAAAACAAATTAATACATGCTTATGGGCCATCAAAAAAAGTCTTAATTATGAACATAAATTACACTATTAAGAGAATTGAAAAAACTGCAAATTTGAAAGTAATTGGAATAAGAAGAACAAATTAATTATGGATAACTTAAAAAAAGAAGCAGAAAGAGAAGCACAAATAATATTAAATTATTTTAAGACAGAGGATTATATATCTGCTGAAGTAAAAGCAAAAAAATTAATTAAAAAATTTCCAAATTACCTAGCAGTTTACAATTTGCTCGGTTTATGCTTACAGTCGCAAAAAAAATTTCCTGAAGCAATGAAATATTACAGAATTGCTATTCAAATTAATCCTAATTTTTTTGTTGCCATAAACAACTTGGGCAACACGTATCATGCTATGGGTGACTTAAAAAATGCTCAATCCTATTTTGAAAGAGCTATAGAAATAAATCCTAAATTTACACATGCAATAAGTAATTTAGGAAATATAAAGAAAGAATTAAACAATTTTGAGGAAGCAATTAAAAACTATAAACTTGCACTAAGTATTGACAACAAGCTCTATATAATACACCACAACTTGGGAATGGCGTACCAAGCTATTGGAAAGTTTGAAGAGTCAAAAAAGCAATTTGAATCGGTTTTAAAAATTAATCCTAAATTTACTCGAGCTGACAGAAGTCTAAGCATGTCATTAAAATATGATATCAATAATCCTCATCTGAAAAGCATGGAAAACAAAATAAAAGATCAATCATTAAATAATTCTCAAAAAATAGAATTGTACTTTAGTCTTGGTAAAGCATATGAAGATATTAAGAATTATAAGAAGTCATTCGAAAATTATAAATTAGGTAACAAAATAAGAAGAGATGCTACAAAATATCAAATAAACGATGATGTTACACTATTTGAAAACATAAAAAATTCTTTCTCAAATATCAATTTTCAAAATCTTGATAACATGGGTAACAAAAGCAGCAAAATGATTTTTATTCTAGGAATGCCTAGATCCGGAACAACTATGGTAGAGCAAATAATCGCAAACCACAAAAATGTGTATGGCGCAGGTGAACTAAAAGACTTGACACAAATTATTAGAGAAAATTTTTTAGTTAATGATAAAATAAAATTTCCCAAAAAATTTAATATCAAAGACCAGGCTTTTTTTAATAATATGGGAACAAAATATATAGAAAATTTAGATAGATTTAATGCAAATAAAAATTATATCACAGATAAAGCACCATTGAATTTTAGATGGATTGGTTTAATAAAATTAATCCTTCCTAGATCTAAAATAATTCATTGTACAAGAGATCCGAAAGATATTTGTTTATCTTTATTTAAAAACGTTTTCGAAGGTCAACTTAATTTTTCTTATAATTTAGAAGAAGTAGGCAAATATCATAAACTTTATCAAAATCTTATAAAATTTTGGAAACAACTGCTTCCAGATTTTATTTATGATATCTCGTATGAAAAGTTAGTGGAAAATCAAGAGTTTGAATCAAAAAAATTATTAGATTTTTGTAATTTGGATTGGGATAAAAATTGTCTTACTTTTTATAAAAATAAAAGAGGTATTACTACAGCCAGTTTTGCACAAGCTAGAAAACCTATTTATAAAAACTCAGTAAAATCATGGCAAAAGTACAAGAATGAGCTTTTGCCTTTGTTAAAAATATTAGAAAAATAGTTTATCTTCCAAAGTCAGGTTTGCTTACATCTTGTCCAGCTTTAATAATTTCTTCTCTGATTCTTTTTGTTTTTATAAAAATTTCTTCTAATTTTTTACCATCTTCATTTTCTATTGCATTTTTTAAATCTTCAAGATTTGCAATAAATTTTTCTATCGCTTTTGATGTATTTGTTTTATTTTGGATAAATATATCTCGCCACATTATTGGATTAGATGCTGCAATCCTTGTAAAATCCCTAAAACCACCTGCACTATATTTGACAATTGCAGATTGTTTTTCATCCTGAATATTAATTGATGTATTTACAATATTATATGCTACCAAGTGTGGGATGTGACTCGTAATTGATAAAATATAGTCATGTTGTTTTGCATCCATAATATCAACTTTACTTCCTATTTTTTTCCAGAATAATTTGAGTGTATTGATATCTTTTTCTTTTGCTTTTTTGCTTGGAGTAAGAATACACCATCTATTTATGAAAAGTTCCGAATATCCAGCTTCAGGGCCACTTTCTTCTGTTCCAGCAATCGGATGAGATGAAATCCATGAAACATCCTTGGGTATAACTTTTTCTACTAAACTAATCACGCTTTCTTTAACTGATCCAACGTCGGTTAATATCATTCCACTTTTTAAAGAATTTTTGATTTTTAAAATTACATTTTCATAACTACTTAACGGAGTAGCAATTATAATTAGATCAGAATCTTTAATCATTTTTTGGGTATCTGAACTTGAATCATCCACTATTTTTAATTCAAGTACTTTTTTATTTACAAAATCTGATCTATTAGAAGAAACTATCTTTTCAGAAAGATTGTGTTTTTTT
>QCSA01000010.1 GCA_003211695.1 Pelagibacteraceae bacterium AG-464-P07 | reverse complement strand
TGAAGCATGTTTTAAACACCAGGATAAAGTTATTAATGAACTTTCACAAATGTTCAAAAATCAAGAAAAAAAACCTGTACGAAAAGGTAAACATAGAGCTGATAAATCGGGACGAAGTAAAGTAAGACAGGCTGTATTTATTTTCAAACAATCAGAGGATGCAGTTCTTATTGAATGTTATGATTGGCATAAAGATATGCCATACCAAAGTAATTTTAAAGTAGTTTTAAGTTCAAAAGAATTGAATGATTGGTTAGTTGCAAAAAATTGAGCACGGCCCTCATAATCCCGTGCCCTGTGGCCTAATTTCATTTCTCAGTGTGACAGGAGTGTGACTAACTCTGGATGTATGCTCTAGAAATGGCGCGCCCTAGAGGATTCGAACCTCTGACCCTCGGTTTAGAAAACCGATGCTCTATCAAAAATCCTTAGAAAACAAACATTCGTCATTAAATACTTCAACAAAATGATCAAAACTTGTGTTGCGTTGTGTCATGGTTGTGACAAGGGATTTGTAGTAGAATTTTTGCATGAAAAAGTTTCTGGCAATACTGATTTTGATCTTAACGCTACAAACCTCATCCCAGGCGGATGATATCAGAGACTTTCAGATAGAAGGAATGAGCATCGGAGATAGTTTGCTAGATTATTTTAGTGAGGACGAAATAAAAAATTTTTACAGACTCGATTATTCAGGTAGCAAAAAATTTTTTGATTTAACTATTGAATCCACTTATTCAAAATTAGAAGTTTATGATGCTCTTATTCTTGGTTTTAAATCTGATGATAAAAATTATATAATTTATAATTTAGGAGCAGCTTTAGATTTTCTAAATAATATTGACGGTTGTCTTAAAAAGAAAGACGAAATAGTTTCTAAAGTAACAGAACTCTTTAGTGAATTATCAACGGTTAGATCATATACAAGAAAACATGATGAAGATATAACTGGTGAATCCAAAATTTATTCCACTGACTTTGCTTTTCATACAGGAGAAATCGCACGAATCGTGTGTATTGAGTGGAGCGATAAATTTAGAAAAGATAATTATATTGATCATTTAAGATTCTTTCTTAGTACAATAGAATACAGAAAATGGATTAATGATGAAGCCTGGGAATAAATTCATGAAACGTTTATCTCTATACCTCTTTCTCCTCCTCTTCACCCTCCAAGCTCCATCCTGGGCTGATGATATAAGAGATGTTCAAATAGAAGGTATAAGCATTGGTGATAGCTTATTAGATTTTTTTAACAAAAAAGAAATTAAAGATGGAATGCAGGATTGGTATAAAAATAAAAAATATACAACTGCATTGTTTAATAAAAAACTTGAGACATATGATAAATTATATGTGAGTTTTTTAACAGATGATAAACAGTATAAAGTCAAGTCTGTTTCTGCTTCAATTGAATATAGAAGTAATATTGAGGAATGTTATGAAAAAGCAAAAACTATTTATCTAGAGATTAAAGAAGCATTACCTGAGTTGAAAGATTATGGTAAGTACGTTTATAAACACAATGATGATCCAGAAGGAACTGTAACAGATTACGCATTATTAAATGATAAAGAAGATGAGGTATTCATAGGTTGCTATGACTATTCAAAAAGTTATGAGTCGACAGATCATTTAAGAGTTGGCGTTAGACTAATTGAATTTGTAAATTTTTTAATAGATGATGCATACTAATAACCACGCACAGCCCTCATAATCTCGTGCCCTGTGGTCTAATTTCTTTCTTCAGTATGACAGGAGAGCGACAAATATTGGATATATGCTCTAGA
This sequence comes from Pelagibacteraceae bacterium AG-464-P07, assembly GCA_003211695.1. Lineage (GTDB taxonomy): Bacteria > Pseudomonadota > Alphaproteobacteria > Pelagibacterales > Pelagibacteraceae > AAA240-E13. The sequence goes on along the minus strand of QCSA01000010.1, from coordinate 43,911 downwards.
ATTGGCGCGCCCTACAAGATTCTAACTTGTGACCCTCGGTTTAGAAATGCGAGGTATTGGGTATACGAATGATCTCGTTTTACATCGTTTTGTTTGTTTACAATATTTATTTTTTGCAAAAAGTAAGAAATTGCAAGATGACTGCGTTCTGTATTGCGTCCCAATTTTGAGGTATAATTTTTGCATGAAAAAGCTACTGACAATATTAATTACAGTCTTAATGTTGCAAGCCCCATCCCAGGCGGATGATATCCGAGACTTTCAGATTGAAGGGATTAGCATTGGTGATAGTTTGTTTGATCATTTTACTGAATCTGAATTTGATCAAGCCAAAAAGGATGCAGAAATTTTTTACTATAAAAATAATAAATTTGCAGAATTACTTTTTTACAAGCTTCCTAAATTTGAATTATATGATGGAGTCAAAGTTGGCTGGAAACCTGATGATAATAAATACAAATTGACTAGCCTCACAGGATTAATTTATTTTAAAGGTAATTATAATGATTGTAAAAAAAAACAAAAATTAGTTGTTAAAGATATTGAAGAATTTTTACCAAGAGCAAATAAAATAGACGACCCAAAAACTTATTATCCCAATGATAAGACTGGAAAATCTTATGCTGAAGGCATATTCTTTGAAATTAAACCCTTAGAAATAATAAGAGTTTACTGTTCGAATTGGAGTGATGAATTAGAAAAAACAGGTTTATGGGATGCATTAAATGTTGTTATTAATAGTTCTGAATTTCAAAAATTTTTTGAAGACAATTATTAAAAATTATCACCCACAATTCTCATAAGCCCGTGCCCTTTGTTGAAGCTAGAAAACCCATGAAATGTTTATCCATATACCTTTTCCTCCTCTTCTTCACCCTCCAAACCCCATCCTTAGCGGATGATATCAGCGACTTTCAGATTGAAGGGATGAGCATTGGATATAGTTTTATATCTAAGAAATGCACGAAGCTACTTTCCCGAAATTTTTTGTTAGAGTAAAATATCAGAGAAGATGCATTGATTAATATCAATTTGCTTATTATGGATTACAATTATAAGTATATTGTTAGATCAGTTTTCTACTATGATGAGATTAACTATTATTGCTACTTGTGTATTATTTAAAGTTTTTCTTTCCAGCTTTGCTTTTGCATCAAATCTAAATCCTGAAAAAATTCTTGATAGCGTTGATGATCTTTATCGTTCAAATACAAGTTACGGCACTCTTACCTTATCAGTGACTACAACGAATTGGCAAAGAACTCTTACGTTAGAGCAATGGTCCAAAGGAGATGATAGGCATTTGATCAGAGTATTAAAGCCAAAAAAAGAAAAAGGCCTTACTACACTTCGTGTTGACAATAATGTTTGGAACTACATGCCTAAGGTTAAGCGAGTTGTTAAAATTCCCTCATCCATGATGGCATCTTCTTGGATGGGATCACACTTTACTAATGATGACCTGGTCAAACAATCACGTATGGTTAAAGATTATACTTTTTCTATTACCTACGAAGGAGAAAGAGAGGAAAAAAATATTGTAGAAATTTCATGTTATCCAAAAAAGGACGCAGCAGTTGTTTGGGGCAAAGTAGAAGTGATCGTTTATCGTGATGATTTTATTCCATTACATATAATTTATTATGATGAAGATTTACAACTTTCTCGTACACTAAATTTTACAAATATTCAAATGATGAGCGGTAAGATGATGCCAACTCAGATGTCAATGATTCCAGTTGATGAACCAGGTGAGTCAACAGCCATTCAATGGAAAAAAATTCAATTTGATTTACCAATTAATGATGATTTTTTTTCTTTACGTAATTTACAACAATAAGGAATGTAAAAAAGTTTATGAAAATAATAAAACTCAGTTGGCGTAACTTGTGGCGTAATCCAACAAGGACTAATGTTACAATCTCAGCTGTAGCTTTATGCATTGCTGCTTTAATTGTTTTTCAATCTATGATTGTGGGATTGATTGAAAAGGCTAAATTTACTACGACGGATTTAATTATTGGCGAGGTGCAGGTTCATGCCAAGGGCTATCTTGATGATCGTTCAATATATAAATCACTACAAAATATAAAAGAAATACATTCTGTTGCAAAAGAAAATAACATCGGTTTGGTCGAACGAAGCTATGGATTTGGATTAATTTCTTCAGGAACAAAATCAGCAGGTACGCAGTTTTGGGGAATTAACCCAGAGTCGGAACTTCAGCATTTTGATTTTGCTAACCACATTGATAAAGGAAACTTTTTAACTAATACATCTTTAAATAAGATTGTATTAGGCAGAAAGTTAGCAAGCTCAATAGCAGCGGATATAGGAACAGAATTGGTAGTGTTTGTTCAAGGCGCCGATGGTTCGTTAGGTAATGAACTTTTTTATGTTGCAGGCATATTAAAAAATATGGCTGATAACATTGATAGAGGAGCTGCTATGATTTTAAGAGAAGATTTTGATATTTTATTTTCTACCAATAATTTAATTCATGAAATTGCTTTAAATTCAAAGGGAAGGCTTGAGTCCGAAGAAATACAAAAACTTGTATCTGCCAAGACAACAGGCTTAGATGTAAAAACTTGGCAGCAACTGATGCCAACCATTGCTTTGATGACAGAAAAAATGATTGTTTTTATGCGGACCTTGTTTAGTTTAATATTTGGTATTGCCGCAAGCCTTGGATTAATGAACACAATGATCATGTCAACATATGACCGGATGAGAGAATTTGGAATCATTAGAGCAATTGGAACAACACCCTGGCGAATTTTAAAACAGGTATCCTTAGAGTCATTATTGCTGACAATTATTGCCTCAGTCATTGGTGTAGTTGTTGGATTAAGTGGAGCTTTATATTTTCAAAAATTTGGATTTGATGTTACCGGCGCCGGGAATATGTCTTTTGGGGGAGTGGTTATGGATCCAATTTGGAAAGCAAGTGTTTCTGCAGGGATTGTTTTTCTCCCAGTTGTGTTATTGATGTTAGTATGTATTTTATCATCAATATATCCAGCAAGCATTGCAGCTCGTATTAAACCCGTGGAGGCCATTCATTATAAACCATGAAATCTAAATTATTAATGATCATAAAAATTGGGTGGCTCAGTATTTGGCGCAATAAAAGACGTACATTAATTTCATTGTTTTCTATTTTAATTGGCACAGGAATCCCAACTTTTTTTGTATGTATTGCGTGGGGATTTTACGCTGGACTTGTTGATGATGTAGCGCGTTTAATGGCAGGACATGTAACTTACGAACATGTCAACTATCGTAATTCACCTTCTAATGATCTTTGGGTGGATGATATCCAAGTAATTAATAAATCTTTAAATAATAATGATGAAGTTTTATTAACAAAACAAATAGTAAATTTACAGGGTGTAGCTCATACAGCCAAAGGTTCTGTTGGAATATCTTTAATGGGGATAGAACCATCAAAAGAAATTACAATTTCTTATTTACCAGAATCCATTGTCGAAGGAGAATATTTATCAGAAGGAGATGGTCGCTGGGTTATCGTGGGGAGCAAATTAGCAGAAAGTCTCAATGTCAACGTTGGGAAAAAATTTGTTTTTACTACAAACGATATTAAGGGTGAATTAATCGAGGAATTATTTCGTGTCAAAGGCATTTTTAAAACTGGATCTAAAGAGATTGATGGTCATTTTGTACAAAGTGATATCGACATTGCTAGAATGGTTGCAGGTTTAAGTAGCAATGATGTTTCACAGTTAGGTATTATTGTAAAAAATCCTGATACTCACGAGCGCTTTCTTCAAGAAATGCAGAAAACACTAGCGAAAAAAAATGGAGTGTTTTTATCTTGGCAGCAAATAATGCCCGATGTAGCAACGACAATTCGTATGGATAGAACTGCTATTTCATCCATTATGGTTTTGCTGGTTGTCATTGTGCTTTTTACTATGTTTAGCACTATCTTAATGTCAACTCTTGAGCGCAGAAGGGAGTTCGCCTCTCTATTGGCAATTGGAACACAACCAATAGAACTGAAACTTCAAATTTTTATCGAAACAATATTATTCGGACTCATTGCTTGTCCCTTAGGATCTTTGTTGGGTGTTGGTATCGCAAAATGGACGGAAGGCTATGACATGATGGATGTAGTTGGAGGTAAAGCAGAAGATATGACTGTAGGAGGATTTGGAATGGATACAATCATTACACCTTTATTTTCCATCCCTCTGATTTTACAAATCAGCATTTTTTTCTTTCTTGCAGTTCAATTACTAAGTATTTTACCAATATATTTAATATCACGTATTTCAATTACTGATGTATTGAGATCTACATGAATACAAAAAAAGAAATTGTATCTTTACGTAATGTTATAAAGAATTACGGTCATGGAAAAGTTATAACAAAAGCCTTGCAAGGAATTGAATTAAATATACTTGAAGGTGATTTTTCAGTAATGATGGGTCCTTCAGGTAGTGGGAAAAGTACTCTACTAAACATCATTGGCGGCCTAGATAAAGCGACAAGTGGGGAAGTAAATTTTAATGGTAAAGACTTTAATACTTTATCAAATAAGGCTTTAAGCATCATACGTCGCAATCATATTGGGTTTGTATTCCAAAATTATAATTTACTTCCCGTTTTGACTGCTTATGAAAATGCAGAATATGTGTTAATGCTACAAGAGATACCAATTTCTCAACGAAAAGAAAAAGTCATGCATTTTTTTCAAGAAATGGGTTTGGAAGGTCTTGAACATAGATTTCCTCGTGAATTAAGTGGTGGCCAACAACAACGAGTTGCAATTGCTCGCGCAGTTGTTTCTGATCCATTATTGGTATTGGCTGATGAGATAACAGCTAATGTTGATTCAGAAACGGCCCAATCGCTATTGGAGTTAATGGAAACATTAAATAAAAATAACAAAACAACTTTTCTGTTTTCAACTCATGATCCTGCGGTAATAAAATTTGCAAAAAAAGTTATTGTCCTGAAGGATGGCAAAATTACCAATGAACAGATATCTTCGGAAAATATAGAAAAATATACAAAAAGATAATTTTTATTATTAATGTTTTTATATAAATATATAAAGATTCTATTAATCGCTCTAATTTTTTTACCCTTTCGATCTTTCGCGCAAGATTCCTTAATAGATATTAGCGGAAGTATTCAAACTGGTTATAAACTTTATGACAATTATAGTTTCGCGCCCTATTTTGATAAAGATATAGCACGAGATTTTTCATCAGTGGCTCGTATTATTATTGAATCGGATAGTCATAATGAGTATTCATATGAACTACACGCTGTACAAGCGTATGATTACTCTAATATTTACACTGGAGTTACCGACAGAGATACATCGATGTTGTTTGTTGATCTCGATGATAATTGGACAAAGAAAACCGATACCGATCAAGCGGCCTATTATTATCTTGATCGAGCTAATATTAAATTTGCAGCACAAGATTTAGATATTCATTTTGGTAGGCTTGCAGTTAGTTTTGGCAAACCTTTCTTTTGGAATCTTTTTGATTATTATGGAGAGCCATATCTTAACCAAGAATACAAAGCTGGCATAGATGCTCTAAGATTAGATAAAGCAATCAGTAATCTTGGTGGTGTAAATATGGTTATCAATAAACAGAAAACACTAACACAATCTGGAAGTTATTTAGAAAATACTGCTGCGCAATCTTACCAACGGTTGGGATTGGAAGAAGAAGTGGGTTTACTGTTAAGAGGTTATACGACTGTACAAGATACGGATTATGCATTGTTGTATAAAAGAGAACCTGAAGGACATCGTATTGGAATTGAAATAGATGGCGAAATAGGCTCCGTTAATTTTTATGATGAAATGACTTACCTATGGGGATCGGAGAAAATTTTGATGCCAGGATCGTATCAAGGAAATTTACTCAAAAATTATTTAATGAATGTTTTAGGTGTTAATTATCGTTTCAACAACAGTCTACAAATTACAGCGGAACATTTATTTAACGGAATAGGAGATTCTAATAATCTAGATGCCTCTGATATTCGTTATAAAAATGGAGTGAGTACTTCACTAAACGACCATCTTAGTGGAGTGTCATTAAGCTACGACTTTAATCCATTACTAATAGGTCGATACGACGCTAAGTTAGCTTGGGCTGATTCTTCTCATCAGCACAATTTTTCATTTGTTCAATCAATAACAGAGAATGTAGATTTCATAGCGGGTGGCCAGATCAATATAGGAGATAGACCTAATGGTACTGACTGGCAGAATCCAAATATACAAAGTGAGTTTGGTAGATTATCTGATAAATATTATTTAGAATTGAAATGTTATTTTTAAAAAAAATTATTTTTTTAAGTAAATGAAAAAACTATCTTTATACGTTATGTAATTTACAAAACAATCTAAACCAAAGGTGGATAAACTTTAAAACATTCCTACTTTGTTCTTTCAATCTGTGGTAACAGAAATTAATTTTACTTTTTTTGAATCTTTTATCTTAGCTACGGAAGCTTGACAAAAAAAAGAGATAATTTATGAAAAAAGTATCCACTAACCTATTTCTAATTCTATTTTGTTATTGATTTTTTTTTTTTTATGTAGTCAAATTACAAATAATTATGAGTGATAAAATTAAGTATTTATTAGAAGAAAATCAAATACCTAAGACCTGGTATAATATCGCGGCTGATCTACCAAAACCACTAGCGCCACCATTACATCCTGGCACGCATAAACCTATAGGTCCAGATGACTTAGCACCATTATTTCCTATGGCGTTAATTGGACAAGAGGTATCTCAAGAAAGAGAAATTGAGATTCCTGAACCAGTTAGAGAAATATATAAACAGTGGAGGCCATCACCGTTGTTTAGGGCAAAAAAACTTGAAAAAAATTTAGATACGCCAGCAAAAATATATTACAAATATGAAGGTGTGAGTCCCACAGGAAGTCATAAACCAAACACAGCTGTAGCCCAAGCTTTTTATAATAAAGAAGAGGGTACAAAAAAAATCATAACAGAAACCGGAGCTGGACAATGGGGGAGTTCGCTTGCTTTAGCTTGTTCACTTTTTAAAATAGATCTAGATGTCTACATGGTAAAGGTCAGTTTTGAACAAAAACCATATCGAAAGTTATTAATGCAAACATATGGAGCAAGATGTGTTGCAAGCCCTTCAAATGAAACCAATACAGGAAAGGCAATTCTTAAAAAAGATCCAAATAACACTGGTAGTCTCGGAATAGCCATATCAGAAGCTATTGAAATGGCTGCGCAAAAAGATACTACTAAATATTCTCTAGGAAGTGTTTTAAATCATGTATTAATGCATCAAACTGTTGTCGGCAATGAAGCGATAAAACAGATGGAAATGGCGGGAGATTATCCCGATATAATAGTTGGTTGCACTGGTGGTGGAAGCAATTTTTCAGGATTAGCTTTTCCATTTATTGGTAAAAAATTTCGAGATAAAAAAAATATAAAAGTTATTGCATGTGAACCAAGATCTTGTCCTTCTTTAACAAAAGGCAAATACGCTTACGATTTTGGAGACACGGGTAATCTTACACCTTTGGTCAAAATGCATACCCTAGGTTCGTCATTTATACCTCCTGCTACGCATTCTGGAGGTTTGAGATATCACGGTATGGCTCCAATGGTTAGTCATTTAAAAGAATTAGGAATTATCGATGCAAAAGCTTTTGGACAAAAAGAGTGCTTTGATGTTGGTGTAAAATTTGCAAATGTTGAAGGTATTGTACCAGCACCCGAAGCAACACATGCAATTAAAGGTGCGATAGATGAAGCTATTGAATGTAAAAAGAATGGCAAATCAAAAACTATTCTTTTCAACTTATGTGGACATGGTCATTTTGATATGAAAGCTTATTCTGATTATTTTGAAAATAAACTTGCTGAAGATGTTTATAATGAAGCTGAAGTAAATAAGGCCTTAGAAGCTTTACCTAAGATAGCGTAGTAAAATTTTTTATTTATAGTTTATTATGCACTTTATAAATCCATTCAGGGGTTTAAGGCCCAACAAAGAAAAAGTTTCATCTGTAACTATTCCGAGCACCGATCATTTATCCAAAGAAATAATTACAAATCATAAAAAAAAAAACCCATGGAGTTATTTAAATATTTTTAACCCAGATTCTAAAAATTCAAGTTCTCAAAATGAAATATTTACTAAATCAAAAAAACAATTTGAATTGATGAAAAAAAAATCAATCTTAATGAAAGATAATGTTAAATCTTTTTATATTTATAAAATTTCAAACAAAAATCATGTTCAAGTAGGAATAGTTGGTGCAGCAAAATTGTCTGCTTATGATAATTTACATATTCGTGGACATGAAGAAATTTATTTTGAAAGATCTCAGAAAAGGTTTGACCAAATACATAATTTAAATGCTCAAATAGGACCTATTTATGTAATTTATCCCGATGACATTAAATTAACTAAGTTAATCGAGGAACAAATTACTTTAAAACCTAAATATTCTTTTGCAGCATTAGATGGGTGCCAACATGAACTTTGGATTATAAATGAACAAAATACTGTTCTTAAAATAATTGAAATATTTAATAAAATAAATCGAATTTACATTGCAGATGGTCATCATCGAATTGAGGCTTTGTCAAAACTGTCTGAAATTAGAAAACATCAAAACCCAAACCACACAGGAAGAGAACCCTATAATTATTTTATGGTAGCTGTATTTCCAAAAAGTCAAGCACGTATACTTGACTATAATCGACTAATAAAAGATTTGTATGGTTATTCTGTCAGTGATTTTATCAAGCAGGTTAAAAGAAAATTTTTTGTAGAAAAACAAAATTCTTCATATAAGCCAAATAAATCTAAATCATTTGGAATGTATTTAGATGAAAATTGGTATTCAATTAAATTAAAAAAAGAACCTGAAGAAAATCTATTTCATATTAATAATTTAGATATAAATTTATTACATTATTATTTACTTGAACCAATTTTGGGCATTGGAGATCCAAGATATGACAAGAGAATAGATTTTCTCGCAGGTTTTCATGGATTAGAATCAATAGAAAAAATAGTAGATTCAGGTGAAGCTAGACTAGGATTTTCTCTATTTGCAACACAAATTGAGGATGTTATAAATTTTGCTGATAAAAAATTAACTATGCCACCAAAATCAACATGGTTTGATCCAAAACCTTTAGACGGTTTAGTAGCATACGATTTTGAATAATTATGATATTAGTTAAGCCATTAACCAAACCATCAAATCCAAATTTTTCTAGTGGTCCTTGTGCAAAACGACCAGGATGGGACCTTAATGTTTTAAAAAATACTCCAGTTGGTAGATCACATAGATCAAAAGAATGTAAAAATAAACTTAATGAGGCGATTGTTAAATCAAAACAAGTTTTAAAATTACCGGATTCTTATACTTTAGCCATAATGGCTGGATCTAATACTGGCGCTTTAGAAGCTGCTATGTGGTCTCTTTTGGGTTGTAAAGGTGTTGATGTTTTGGCCTGGGAAAATTTTGGAAAAGATTGGATAATTGATGTATTGGAACAATTAAAAATTGGAAATGTAAATAGTTATGAAGCTGATTACGGTAAACTTCCTGATTTAAATAAAATAAATTTTAAAAACGACGTAATTTTTACATGGAACGGTACAACTTCGGGTGTTCGAGTTCCTGATGCAAAATGGATACCAGATAATAGAGAAGGTTTAACAATTAGTGATGCGACCTCAGGTATTTTTGCAATGGATATAGACTTTAACAAGCTTGATGTAATCACCTGGTCTTGGCAAAAGGTTTTAGGAGGGGAGGCTGCTCATGGAATGTTAGCATTATCACCTCGTGCAATAAAAAGATTAGAAACATATGTTCCCAAATGGCCAATTCCTAAATTATTCAGATTGGCAAATAAAAAAAAGTTAATTAAAGGTATTTTTGAGGGCTCTACCATTAATACACCATCAATGATTTGTGTTGAAGATTTAATAGATTCGTTAAATTGGGTAGAGTCTGTGGGTGGAACAGGTGAGTTAATAAAAATTTCAAACAAAAATCTTAAAATTGTTGAAAATTGGATTAATGGTAGTGATTGGATTAAGTTTATGTGTGAAGATAAAAGCACGAGATCTTCAACTAGCATTACACTCGTAATCAAAGATGAGTGGTTTAATAAATTTAACGAAGAAGAACAAAGAAATGTAATAAAAAAAATAGTTTCAAAACTTGATAAAGAAGGTATAGCCAAAGACATTAACGGTTATCCTAAAGCACCTCCTAGTTTAAGATTATGGGGTGGAGCAACAGTTCAAAATAATGATATGAAAGCTTTATTACCATGGATCGATTGGGCTTATCATTCTGTAAAGAATAATGTTTAAAGTTATAATATTAGACGCAATGAGCAATGTTGCTCAAAAAATATTTGAGAAGCAAAAAATTTCAATTGATGTAAAAACAGGTTTATCCGAAGAAGAAATTATTAAAATCATTCCTGAATACGAAGGTATGGTTGTTAGATCAGCTACAAAAGTAACAAAGAATATTATTTTGGCTGGTAAAAAATTAAAAGTTATAGGTAGAGCTGGTGCTGGAGTAGATAATATCGATGTATCTACAGCAAAAGAAAACAATAAGTTGGTTATGAATACACCGGGTGGAAATACGAATGCCACTGCAGAACATGCTTTAGCTTTAATTATATCAGTATTAAGAAAAATTCCTTATGCAAATGATACTACTCATAAAGGAAAATGGGAAAAAAAAAATATTAAAGGCAGTGAACTTTCAAAAAAAACTCTTGGTATAGTTGGTTTTGGAAATGTAGGAGCTAGACTAAGTGATTTGGTCAAAGGTTTTGATATGAATATTTTGGTTAATTCTAAATCTTTAGAATCAAGAAAAAAAAATTTTCTACATGTTAAAAATGTTAGTTTTGATGAATTAATTGCAACTAGTGATATTATAAGCTTTCATTGTAAAGCAACCCCTGATGGCAAACCTCTAATAAATAAGGAACACTATAAAAAAATGAAACCCAGTGCTATTATAATTAATACAGCACGCGGAAATATAGTTGAAGAAAATGATTTAAGTATCGCGTTAAATAATAATCTGATTGCAGGAGCTGCGCTTGATGTTTATTCAAAAGAACCAGCCAAAGAAAATATCTTATTTAAAAATCCAAAGGTAATATTAACTCCCCATATAGCGGCCTCAACTGCAGAAGCCCAAATTGTTGTTGCTGAAATGATAGCTAATCAGATTTGTAACTTTTTATTAAAAGGGGTCAAAATTAATACAGTATAATTTTTTCTTACAGGTTAAGTATCAATTGGTAGAGTATAGGGACAAGATTAATATTAGCTAATTCATTTTCTTAACTAACCTATTTCCAAAGAGATAAGTGATATTTATTCTGCGTGATTCATATCCGTCCTTGAAATTTATTTTATCAGTTTCATGAAAATAGGCTGAATTAAACAAAACAGCCCTATTAAATTTGTAAGGTATATTTTTGCAGTTTGCATTATTATCATTTAAAAATTTATAAATTTCGTCAACATTTTTGTTATATTGATGAAAAGTCCAATCTTGAGGTGCAGGAACGTCATAGACCTTTAAACCTCCTGAATTTTTATTATTATTGTATTCATCTGGTGTAATCCAAAAATTTAAATTAAGTAAGGCAAAATCAGCGTGGACATTAATTCCTTTGCCAAGAGTTGAGTCATATTTAAATGCCCAAAACCTGCCTAGTTTATGCTTACCAAACAATTTAGGCAATTTTTGTTTTAGTTCAACGGCAATTTGTAAATGTATTGGACTGATAAAACCTTGTTCTGAAAACGCTCCAAGATATTTATTATTATATTCTCTATTCCAAATTTTGGATACTAAACAAAATTCACGAAGTTCTTTAATAGCTTCATCTGATAAAAAATTGTCAATATATATAATCTGTTTAGAACTATTAAAATATTCCTCTTCAATATCATGCCAATTATTAAGGGGATTAATGCAATTTTCAGAAATTTTTGATATTTGATAGATATGGTTTGCTTTATAAAAAGGTAAAAAAGAATTAATTTCGTCATCATTCAATAAAATTTTTTGATTAAAATTATTGTCATTTTCTTTATTTTCATTACGTCCTAAAATTTCATTACCAATTTTTTGAAATCTATCAATTCCATTTATTTTATAATTCTTCGATTTAAGATATTGGGCTTGTTGTAAATCATGCTTGAGGCGATATAAAGATATTCTCTGATTACTAAATATGAATGCTTTACGAATCCTTTCTTGAGTTTTATAGCTTACACTGATTGCTTTTTCTAAATTATCTAATTGGTTAATATAAATGCTTGAAATATTTGCTTGAACTTCAATTGAATCGGGATTAATTTTCAATGCTTTTTGAAAGCAACTTATTGCTTCTTCAGATTTTCCTGAATCACTTAGTATGTTTCCGAGATTATTATGTGCAGCTGCATTATTAGGATTAATTTGGATGGCTTTTTTATAACAAATAATTGCTTTTTTATAATCTCCTAGTTCCCTAAGTACTATACCAAGGTTATTATGTGCATGTACATGAACAGGCTGTATTTCAATTGCTTTTTGAAAATAATTTATTGCTTTTTGCAATTCTCCTAATTCTTTAAATATTGTTCCAAGATTATTAAGTACATTTTCATTATTAGGTTGGATTTCTATTGCTTTATAAAGAAATTGTTTTGCTTTTTCAAAATTTTTAGTCTGTATCGATAAGGTCCCTAAAAAACAAATTGATTGAAAATGATTAGGATTTTCTTTTAATATTTCATTATAAAGTTTCTCTGCAACTTTAAAATTTTTTTTTTTGTGATTTTGAATCGCTGAAGCAAAATTTTCTTCTATTGTTAGATTTCTTTTTTCATTCATTGAAAGATTCTATTTTTACCTCAATACTTGTAAAAAAGTTTGTTTGATCGGTTTTATAAAGTTGACAGCTCTTAATACAAATTGTCTTGTAAGCATTGCTGGCACAGTAGAGTTTGTATATAAACTGACTATGCCATTAGTACTTAAATATAATGGTATAGCAATACAATGTAACCTGATCTGATATTTTCGTAATACTATAGGTAAACCAATATCAACATTTCTTTTTATCGCAAATTTGATTTCTTTCGTTAGAATTTCTATTCCTCGCAAACCTAAATTAAATCCATGCGCTGTCACGGGATGCATTCCTACGGCAGCATCGCCGATTAGGGCAAATCGTTGGGCAACAAATTTTTTTGAATAAGTAGTAATCATGGGATAGGAATAACGTTTTCCTATAATCTTCATCTTACCAAAAAAATTATTAAAATTGCTCTGCATTTCTTTATTAAAATTTTTATCACTTATCTTCATTAAGGTTGAAGATGTGTTTTTGGTTACAGTTGTCACGATTGATGATTGTTTTTTAATGTAAGGTAATGATGCTTGTGTTTGGGAGTAGCGGAAAAATTCATAAGCAATATTATCATGAGGCTTCTCATGTTCCATTCGACAAACGATCATATTTTTATCAAAATCATGAGTAAATGTTGAGATACCCATCATTGAGCGTGCTTTTGAAAAGCGACTATCAGAAGCAACAACCAACGATGCTTTTATTTTTTTTTCGTTAGATAATTGAATTGAAGAATATTCTTTATTATTAGTATTTATTGATGTGCAATTTACTCCATTTACCAAAGTTACATTTGTGAGCTTTTTTAATCTTTTATAAAGATATTTTTTAAGTAGATTATTTGGAATTAAATAACCTAAACATTCTTTTTGGATTTGCCGATGTTTAAAATCTAAGAAATATTTAGAACTACCATTTAGAACCCTTGCTTCTTTTATTACAGATATTAATTTAGCAGGAATATGATCCCAGACATCTAATTCTTTTAATATATTTGCTGAATGGTGTGTTAATGCTATTTCAAGACCATCTATTTTTGGATTTTCAATTATTTTTTTTGTTTGCTTTTCAACGATTACAACCTTCAAATTAGTATTAGCAAATCCACAAGCAAAAGCAATTCCAACTGGCCCAGCACCAATTACAGCAATATCAAAAATCATTTTATTTTTTTTGATGTCATAGATTAACTTATTACTCGATTACATGGTACTTGTTTAATATAGTAATTCTACATCATTAAAAATAGCATAAGGAAAATAAAAAATGAACATTTATATAGAAACTGTGACATTTAATCAAAGAAAAGAATTGAAATTCTTTTTCAAAAAATATGAAAAAAAAATTATTAAGTGGAATTTTATTTAGTTCAGCAGGTTCTTTTTGGTGGGGCGTCATTGGTGTTTTATACTTTAAGTATGTGTCTTTTGCCGGTACTGTGGAACTAGTCGTTCACAGAACAATATGGACAGCTTTTATTTTACTTTTATCCATTATTTTTTGTTCAAGGTGGATTTTTTTTTTTGAAATTTTAAATAATAAAAAAAAATTATTTATCCTTTTTATATCAGGCTTATTAATTTTTATTAACTGGTTTACATGGATTTATGCAGTAGTTACTAATAGATTGATTGATGCAAGTTTTGGATATTATATTTTTCCTATTTTAAGTGTTTTATTTGGATTTATTTTTTTTAAAGAAAAATTAAATAAAAGGAGAATTATTTCTATTTTTTTAGTTCTAATTTCAATAATTTATCTTTTATTTAGTTTCAAATCTATTCCCTGGACTGGTCTTACAGTGGCTATTACTTGGAGTACTTATAACTTGTTAAGAAAAAAAATTAATGTTCAAACTGATATTGGCCTTTTTATAGAAACTATATTTTTTGTACCAATAGCCTTAATTCTTTTTTATTTTATATCACAAAAAGGTTTAAATGATTTTACCCTTTCGAATCCAAATATTATGTTTTGGCTTTTTTTAGCAGGCCCAATGACAGTAATACCACTATATTTATATCTACGAGGGGTTGAACTTGCCGGCCTTGGTACCTCAGGAATGATTTTTTTTATTACGCCAACTGGTCAATTTTTACTTGGTATTTTTTATTTTAATGAAATATTTAATGTTCATAAGTTAATTGGTTTTATTTTTATTTGGATTGCTGTAATTATTTATTTAAAGGATTTAAATCAAAACAAATATATAAATAATGATTAAAAAATTATTACTTATTTTTTTATTAACCTATCCTCAATTTTCATATTCTAGCGTAGAAGTTGATTTTAATATCTGGCTAAATAAATTTAAAATCAAAGCTCAGCAAGAAGGAATTTCTGAAGAAACAATTAACAATAGTTTAAAAAATGCTAAATATCTAGAACAAGTGATTAAATATGACAGACATCAACCTGAATTTTTTGAGGATACAAAAACTTACATAAAAAAAAGAGCAACAAATTCTAGAATGTTCAAAGCTAAAGAATTATTGATAAAAAATATAAAACTTTTTGATGAAATTGAAAAAAAATTCAACGTTGAAAAAGAGTTACTATTAGCTTTGTGGGGAATAGAGACAAATTTTGGTAATCATGTTGGGAAAATGGACATTATTTCATCTCTTGCAACACTTAGTTTTGATAAGAGAAGAAGTAAATTTTTTTCAAAAGAACTAATAATACTGCTGAAACTAATAGATCAAGAATTGATTAATGTAGATACTTTATATGGTTCATGGGCTGGGGCATTTGGAAATTTTCAATTTATGCCGTCAGCAATTGAAAATTATGCAATTGATTATGATAAAAATAACAAAATAGAATTAAAACAATCTCTTCATGACGCAATCGCATCTGCCGCAAACTACTTAAACAAAATTGGTTGGAAATATCAATCATCATGTTTTTATAAAGTTCAATTAACCCAGCCAATATCCAAAAAATATATTAATATATCAGCTAAAAAAATTAAAAATTATCTGACTGTTAAATCATGGAAAAAAAAAGGTATAGTTGATATCGAGCATATAAATGATAAAATTAAAGCTGCATTAGTTATACCTGACTTAGCCGTACCGGAAGGTAAAGAAAACTCGCCAGCATTCTTGGTTTTTGAAAACTATGAAAAAATATTGAAATGGAATAGGTCTTTAAGATTTGGAGTGGCTGTTTGTACTTTAGCAAATATGATAAAAAATGAAATTTAACTTAAACTATATATATATTTTTGTTTTTTTATTTTCATGTACTCAAGATATGAAAATTATAAAAATACATTCAAAAGTAAGAGAATCAACTTATTCTTCCAAAGGGTTTGCTTTAGTATATGAAGATTCTCTTTTAGTGAATAATATTGTAAATAAAGAGTTAAATAATGATCAAAATTACGTTTTACACCCTCTTTTAAAGAAGAATACTTTGGTCACTATATCTAATCCATTTAACTCTAAATCTATAACAGCAAAGGTAAAAAGAACTTTTGTATATCCTTCGAATTACAATATTATTATTACTAAAAAAATGGCAGAAAATTTGGACTTAGATATTAACAATTCATATGTTGAAGTTTATGCAATCAAAGAAAATGTTAAATTTATTGCAAAAGAAGCGTCAATTTTTGAAGAAGAAAAAAATGTTGCTGATAAAGCACCAGTTACATCGATAAATATAAATGATTTATCCACTTCTACATCTAAAATTGAAGTAAAAAAAAAAAAACCATCATATATAATTAATGTTGGTGAATTTTATTATTTTAAATTTGCAGAAAATGCTAAAAATAGATTTGCAAAAGAAGCAAATTTGACAAATATTAAAATTAAAAAAATAGCTAAGAACAAATTTTTAGTTTATTCTGGACCATATGCTTCCTTCAATTCGTTGAAGAAAACTTACTTTAGTTTAAATAAATTAGGTTTTGAAAATTTGGATATAATAAATACGAATAAATGAAATCTTTTTTAGTAAAAATATTTTTTTTTTTAATTTTAATTAATAATTCATTATTAAATGCCGCAATAAATATTGAAGTTAAAACAGCAATTTTGCAAGATTTTTTATCTGGTAAAATTCTGTATGAAAAAGATCCTGATATTAAAATATATCCAGCTTCAATGACAAAAATAATGACCACAATAATTGCATTTGAATTTTTGAAAAATGGTGAAATTTCATTATATGAAAAATTTATAATTTCAGAAAAGGCCTGGAGGTTATCTCAAAGCGGTTATTCTTCAATGTTTATAATGTTAAATGATGAGGTATCAGTAGAAAATTTATTGAAAGGGATTATTATTGTTTCTGGTAACGATGCTTGTGTTGCTCTAGCAGAGGGTATCTCTGGTTCTGAAGAAGAATTCGTTGTTTTAATGAATGAAAAGGCAGAAGAAATAGGAATGGAAAATACTAATTTTTCAAATTCCTCAGGTATTGGAGATGCTAACAACTATTCTACTGTTAGAGATATATTAACAATGTCTAATTACCTAATTAAGAATTATCCAAAATATTACACTTATTTTAAAGAAACATCTTTTACGTGGAATAGAACGGGAGGCGATCCAATAACCCAAGGCAATAGAAATACATTGCTATATGAAAATATAGGCGTTGATGGATTAAAGACTGGATTCTTAACTGTAGAACAATATTCTTTGGCATCATCTATACTAAGAAATGGTAGACGGGTAACGGCTGTTGGCAGTGGATTTAAATCTAAGTTTGCTAGAAAAAAAGAGTCAAGAAAAATGTTACTGCATGGTCTATCCAAATTTGACACCATTGAAATTGCTAAAAAAAATGAAATATTTTCTTCCTTAGATGCATGGTTAGGAAAAAAAGAAAAAGTTGATATTTATGTCAACGATGATATTTATATTACAGTCCCAAAAAGAAAAAAAAATTCAATCAGTGCCTATATTCAATATCAAGGACCTATTCCAACACCCATTGAAAAAGATATTAAGTTAGGTGTACTAAATATTTATTTAAATAATGAATTGTTCGCTCAACATGATGTCTTTTCCAAGGAAAAAGTAAAAAGGGTAAATATCTTCTTGAGACTTATTAAATCAT
Source organism: Pelagibacteraceae bacterium AG-464-P07 (assembly GCA_003211695.1). Classification (GTDB taxonomy): domain Bacteria; phylum Pseudomonadota; class Alphaproteobacteria; order Pelagibacterales; family Pelagibacteraceae; genus AAA240-E13. The sequence continues at coordinate 25,873 of QCSA01000010.1, read as the reverse complement.
TTAATTATTTTGTTTGGGGAGATGTATAAAAAACCTTTCGTTGTTTTTGAAGGAATAGAGGGATCTGGGAAATCTTCTCATTCACTATCTCTAGTAAAAAAACTAAAATCTCTAAAAATGCCGTGTGTTTATATACGTGAGCCTGGAGGTTCAAAAGAGGCAGAGTCTATTAGAAGTTTCTTACTTAAAAATGAAAATAAAAAATTTAATTCACTGACAGACACATTGTTATACCTTGCTGCAAGAAATGAGAATTTTTTAAAAAAAATAAAGCCTTGTTATAAAAAAAAAATAATTATTTGTGATCGATATGTAGACTCTACTTTAGCTTACCAGCACTATGGTCTAGGAGTTAAAAGAAATTTCATTAATTTTATTAATAATGAAATAATGGGAAAAGTAATACCTGACTATACATTTTTGATGTATTTAAACGTCGATAAATCAATTTTAAGAATATCTAATAGAAAAATGATCAATAGATATGATAAATTTAATAAATCATTTTATCAAAAAGTCCAAAATGGCTTTCTAAAAATTTCTAATAAAAATAAATCAAAATATATGATTGTTAACTCTTCTAATAAATTTGAAACAAATCAAACGATTATTTTTAATCAGTTAACAAAATTAATAAAATAAATGAAAAAAAAAGAAATTTTTGTTAATCATTTTTTGCCAATTAGACAAAATAAATTATTTTTATATGATCAATATTTTAAAGTATTTATAAAATTATATAAAAATAATTTATTGCCCAATAAAATTTTATTAACAGGACAATCTGGCTCAGGAAAATCAACTTTTGCTTATCATTTTATTAATTTTATTTTAAGTGATAAAGAGGATTATTCTTATGATTTTATGAATTTCACTATTAATCCTTTAAACAGATCTTTTCGATTAATTAACAAGAATTATCATCCAAATTTTTATTTAATTGAAAATTTTATCGATAAAAAAACTATAAATATCAATCAGATTAAAAATATGATTAGTTACTTAAACAAAACTAGCTATGAAAAAAAAATAAAATTTGTATTAATTGATAATGCGGAATATTTAAATCTACATTCAGTCAATGCTTTGCTCAAAATTATTGAAGAACCTCCCCCAAACACTTTCATTATTTTTATACATAATTCATCTACAAAATTAGTAGAAACTCTGAAATCCAGGTGCATTGAATATAAAATATTTTTTTCAAATCAACAAAGACAAAAAATATTAGAAAATCTATTAATATACTATGATTTGAAAATTGATAAAGATTTTCTTGAAAAAATAATGAGTTTCTATGATTCTCCGGGAACTATTCTTAACTTTATTACATTGATTAACGCGAAAGTTATTGACTCAAATAAAGCAGATTTAATTAATGTAATTTCTAATATGATGGAATTTAATTTAAAGAATAAAAATAATATTAATCTATATTTACTACAAAATTTTATTGAACTTTTCTTTTTTAAAGAACTAAAAAAAAATAATAATAAAAACAAAATATCATTAAATTATTCCAAAGTTTTGAGAGACTTAAATTTTTTTAGAAAATATAATATTGATATGAATAATACTTTTTATGAGATAAAAGAAAATATTGTTCATGGACAATAAGAATTATTATATTACTACGCCAATTTACTACCCTTCTGGTAATCCCCATATGGGTCATGCATATTCAAGTATTGTAGCAGATGTGTTTGCAAGATTTAAAAGATTAGATGGATATAATGTTTTTTTTCTCACTGGTACTGATGAACATGGATTGAAAATCCAAAAAGCTGCAGAAGAAAATAATCAAAAACCAAAGGATTTTTGTGACAACATTAGTAGAATTTTTAAAGATCTCAGTAAAAGTTTAAATCTTTCTAATGATGATTTTATAAGAACAACGGAAAAAAGACATCATAAAGCAGTTCAGTTTCTTTGGGATAAGTTAGCATCCAAAGGCTATATTTATCTATCCATGTATAAAGGTTGGTATTCTGTATCAGATGAAGCTTACTATAACGAAGATGAAATTGTTGAAAAAGATGGAAAAAAAATTTCGGTAATTTCAGGATCAGTTGTTGAATGGGTTGAAGAAGAATCTTTTTTTTTTAAACTATCTTCATTTCAAGAAAAGTTATTAGAGTTTTATAATAAAAATCCTGAATTTATTTTACCTATTTCAAGGAAAAATGAAGTTATAAGTTTTGTCAAAAGAGGATTAAAAGATTTATCTGTTAGCAGAAAATCTTTTTCATGGGGCATAAAAGTACCAAATAATAAAAAACATGTAATTTATGTATGGTTAGATGCTCTTACAAACTACTTAAGTGCATTAAATTATCCTAATCTTGAAGATCAATTGTTCAAAAATTTTTGGCCTGCAACTTTACATATTATTGGCAAAGATATTTTAAGATTCCACACAATATATTGGCCAGCATTCTTACTGGCTGCTGATATTAAACTTCCTAATAGAGTTTACGGCCATGGTTGGATTCTTTCTGATAAAGAAAAAATGTCTAAATCAAAAGGTAATATTCTTGACCCAGTTGAAATGATTAAAATTTATGGACTAGATCAATTACGATATTATCTTATAAAAGAAGTTTCGTTTGGCAATGATGGAAATATTAGTAATGAAAATATAGAAAATTGTATAAATAGTGATTTAGCAAACAACTATGGTAACTTTTGTCAAAGAAGTTTTTCTTTTGCGGAAAAAAACTGTAAAGGTATAGTTCCAAGCGATATTGACTTTAATTCACAAGATTTAAAAATCTTAAACTCTTTTAGTAATAATATTAAAAAGATTAGATCTTTAATAGACAACCAGCAACTAAATAATTATGTCAAATTTATTATTGATAAATCATCCCAAGCAAACAAGTATTTCAATGACGAGGCTCCTTGGAATAAAAAAGATAACAAAAAACGACTAAATACAATAGTTTACGTTTCTTTAGAAATAATAAGAAAAATTTCAATTTTGTTATTGCCAGTAATACCTTACTCAGCAAATAAAGCTCTTACGTCTTTAAATTTAAATACAAAAACTTTAAAACTCGATAGTATTACCGATCATCTTATAATTAAGCCGGGATCGAAATTAAATAATCAAGGAATACTTTTTAATAAAATTGGAAAAAATGATAGTTGATTCTCATTGTCATTTGGATCATTCACATTTATATGAGAAATTAGATGAAGTTGTAAATAGAGCACAATCAATTGGGATTAAAATTTTATTGACTATTTCAACTAGTTTAAAAAGCTTTGAAATAGTCAAAACAATTACATCTAAGTATGAAAATATTTATGGAACTTTAGGAATTCATCCTCATGAGACAAAAGATCATGTCAATGTAGATAAAAAAAAGTTGCAAGAACTTAAAGGTAGAAATAAAAAAATTATTGGAATAGGCGAGACTGGTTTAGATTATTATTACCAAAATAGTGATAAGTTAATTCAAAAAAAAAAATTTATAGAACATATCGAGGCTGCTATTGACCTTAACCTTCCTATTATTGTTCATTCTAGAGATGCTGAAATCGATACTTTTAATATTTTGAATGATTTTTCTTCAAAAAATCCAAAAATACTTATGCACTGTTTTACTGGATCTTCGAATTTTTCAAAAAAGTTACTTGATTTAGGTGCTTATATTTCTTTAAGTGGAATAATTACTTTTAAAAACAGTATTGAATTACAAGAAACAGCATCTTTAATACCTGTTGACAGACTTCTTATAGAGACAGATTCACCATTTCTTGCCCCCGAACCAAAAAGAGGTTCTATGAACGAACCTTCATTTATAAAATATACTGCACAAAAATTAGCAGAAATTAAAGATATTTCTTATGACGACTTAATAGTTTATACATCTAATAATTTTATTAAATTATTTTCAATAAATTAGTGAAAACTTTTCTGACAATTTTGGGCTGCGGTAGCTCAATGGGTATTCCTAGAGCAGATGGTTTTTGGGGATCTTGTGATAAAAATAATAAAAAAAATTATAGAACAAGATGTTCCGCTCTTATCTCTAGAGGCAATAACAATATTTTAATTGATACTTCACCTGACCTGAGATTTCAATTATTAAAGAATAAAATAAAAAGTATATCCACAGTTTTATATACTCATCTTCATGCTGATCAAACCCATGGAATAAATGACCTAAGAGTTTTTTTCCTTAATAATAAAAAAAAAATAGATATTTATGCTGATAAAAAGACACTAGCTTATCTTAAGAAAAGTTTTTCATATTCTTTTAAAAATAGTTATGGATATCCTGCTATAGTCAAAGCCAACAAACTAAAAAATATTTTTTCTTTAGGTTTTGGCAATGAATTAATTAAATTTGAATCAATCAAAGTTATACACGGAAAAATTAATAGTATTGGCTATATATTTAATAATACTGCTTATATTGCAGATTGTAACCAACTTTCAAGATCGAACATAGAAAAATTAAAAAATTTAAAATATTTTATAATTGATTGCTTACAATTCAAAAATCATCCGTCACACTTCTCTTTTAATGAAGTCTTAAGTATTTTAAAAGAGATTAAACCTAAACAAACTATTTTAACAAATTTACATTCAAACTTAGATTATAATATTTTATTGAAAAAAGTACCAATCAATGTAAAACCGGCGTTTGATGGATTAAAAATACAATTATGAAATGAAAAAAAATAAAATTGTTATTACTGGAGGCGCAGGTTTTGTAGGTACAAATTTAATTAATTTATTGCTAAAAAAAACAAAATATAAAATAATTAGTATTGATAATTATTCTTCAGGACAAAAAAAAAATCATATTCAAAATAAAAGAGTAAATTATATAAAAGCAGACACAAAAAACATTTTTCAGATTCTAAAAAATTATAAAAATATTAATTCTATCTTTCATTTTGCTGAATTTGCTAGGATTTATCAAAGTTTTGTAAAAATGACTGAATGTATTAATTCAAATACTATCGGAACCAATGCTGTTTTTAACTATTGCCTAAAAAATAAAGTCAAACTTATCTATTCAGCAACATCGGCTTCATTGGGAAATAAGGGCAATGATAAAAATTTATCACCTTATGCTTTTACAAAAGCAAAAAATTTAGAATTATTGGATAATTTAAAAAAATGGTTTAACTTTCAATGTGAAATAATTTATTTTTACAATGTTTATGGACCATACCAAATATGCAAAGGTGAAATGGCAACAGTAATAGGAATATTTGAAGATCATTATAAATCCAAAAAACCCTTGCCAATCGTAAAACCAGGAAACCAGACTAGAAGGTTTACTCATATTTATGATACAGTTGAAATTTGTTACCAAGCGTGGAAAAAAAATCTATGCAGACATTATAGTATTGCAAATCATAAAAGTTATTCAATTTTAGACATAGCTAAAATGTTTGGGTCAAAAATCAGATATTTGCCCAAAAGACCTGGAGAAAGATATGCGTCAGCATTAACAAATATGAATCTATCTAATAAAGTTTATAAATATTTTGGCAAAATTGATCTTAGAAAATACATAAAAAATATTGTGATAAACAATTATTAAATTTAATCCAAAGCTTTTTCTATTGCTTTAATAAATTTTGTTGAAGAGGGATTTGTCATCGAAGCAAAGGTATTTAGAACTTTACCATCTTTACCAATTATTATTTTGTGAAAATTCCATTTAGGAATTGCTGAATTTCCGTGATTTTCTCTTGCCCAAATATAAAAAGGATGAGCAAGATCACCTTTTACAGAAACTTTTTCTGTCATTGGAAACGTAATACCAAATTTGGCTTCACAAAAATTTTTAATTTCCTCATTGCTTCCTGGCTCTTGTTTACCAAAATCGTTTGATGGAATACCCAACATTATAACTCCTTTATCTTGATATTTATCCCAGACTTTTTGCATATCATCATATTGTTTTGTAAACCCACACTGACTAGCAACGTTAATAACAATAATAACTTTGTTCTTAAATTCATTTAAATTTAATTCACTTCCATCAAGATCTTTGAATTTAAAGTCGTAAGCTAAAGTATTGTAGTCTGCTTTAGTATTCGTGTTAAAAAAAGAAATCATTATAATAAAAATAGAAAATAATATTTTGTAAAAGTTCAACATATAATTCTATTTCCTTTTACTAGTCACTAACAGTAGTAATAAATACCCCATTAAAGTTGACAGCAAAGATCCAGATAAAACACCAATTTTCACTCCATCCATATATTGGTTATTTTCAATAAAAGCTAGATTTCCAACAAATAAACTCATAGTAAAACCTATGCCAGTTAAAACTCCTACACCATATAATTTAATCCAATTTGAATTTGAAGGCATTTCTGCAAATTTAAATTTTATAGATAGATAAGAAAATAGAAATACACCAATTTGCTTTCCAAAAAATAGTCCACATAAAATTCCAAAAGGAACAGGATTCATCAACGTGTTAACTGATATTCCTTCAAGTGAAACACCAGCGTTTGCAAAAGCAAACAGAGGCATAATTCCAAAAGCAACATAAGGTGAAAAAACATGTTCCAATTTTAGCAATAGTGAAAAGTCTTTTTCATGATTTCGATGAGGGATAGTAAGAGCTAAAAGAACGCCTGATATTGTTGAATGAATTCCAGATTCATATGTAAAATGCCATAGGAAGAGTCCAATTAACAGATAGGGCAAGAATTTTTTCACTCCTAACTTATTAATAACTAGTAAAGCAATAAATGATCCTAGCATTAAAATTAAATACATATATTGAAGTTCAGTTGAATAAAAAAAGGCTATAATTATAATTGCACCTAAATCATCGATTATTGCTAAAGCCATTAAAAAAATTTTTAAAGATACTGGAACTCGCGAACCTAATAATGACAATACCCCAATTGAAAAAGCAATATCTGTTGCAGATGGTATTGCCCAGCCTCTAAGAGTATTACCAGTTTCAAGGTTGATGATTACATAAATAATTGCCGGTACAGCCATACCTCCTATAGCAGCAATTATTGGTAATGAAGCTTGTTTAGGTCTTGAAAGTTCACCATGAATAAATTCTCTTTTAATTTCTAAAGTGACAATAAAGAAAAAAAAACACATTAATACGTCATTGATCCAATGAAGAATACTTAAATTTAAGCCAAAATTTTGAGTACCAATTAATATGTGAGTTTTTAATACACCAAAGTAATATCCACTTAAATCAGAATTACTTAAGACTAAAGCAATTGATGCTCCAATAAGTAGAAGCAAGCCACTTGCGGCTTCTAATCTAAAAAACCATTTAAATGGAGCAGTTATGTAATTGATCATTTATTTATAGTTATTAAAAAGATCTGCAGTAATAATATAAATATTGTTTAAGGTTTCAAAAATATAAACTAAATAATTGTCTAAATCAGGAAAGAAAGGAATTAATTGATTTTTGAAAGTGTCCAAAACTAATATTATTGCAGCAACAAATATAACCAAAACTATTAAAAAACTAAATATACCCATTCCCCCTTCTACTTCTTGATATTGATTTGCTTGGTATGATTTTTTAATTGTCTTACTTTTTTTGTCCTGTTTTTTACCGGTTAATTCGTTTAGTTCTTTCGAAATTTTTTTTCTAGCTAATCTTCCAGATTTGCCTGATGGCAACAATTCAGCCCACTGATTTCCAAGAAATTTATAATTCTTACCATCTGAGGCTGTAAATTCATTTTTGGAAAGGTCTTGATCTACATCATCTACATCTAAATGTTCTGTTGTAATTGAGGAAGAAATTTTAGAAAGATCTTTATTTACATCTAAATTTTCAGTTGTAACTAATGGAGTACTCGGCATCTGGAACCATTGTGTAGTACAATAACCACACTGAACAGTTCTTCCTTTAATAGGAATATCGCTGTCTTTTACTGTAAATTTTTTAAGACAATTTTTACATTCTATAATCATTTAGTTTTTCTTATCACTGGTGCTATTTTTTTCAATCCATTGTTTCCAGGTATGAGATAGGTATGAGAAATGGTCTACAAATGTTCATAAATAGAAACATTCAAACATCTTTCAATTGATAAAAAGGACTGTATAACCTATAAAACTAAGCAATCGGGGCGTAGCGCAGCCTGGTAGCGCATCTGGTTTGGGACCAGAGGGTCGCAGGTTCAAATCCTGCCGCCCCGACCATTAAATCTATGAAAAAAGCTAAAATATATATTCCCACAAAGTCCGCAATGCAGTCAGGTAAAAGAAATGCTAAACAATGGATTTTAGAATTTGAAACCCAAGATACAGGAATAAATCCTTTGATGGGCTGGGAGACATCAACTGATACCATGTCTGAAGTGAAGTTAGAGTTTGATTCCAAAGAATTAGCCATTCATTTCGCTAAAAAAAATAACATCGAATATTATATAATTGAACCTCAAAAGAGTAAAATAGTCAAAAAGTCGTACGCAGATAACTTTATTAAAAATCAATAACTATTAAGTAAATGTTAAAAAGTTTTTTCTTAGAAAAAAAATGGAGATTGTGGTCTTGGGGTGGTTTGTTACTTCTAATCGTTTCACTTTGGTTTCAAGTCCAAATGACCGTAGCCATTAACACTTGGTATGGAAAATTTTATGATCTTTTACAGAACGCTGGTGATTATGTTGACAAACCACAGGAAGGAATAAAACTTTTCTTTAGCCAGCTAATTTCTCTAGATTATATTTTAAATGGCTTCGAGGGAGACCTTTCCTTTGTTGTTATTGCATTCCCTTATATTTTTTTGGCAATATTTACTGGCTGGTTCACTCGTATTTACGGATTAAGATGGAGAGAATCGATGACCTTTAATTATATACCCAAGTGGCAAGCAGTAGAAAGCGAAATAGAAGGGGCCAGCCAAAGAATACAAGAAGATTGTAATAGATTTGCTCGAATAATTGAGTCACTAGGTTTACAGGTTATCAGAGCTCTTATGACACTAATTGCATTTATTCCAATTCTTTGGACCTTAAGTGAAAAAGTGGATATTCCAATATTAAGAGATATAGAAGGTTCGTTAGTTTGGTTTACTTTGATTATTTCATTAGGCGGAATTGTAATTTCATGGTTTGTAGGAATTAAATTACCAGGATTAGAATATAACAATCAAAGAGTAGAGGCTGCATTTAGAAAAGATCTTGTTCTTGGAGAAGATGATAAAAAAAACTATGCTCAAACAGAAACTTTACTAGAATTATTTACTGGAATTAGATTTAACTATCATCGACTATATCTTCATTATGGTTATTTTGATGGATGGATGACAACTTATGATCAATTTATGATTATTGCACCATATTTAATAATGGGTCCTGGTTTGTTTACAGGATTGATCACTCTTGGTGTAATGGTGCAAGTTTCAAATGCTTTTGCACGAGTTCATGGTGGCTTTGCACTATTCTTACATAATTGGACAACAATTACAGAACTTAGAAGTATATGGAAACGATTAAGTGAATTTGAAAGAAATTTAGAAATATATAAAACGAAAATGGCCTAAAATGAGTGAAATTACACTACTAATTATACTTATCCTCTTCATTGTTTTTTTGATCGGTATTATCCATTTCTACGATAGGCATTTGGTAAAAGAAATTGATTTATATGAGAAAAGATTAGTAAAAAAAGGCATTTTTAAGAGACATTTTATTAAAGATAAAGAAAAACAAAAAATAGACCAATAAAAACTTCTAATTTTTTAGACCATATGGAACTCTATATAAAACTTTTTGAGGTATTATTCCCCGTATTTTTAACTATAGGAATAGGATATTGGTACGGAAAAAAAGAACCAAACTTTGACACTAAGTTCATAACTAAACTGTCTGGAAATATTGGCCTTCCTTGTATTATTTTTTATTCACTTACTTCTTCAAATGTCGAATTTGATTTACTTTTAAGATTTTTTTACTACATATTGTTATATGTGGGTTTGTTTGCAATTATAGGCATTTTAGTACTTAAAATTCTTAAAAAAGATATATATAGATTACTTCCTCCTTTAATACTCCCAAATACTGGTAATATGGGTATGCCCATTTGTCTTTTTGCCTATGGTAAAATGGGTTTGGCAATAGCTGCAGCAGTAACTACAGTTATTGTTATTTTTCATTTTACTCTAAACATTCTTTTAGCAAGTAGAAAATTTTCTATTAAGCCACTTATAAATTGTGTTGCAATATATGCCTTAATTGTTTCATTATTTTTTGTTTATTATAAAATTCCTTCACCCAAATTTATAGAAAATGCTACATTTTTAATTTCTTATTCAACAATTTTTTTAGTACTAATGTCGTTAGGTGTAGCTTTAGCTAAATTAAAAATTTTTTCATTAAATGAAAGTTTATTTTTTTCATTCATCAGAATTATTGTAGGCCCAATAGTAGGGTTTGGATTTGTCCGGGTGTTTAATTTAACAGGTATTGAAGCTGGAGTAATGTTTATACAGACATCAATGCCATCAGCAGTATTGACTTATTTAATTGGTGAAATTTATTCTCCCAAGAAAATAGTCAATAGTATCGCCAGTACAGTAGTTGTTTCAACGTTCCTATCATTTATCACAGTTCCTATAGTCGTATTTCTATCTCTAAAATATTTTTATTAAAAAAGTGAAAGCAATTTCTTATAATTTATTAGCGTGGGCCATATTACCCTTTATGGACACTATTGCTAAATATTTGAGTTCTGATTTATCTTTTTTTCAAATTACATGGGCAAGATATTTTTTTACTGTTTTTTTTGCTCTGCCTTTTATGTTTTTTTTCTTTAGAAAAAATTTGACCTGGACTACTCAGCCTAAGTTACAAATTTTAAGAGGCTTAACTTTATTTATTGCGAATGTATTATTCTTTTATTCTATTTCTATAATTTCAATGGCAAAAGCTTTAACTCTTGCTTTTGTAGCACCTTTGATTACTACGGCCCTATCTCCTATTATTTTAGGTGAAAAAGTAGGATTTAGAAGATGGTCTGCTGTATTAGTTGGTTTTGTAGGGAGTTTAATTGTAATTCGACCTGGTTTTATAGAGTTCAACCTAGCAAGTATTGCTGCATTAGGAACAGGTTTTTTTTACGGTATTTATCTTATTATTACTCGTAAATTACATACCTCAGACAGTCCTTTATTAACTTTACTATTAACGGGAGTAGTGGGGCTAGTATTTGGTTCATTTATGGTTCCCGTTGTCTGGATTAATCCTACTTTTAATCAATGGTCTTTGTTGGCTATAATGGGTATATTTGCATGTCTTGGTCATTTCTTTTTAATATTGTCCCTTAAATATGCTGATGCGTCTAAATTAGCACCCTTTGGTTACTTTGAGATCTTTACAAATGTTACTTTAGGATATTACTTTTTCAGGGATTTTCCAGACGGCTATACTTTTTTAGGACTGTTTATAATTATATGTAGTGGTTTATATATTTTCATAAGAGAGAGGTCGTTAAAATCTTCAACTTAAGCCAGTTAGGGTAGGGTATTACTTAATTTTAGCCTTATATTTTATACTTAATCTAATACATTAAGTATTCTTATTATCTTATTGTATTATATAGCTTATTTATATAACTTAAAGTAATACATTAATAATAAAAACATAGTGAAATTATAGTAGCACATAAGAGATAACAGAACTTAAAAGGTCGTAAAACAAAGATAATATAAAGATGAACTTAAAAAGAAGCGAATACATGGAAAAGCAAGTAAATAACGATTATTTAGGTAGTAAAACGCTAAATATAGGATAACAAAATTAAATAAATTCTGAGCTTTGTAGAACTGGAATATAGCGATTAAAAGGTCATAGAAGGGGTATATTTAGCGATTTACCCTTAAATGATACAACTGAAGGCTGTATATGAGTAATATTGCTAAAGGAAGTCAAAACCGGCAAAAAGTATCGATTTTACTTACTTTTTAATACAATTAATACATGAAATAGGTTATTATTTAATAGTTATACTAATTTCATGGCCATCACTAATTTTGGTCAAAAGCTTTAACTGTTCCGGATATTCAGCATCAGCCCAAATATTTACCCTTGCTGCAAGCCTAATTTCGTTTAATTTGCTTATCGGAGTTCTCCCAAAGCCTATTGCAATGCTATTTCCTTCAATCCAAAAGGCGATTTCACCTAACTTTACAATATCTTTCGCATTATCTTCAATAATCACGTTAATTTTCGGTATTTCAAAGTATATTTCATCTCCCCATGTATTTACTGATGATTTTAATGGTAGCAGCTTGATAATTTCGTTCGCAGTTTTGTTTTTTCTAGGTCTGCAGTTTAAGTCTATATCCGAAACTCTTATCTTGATGCCCATAAGATCTAAAATACGATACTATTTTAGATATTGACATTGCTTATATCCTAATATAATTACTAACGATAATTAATAGTTATCAATAGTAATAAATATGAATAAACTTATAACTGACATAAAAGCAATACAGGAACAAACTCTAAATAATCTTAAGAGTTCTAAGGCATATAATACTATTCGTGCATACAAGTCAGATTTTAAAGATTTCTCAGCTTTCTGCGTGAAAAATGGCTTTAAATCCTTGCCTACTGATTCAAAAATAGTTTCTTTTTACATAACTTACTTATCATCAAAGGACGCTAAAATTAGTACTTTAAGGCGAAGACTAGTTTCAATAGGCATGATTCATAGGCTAAAAGGTCATTATCTTGATACTAAGCACCCTATAATTATAGAGAATTTAATGGGTATTAAGCGTAAGAAAGGTAGTTATCAACAGGGAAAAAAACCAATATTAATCAATCAGTTAAAGGCAATAATTAATGTAATAGATAATGAAAAAACTAAAGAAATCAAAAAAGTTAGAGATAAAACCATAATTCTTATTGGATTTGGAGGAGGTTTTAGAAGAGCTGAACTGGTGTCAATTGATTACAATGATTTAGAATTTGTTCCAGAAGGTGTCAAAATAGTCATTAGGCGGTCAAAGACTGACCAATTTGGCGAAGGAATGGTTAAAGGTCTACCCTATTTTGCCAATCAAAAATACTGTCCTGTTTTGCATTTAAAGAAATGGATAGAACTCTCGGACATTAATTCTGGTCCGATATTTAGACGTTTTTCTAAAAGTTTTAAACTGAGCGAAAATCGACTTACCGATCAATCAGTTGCATTATTACTAAAAGGTTATCTTGGTGTTGCAGGCATAGAAAACAAAAATTATTCAGGTCATAGTTTAAGATCTGGTTTCGCAACAGTCTCTGCAGAATCCGGCGCAGATGAAAGAAGTATAATGGCCATGACAGGTCATAAAACTACTCAAATGGTTAGACGTTATATTAAAGAGGCAAATTTATTCAAAAATAATGCATTAAATAAAATTAAAATTTAATTCGAAATTTTAGTAAAAATAATAGTTTCTAAATCATCTAATTTATCAACACTTGCTCTATTATAATCGATACCAGGAGGAATCCACCTAGCATATTCTGATTCTTTATCTTTTTTTATAAAATCAATTAATGGTTTATTAAATGCCGCAGAGATATGGAAGGTTGCACCTGAATGAGAGCTTACGTGAGCTGTGCACTTATTTAAAAAACATGCCAATAAATTTATGGATAAATTTTCTATTAATATAATATTTGAATTAATTAAACTACTTGAATTAATATTCATATCTTTGAACGAATAAAGATTATAATTTTTTTTTAATTTTTCAAAAAATTTAGAACCTTCTACACCCGAACTTATAACTATATTACTATTTAAAGATATTTTTTTTAAAAGAGAATTAAATCTTTCTATATTTATATCATAATGATCCCATTTATAATCAATATGAATGCTCAAAAAATCTTTTTTTATATATTTACTAAAAAATTTATTAAATATATATTCAGAATCAGAGTCAATTTCAAAAATATGTTTTCCAGAAATTAATTCAATATTATTTTTTTTTAATAAATAATAATACATAGTAAGATAATGATTATTAAAATCAGAATTTACATTCTGTTTATTATAATTCTCATCGCAGATAACATAAGTGTCAAAAAATATTTTACATAAAATTATCCATGGTCTAAAAACATTGATACTTAGCCCAAAAATACTTTTTTTCTTTTTGAAACAAATAGCGTATTTGTGTTTAGCTCTAGCAATTAATGAAACTAAATAAGAGAAATTTTTGCCATCAAAAGTTATAGTGATATCATGTAACGATGTTACAAGTTTAATAAAAATTTTAATTTTTTTAAAAAAAAAAAAGGATTTGTCGTAAACAACAATTTTATCAATAAACTTATAACTTTCTGCTATAGGTCTATTGTAACTCGAACAAACTAAAGTAATTTCAGAATTCCCATAATAATTTTTTAAACTTTTCAAAAAAGATGAAGTATTAATAAGATCCCCTATTCTGTCAGTTCTGAATATTAAAATTTTATATTTTTTATTTATTGTCATGAAGTAAAATTGACTTCACATTTGTGGATTTATACTTCCCATAAATACTTATTTTTTTTGTAATTAATTTCAAAGGTGCGATTAATAATATAATCGGCAACTATCGTAGAATTAAAAAATTTCATATATTTCATCTTTCCTTTTTTTGCAATCTTTTTTCTTAAATAATCATCTATTGAAAATTTTTTAATTTTTTCTGAAAGACTAGAAACGTTATTATAAAATATAATTTCATCTTCTGAAAAGAAATTATTATAATGAGTTTTGTCGTGAATAAATGTAAGAAGACCATTGCCTACAAATTGAGTAATTCTATCGCTGCTATAATATTTAATTGGATTACCTCTACTTAAATTAATTCCCATTTTTGCATTAGCAATTGATTTTAGATATGAATCAGCCCAGATCGGTTGAATGTTATTTATTCCATACAAGTCAAATTTAACATTTGGAGTTTTCTCAACTAGTTTATTAACAAAATCAGCACGCTCATCATGCTTTCCTTTTTTTAAAACACCTCTGTGTACACCATGACTTAGAGCAAAAAAAACATCCATAGAACACTGATTATTTTCATAATTATTCAAAACTTCAAATGAGGGATCTGCCGGATTAGGTATAAATAAGCATGGTTTATTCTTAGGTAAAAAATCTAAAACATCAGGTGAAGTAGTTAAAAAATTTGTATCTGTAAATTTTATTTTATCTAAAATTCTTAATTTATTTTTTTCATAATCTGGTCCATTTTTAATAAGTGGGTCAAGAAACCATTGAGCAACTTTTAAATTTTTATAATTATCTTTTAAATAAGCTATAGTTTCAGGTTTAATGAGATCAGCGTGTCCAAAAATTAATAAATCAGGTTTGTAATTATAAACTGTATCGATTAATTTACGATTTAAAGTATTTGAACCCGTATGATCTCTTAAACTTTTGTAGTGTCTGACTATATCTCTGTCACTAAATTCAAGAACGCTATGACCAAGTCTGATAAAACCGTTATTAATTCTTCTACCGGTATTAAAAAAAAGTCTTCCATCATGACGTTCATTAAAATTAGTAACATGTAAAATACGTAAGTTTTTTGGGGTGTGATTATTTAATTTTTTTATTAATAGCTTAGTCTGCAATAAATTTTTTCTATATTCATCCATTTTTTGCGAACTTAACTTGTTAGTATGAAAGAAGTTTTTTATTGATAAACTTTGCAATTGTTTTCTTTTTATTTCATTATCAATTAAATCTCTAATTGCACTGTAAACAGACATAACATTTAATTTTTTTAAAATGATTCCATGGGTAATAGTCTCTGGTAACCCTCCCCTATTACTAATAATGGTTGCGCATCCACGACTAGAAGCCTCAAGACTCGATCTACCCAATGGTTCATTCCATCTTGAGCAAGCAACTGCAATACTTGTTTTTTCAAAAATTTTTAATACTTTATTATGATTTGTAAAACCTAGATTATTAAGTCTTTTATGCTTAAAATGAAGAGTTGATCTTGGCTCATCTCCAATAATAATAGCTTTCCATCTTTTATATTTATTTAGAATCTTTAAAACAGCTTTTCCAAACAAATCATAACCTTTTGCCTTGTTTAATTTACCAACAAAAGTAATCCATTTTTTTTTATTATTTAAGTCAATTTTTGTTGGACTGATTGATTGATAAATTACATTAATTTTTTCTGAATTTACATGCATTCCTTCTATACCTTGCAAAAATCTTTTTCTTGACCAGTGACTATTAAAAATAATTTTTGCAGCGTAAGACAATAATTTCTTTCTATCAATTATAGATTTTGAGCCAGTCATAGTAAGAGGGTCATTGTGAAAATATAAAACTATTTTTTTATTTTGAAGATTTTTATGTATTAAATGAAAATAGTTAGGTCGATTATGAATTTCGATTAAGTCAGATGGTGATGCTTTTTCGAATTTTAAAAATTCATTAACATAAACTTTGCTGCCACTTTGAATTAAATTTTTTTTTAATTCTATATTTTTATAAGTAAGTTTAAAAATATTTCTTAAATTTGTATTTCCAAAGATGGTAATATATTTTTTAAATTGACTTAATTTAACAGTATCCTTAACAAATAATGATACCGCACCAGCGTAAGTTGGTGAGAAATTTTCTTTATATGGTAATAAGATTGAAATTTTCATAATACAACTTTTTTTTAGTATAATAGATTATTGTTTTTTTTCATAAATTTTTCTTTTAAAAAATTCCTAAATTTTCTATCTCTTTTTAATTTATATTCTCTGGACATAGCTTTTGATTTACTGTTAAAAATTTCTTTATGAAATACAATCCATTTTCTTCCTCTGGTGTATTTAGCTCCGCGTGAAATATTATGTAGATTTAATCGATTCTGTAAATTCTTTGAATATCCAACATATGTAAATATTTTATTTTTATGGTTGCTAATTAATAAATATACACAATATTGCATTACTTAATCGTTAATATAATTTCTTTTCAATGCTTTAACATACGGAAGAGTTCGTAAAATATCCTAATATATCAGTTCTTATTATTAATTTTTTCAATTCTTAATATATTTCAAATTTTTTGGCGGTCCCAAGGGGAATCGAACCCCTCTTTCATGGATGAAAACCATGTGTCCTAACCGATAGACGATGGGACCTATAGCAAAATTTATATGTTATTAACAGAAATATCATTAATTACAAATTCAATATTACTTTTTCCATTCCAATGATTAGATATTAATGTACCTGCAATATTCATGGTACTTTTATTATTTTTAACTAAATAGGATTCTAATACAGTGCCAACTGAATTAAATGCAATTGCTTTTACAACATCATTACTTTTACTATAAAATATTGCTTTGATATGCTGATTAGCAACAATGTTTGAATTAGCTAATTTTAAATCTTCAATTAAAAATTTTGGCTCAGGGTTGCCTGTGCCAAAAGGAGATAGGACTTCAATATTTTTGTAAAATTCATCGTTCAATGCAGTCGGCAAGATTAAAGAATCTAAATACAAGTTTTTTAAATTACCATTCTTAATACCTAAATTATTATATTTTTTAATTATAAATTCTTTAAATGCTTCAATGTTGTTAATATTTATTGAAAATCCTCCAGCCATCTTATGTCCTCCCCCTTTGATTAAAATTCGATTTTGAACAGCTGAAATAATAATGGATCCAATATCAAAACCAAAAACAGATCTTGCCGAACCTTTGCCAATTTTTCCGTTGACTGAAATTATTATGCAAGGCTTTTTGTATTTATCTTTAATTCTTGATGCTGCTATCCCTATTATTCCTTCATGAAAATCTTTTCCTTGAATCAATAAAATAGGATCTTTACTATATTTTGTTTCATTTTCAATTTTTTGAATAAGTTCAAATTCGATTTTTTTCCTTTTTTCATTAAAATTATTTAGTTCTTTCGCTAAGTAATCTACCTTTTCTTGGTTATCAGAAATTAATAATTCTGCTCCAAATGATGATTTACCAACTCTTCCACCTGCGTTAATTTTGGGACCAATTAAATAACTAAGATGATAGGTATTAGGTTTGTTTTTTATTTTGCTATTATCATATAAAGTTTTTAATCCAATATTTTTTCGTTTGCCAAAAACTTTTAATCCTTGTTTAATTATAGCTCTATTTAATCCTATAACAGGAGCAACATCACAAATTGTTCCCAAACAAACTAAATCTAAAAAATTTAAAACATCAGGTTCATTAATATTATTTAGTTTGAACCAATTATTGTTCCTTAGTTTGCTATTTAATGCTATTAAAAACATAAAACAAATTCCTGCTGCACAAAGATATATTAAGTTAGAATCATCATCGATTCGATTAGGATTAACAATTGCGTTCGCCTCAGGAAGTTTTATATCTCCTTGGTGGTGGTCTAGTACAATAGTTTCTATATTTTTGTTCTTTGCGTGTAAAATAGGCGCATACGATGAGGTACCACAATCAGCTGAAATAATTAATTTTGATCCTTTGTTGATCAAATAATCAAAACCTTTTTTATTAGGTCCATAACCATCTTTTATTCTGTCGGGAATTAATAATTCAAAAGGTTGTTTTATTTGTTTAAAATATTTTGCCAATATAGCTGTAGAAGTGGCTCCATCTACATCATAATCTCCGAATATTCCAATTACATTTTTGTTTTCTATATGTGCGATTGTTATGGTTGTTGCAATATCCATATCTTTAATTGAATTAGGATTGGTAATATTTTTTTTAATTGTAGGATTAATGAAATTTTCTATTTGATCTAATTGAATTTTTCTTATTGAAATAATTTTAGATAAAATTTCATTCAAGTGAAATGTTTCGGATATCTTTTTTGAATATTTTTCTTCGTATTGTTTAAATAACCAGTTTTTCCCCGTAACTGATTTATAATTCATTTTTTAATATTGTTTTTTATTGTTTTATTTGTATTTGAACTTTTATGTAGAACATAAGTTTCTGCTTCAAATGTATCTCCGAGATCTTTAATTCCTTTTACCAAATCTCCATCTGTCACACCCGTAGCACAAAATATTACATCTCCTTTGACCATGTCTTTGATGTTGTATTTTTTATTTAAGTCTTCAATACCCATATTTTTACTTCTATTTTTCTCATCTTCATTTTGAAATGATAATCTGGTTTGCATTTGACAATCTAAGCAACTTAGAGCAGCAGCAGCAAGAACGCCTTCGGGTCCTCCACCTATTCCAATATATATATCTATATTTGAATTTGGATCTGCTACTGAAATAACTCCTGAAATATCTCCATCAGTAATAAAATTTATTTTAACACCTAATGAATTTAAAGAATTCACAATTTGATCATGTCTTGGACGTTTTAGTACACAAGCAGTAACTTTGTCAGGAGTGGTTTTTTTAGCATCAGCCAATCGTTCAATATTTTTCTGTACATTAAAATCAAGATCAACCAAATTTTCAGGGAAACCGGTTCCAATAGCGATTTTTTCCATATAGATATCTGGAGCATGAAGTAAATTATCTTTTTTTGCAACAGCAAGAACTGATAATGCATTTGGTAAATTTTTAGCAGCAAAATTAGTACCTTCTAAAGGATCTACAGCTATGTCTAATATCTCACCAGATTTATTTCCAACTTCCTCACCTATATATAACATTGGAGCTTCATCCAATTCCCCTTCTCCAATAACTATTTTACCCATCATATTAATTTTGTTTAATTGATTTCTCATTTCATCTACTGCAGATTGATCAGCAGCAATCTTATCTTCTTTACCCCTAAATAAAGATGCGCCATAGGCAGCTCTTTCGGTTGCAAGTATGAAAGGGTCTATATATTTTTTATCAATTATCATTGATTTCTCCAACTCTAATAAAAGTTGGTGATTTGATTATATGTTTGTTTTTTTTTAATTTATGTAGACATTTAATTATTCTTTTTTCTATCGTCTTATGAGTTATTATATTGATTGAAGCAGTATGTTTTTTTTTATCTGGAATTTGCATTAATTTTTCTATTGAAATTTTGTTTTCACCTAAATTTCTAGTGATACCAGATAAAACGCCGGGTTTATCTTTAACTTCAAATCTTAAATAACAAGAATATGAATAATTTGAATGATTAAATTGACTAATTTTTTTTCTTAATTTATATGGAATTATAAAAGGATACTTTATATTTCCCCTTAAAATAGAATATAAATCCGACATTAAGGCAGAAGATGTAGGGCCAGGGCCAGCTCCTTCACCCTGCATAATAGTTTGTCCAACAGGTGAACTATTAATTATTGAAGCATTAAATATACCATTTATATTTCCAATATAAGAATTGATATCAACCAGACAAGGATGAACCCTTTCAAAAATATTTTTGTTAATAATTTCTGTAATACCCAATAATTTTATTCTGTAACCTAATTTTTTTGCATTAATAATATCTTTGTTTTCAATGTTATAAATTCCATCAATTAAAATATTATTTTTTGAAATTAATGTGTGAAAACATAAAGAAGATAATATTCTAATTTTAGAACCTACATCAGCACCATTTAAATCGGATTTTGGATTACTTTCAGCATATCCAAGTTTTTTTGCTTCTTTTAATATTTTATTAAAATTTTTTCCAGTCTGTTCCATTTTGGATAAAATATAGTTTGAAGTACCGTTTAAAATTCCTATTAATTTAGATATTTTGTTTGAAATTAGCCCTTCTTTAATACTTCTAATTATCGGTATTCCTGCCGCAACGGATGCTTCATATTCAAAATTAACTTTATTTTTTTCAGCTAAATATGAAAGATAATTTCCATGTTTTGCTATCAAAGCTTTATTTGCAGTAATTACATGTTTTTTATTTTTAAGAGCGGAAATAGTAACTTTTTTTGCTAAACCATCTGATCCACCAATTAACTCAACAACAATATCCACCGCAGGATTATTTGTTATATTTAAGGGTTGATGAATCCATTGTTCGTTTTTAAATTTGAATGGTCTTTTTTTATTTTTATTTTTTGCAGAAACATATAATAAATTTAAATTTTTTCCTGTTTTAAGTAAAATATCCTTTTTTTTTTTTACAATTTCATTGCAAAAATAACTTCCAATATTCCCCAAACCAACCACAGCTATATTGATTTTTTTTTTCATAATATTTAATCAGGAATGTTATTTATATCTGGATATTTATTAGATTTATTTTTATTTAATAACAAATTAACATATTCTTCGAAAGAATATTCTTTAGAGAGGTTTATTTCATTTTGCGCTATGTTGTTGTTAGTAACTCCGAGTTCACTTTCATTAAATGAACAATTAACAAGAAAAAAAAAAAAAATAATTATGAAATAATTTCTCATTTAAAACCCATCTGTTCCTTAAAACCGCACAACAAATTCATATTTTGCATTGCCTGACCTGAACCACCTTTTATTAAGTTATCAATTGCACTTAAAATTATTGCTTTATTCTTTTTCCTATCATTACAGACAGAAATTTTACAAAAATTAGTGTGTATTATATCTCCAGTTCCAATAGGAGTATTAAATTTTGCAAATTTAATAAAGTATTTATTTTTATAATATTTTTTTAAATATTTATATATTTTTTTTGCACTTATATTTTTGTTTAAGTTTACATAAATAGTAGAGAGAATACCTCTAAACATGGGTAATAAATGAGGTGTAAATTGAACATTAATTTTATTTTTAGATATTTTGTTTAACTGCTGATCAATTTCAGCTGTATGTCTATGAGAGGAAATGCCATAGGCTGAAATTGATTCATAAATATTTTTAAATTTAAATTTTTTATGTAAATTTTTACCAGCTCCCGAGTAACCTGATTTTGAATCTATAATTATATTTTTTGTATTTATAAGTTTATTTTTAATAATAGGAACTAAGGGAATCAGGATTGATGTAGGATAACAGCCAGGACAAGCTATAATTCTAAATTTGTCTAATTTTACACTTATCAATTCTGGAATTGAATAAATGGAATGTTTAATTAAGTTTTTAGATTTATGAGTTATATTGTACCATTTTTTATAGTTTTTAGAACTTTCTAATCTAAAATCTGCGGACAAATCAATTAATTTAACTTTAGAATTTAATTTTTTAGAAATTTTTTGAGCTTCACCATTTGGAAGTGCGGTAAATAATAAATCTATATTATTAAAATTTAAGCTAGTTAAATTAGTAATTTTGGGCAATGATTTTTTTTTTATTGAAGAGTCAATTTTATACATTGACTTACCAATTGATCTCTGTGCGCAAATATTTTTTATTTTAACTTTTGGATGTTTTATAAGAAGTTTAATAAGCTCTAGGCCTATGTAACCTGTAGCTCCAATAATAGCTACATTTATATATTTGCTCATCTTTTGAATATAACAGTAAAATTAAATAGTAGGTAACAAAAATAAAATTACCTTTTAGAAAACTGAAAACTTCGTCTAGCTTTTTTATGACCGTATTTTTTTCTTTCGACAGATCTTGAATCTCTTGTAGTAAGTTTTTCTTTTTTGAGAATGGGTTTTAATTCTGGTTCGTATTTCAATAAAGCTCTTGAAATACCATGGATTATTGCTCCAGCCTGTCCGGATAAACCACCACCTTTTACTTGGCATCTAACATCAAACTCGGTAGATCTTTTTACTACCTCAAGAGGTCGCGAAACTAGTGTTTGATGATTAGATCTAGTGAAATAATCAGGCATATTTTTACCATTTACATAGATTTTTCCTGAACCTTTTTTAATCCAAATTTTAGCTATAGATTTTTTTCTTCGTCCAGTTGCATACTTACTTTCTTTAAAGTCTAGCTTAATCTTTTTGCGCTTATTATTTTCTAGGTTTATATTGCTTTCCATTTTTAGTTTCTAAGTAAGTTTTTTTTATTCATTTGAACTAAAGTTATTTTCTTAGGATTTTGTACTTCATGAGGATGTTTGTCACCTCTGTAAATTTTTAGTTTAGACATTTGTTTTTTTGCAAGAGATCCACGAGGCAACATTCTTTTAACAGCTAATTTCAATATTTCTTCAGGTTTATTGATACTTAATTTTTCAGGTGTAGTTTCTTTAATTCCCCCAGGATAGCCCGTATGTCTATAATATTTTTTGTTTTTAAATTTATTCCCTGTAAATTTAATTTTTTCTATATTTTTAACTATTACAAAATCACCATGATCCATATGAGGAGTGAAATTAGATTTATTTTTTCCTCTTATAGTTTTGGATATAAATACAGCTAGTCTACCAACAATTGCATCGGTGGCATCAACCAATATCCAGTTATTTTTAATATCTTTAGTTTTAACAAAGTCGGTCATAGGACTGGGCCTAGTTACTTATATTAATAGATAAAGTCAAATTTTAATATAATTAAAACCTTTACAAATACCTCCTTTTTTAGTTAAATAATGTATTGCCGATTTGATCAGCTTGCGGGCATTAAACAGCTAAAATGATTGTTCTAATGGCCGCCATGTCTGGCGGTTTTTTTTTTGACCGATAAGATTAGCATAGGTATTTGACTATATTGTGCGCCTTGAATTAATCAGAAGCACTAAAAAAGGAGAAAAAAAATGACTAAAGAAATAAAACACCCGGAAACTATAGCGTTGCATGGTGGTGAATACAGAAGTGATCCTGCTACTACTGCAGTAGCGGTACCTATATATAGGACCACTTCTTATCAATTTAAGAATACAGATACTGCAGCTAATCTTTTTGCCTTAAAAGAATTTGGAAATATTTATACGCGTATAATGAATCCAACCTGTGATGCATTGGAAAAAAGAGTTGCTGCATTTGAAGGAGGTCTTGCTGCGTTAGCAGTTAGCTCTGGACAGTCTGCTTCGGCATTTTCCATACTAAATGTGGCTCAAGCAGGAGATAATTTTATCAGCTCAACAGACCTTTACGGTGGAACTGTAAATTTGTTTAATCATACACTTAAAAAACAAGGTATAGAAGTAAGATATGCTGATCCTCTAGATCCTAAAAATTTTAAAAAATTGATCGATGATAAAACTAGAGCGATATATTCTGAAACACTTCCTAATCCATATTTGAGGCCCTTCCCTATCAAAGAAGTTTCTGATATCGGAAGGAAATATAATATACCATTAATAGTGGACAACACTGCCGCACCTATCATTTGCAAACCATTTGAACATGGAGCTGCTGTAATTGTTAATTCATTAACAAAGTATATAGGGGGTCATGGCACCGTTATAGGTGGAATTATAGTTGATGGAGGAAATTTTGACTGGACTGCAGATCCAAAAAGACAACCTTTGTACAATGAACCTGATCCAAGTTATGGTGGAGCTGTGTGGGGCAAAGTTGTTCCAGAATTAACCGGAGCAAATGTAGCTTTTGCTGTAAGGGCAAGAGTTGTATTACTTCGTGATTTAGGTTCATGTTTATCTCCGGATAACGCTTTTCAGCATATACAAGGTTTGGAAACTTTACCTTTAAGGTTTAAGCAACATTGTTCTAATGCAGAAAAAGTTGTTAATTTTTTGCAAACACATAAAAATGTGGAAAAAGTTATTTATCCAACTCTTTATAAAGGAGAAGTAGCAAATAGAGCAAAAAAATACTTCAAGGGAGGAAATGGTGCTCTTGTTGGGGTAGAAATAAAAGGTGGAGTTGAAGCGGGTAAAAAATTCATAGACTCTCTTAAACTTCATTATCACGTAGCTAATATAGGAGATGCTAGAAGTTTAGCAATTCATCCTGCTACAACTACTCATAGTCAGTTAACAGAAAAGGAACTGTTGGCTGCTGGAGTAACACCAGGCTATGTAAGATTATCAGTAGGAATTGAGCATCCCGATGATATTATTGCGGATCTAGAGCAAGCTTTAGATGTAGTTGGAAGATCAAAATTAAAAGCTGTTAGTTAATTCTAGAATTTTTAAAAACTAGAATTAAAGAAGTAGTAACTAAAATTATAGAACCTATTTGATGCATTGAAGCTAAAATTATCTGTGCTCCTGATATCACGGTTAAAATTCCTAAAACAATTTGCAGAAATAGGGATACAAAAACTAATAAAATAGTTTTTCTCATATAAATAAAATCATTATTTTTAAATATTATTGTTGCAATGATAAAAAAAATTAAAAGTATTAAATAAGCTATATTTCTATGAATAAATTGAACAAGCGATGGCGTACCAAAAGAGTTTAAAGAAAATAAATCCTTTATATTGGAGTCATCTGGAAAATAACTTTTGTTCATTAAGGGCCAAGATTGATATATTTGACCAGCGTCTAAACCTGATACAAAAGCACCAATTGTAATTTGTAGAAGAATGCAAAATATAAAAATTATTGGTAAATACGACGGTAATTTTCTATAAAAAATATCATCTTCATGATTTTTATATTTAAGATAATTCCAAAGTAATAAAATAAAAATAACAAAAGCCAAAGTTAAGTGCAAAGCTAAGCGATAATGACTAACATCAGTTCGCTCAGATAAGCCACTCTTAACCATATACCATCCGATTACGCCTTGAAAAAATATTAGACAAAAAATTAAGTAAAAAAATATCAAAGAATTTTTATTTACCTTTTTTTTGTAGGTAAAATAGATCAAAGGTATAATATAAAATAATCCAACAATTCGACCCAGTAATCGATGTATATATTCCCACCAATAAATGACTTTGAATTGCTCTAAAGTCATAGATGAATTAACTAAATTGTATTCTGGTATTTGTTGATAGAGAGAAAATAACTGTTTCCAGTCGTACAAAGACAATGGGGGCAAAATACCAGAAAACAACTCCCATTTGGTTATAGACAAACCTGAGTCGGTTAATCTTGTTAATCCCCCTACAATAATCATTAGAGCTACTAGAAAAGTTGTTAATAATAACCAATA
>QCSA01000009.1 GCA_003211695.1 Pelagibacteraceae bacterium AG-464-P07 | reverse complement strand
TTTATCTGGCAAATAAATTAGACTATATAGCAAATACGTATCCTCCTACAAAAAGTAGGTTTCCGGATGGAAGCGATATTGAAATTTTTAAATTTAAATCATTATTAAAGGTTTCAAAATTAAGCAGAAAAAAGGAGGATATCAAACATATGTTCATAAATATCCAGCCTGATACCGTTATTCATCTTGCAGCTAGGGTTGGCGGCGTTCATCATAATATCTTAGAACCAGTTAAATATTTTGAAGAGAATATTTTAATGAACACTTTCATGATAAGGGAATCTTATAAAAATAATGTAAATTCATTCATTGGAATATTAAGCTCATGTATTTATCCTGATAAAATTAACGAATATCCAATTACAGAAAAAAACCTTTTTGAAGGAGCTCCTCACCGAGACCTTTTTTCATATTCCTATGCTAAAAGATGTATGGCAATTCAGATTGAGGCCTATAATTCCAAATATAATACTAATTTTAACTATCTAGTTCCATGCAATTTATATGGAGAATATGACAAGTTTGGTGAAATCGAAGGACATTTTGTCGGAGCATTAGTACAAAAAATTTATAATGCAAAAAAAAATAATAAGAAATCTATTACGTTGTTTGGAGATGGGTCACCTTTTAGACAATTTATGCATGCTAAAGACTTAGCAGAAATTATTAAACTTACGATAACTGAAAAAATAAAAAAAAGTTTTAATGTAGCAACTGAAGAAAATTATACAGTAAAAAAAATTGCAGAAATTGCCTTGGAAGCCTGCGATGCAAATGATCTACAAATTAATTTTGATAGCTCAAAACCAAATGGTCAATATCGAAAAGATATTGATATTAAGATAATGAAATCACTATTTCCAGATTTTAAACCAATAAATCTTTATGAGGGAATTAGACAAGTATACAAGAAAATAATGGATGCTCAGTGAAAAAAACAATTTTATTTGGAGGAAGTGGTTTCTTGGGACCTGTTGTACTAAAAAAAAATCCAGAAATAATTTCTGTGGGAAGAAACAAACCTCCACGAGATACTATTAATAATCACATAAATTTTAAAAGTTTAGATAATTTAAAATTTTTAGATGATATTGATTTTGATAAGGTAATTTTTCTCATCGGTAGTTCAAACCATCATGTAATAAATAATACAGTAACAATGGGTTTAGATTTTAATGTTTATCCTCTAAAAAAAATTTTAACCTATTTAAGTAAAAGAAAAATAAAAAAATTTATTTGTTTTACAACTGTTCTTTTATATGACCAAAAAAAAATGACTTTGCCTGTCAGTGAAGTTCAGGAAATTAACCCTTACGTAAATGATTATATATTTAGCAAATATGGAAATAAAAAGCAATCGTATTTTTGGAAATGAGTTAAAATATTTAAAAGAGATTTTGGAGACTGATTTTAGAACATCTGCTTTTGGAGTAATGGCTAATAGATTTGAAAAAGCTTTTGCAGAAAAAATTGGAGTTAATTATGCAATTGGTCATAATAGTGGAACAACACCTCTTCACTCCATGCTTGAGGCTATAGGAATTGAGCCAGGAGATGAAGTAATTGTTTCTCCATTAACAATGTCTGCTCCAACATATGCTATTTTACAAGCTGGTGGCACACCTGTTTATGCTGATGTTGATCCTGAAAGTTTTACAATTTCTCCTGAGTCAATTGAAAAAATTATTACATCTAAAACAAAGGCAATTAGCGCAATAGCACTTTATGGTTTACCTTGTGAACTTGGAAAGATAATGGATATTGCAAAAAAAAATTCCATTTTTGTTTACGAAGATAATGCTCAATGTATGTTAGGTACCTATAAAGGTAAGTTCGCAGGCTCGATAGCTCATGCTGGAAGTTTTAGTTTTCAACGTTTAAAACATATTACTTGTGGTGAAGGTGGAATGTTTACGACCAATGATAAAGATTTAGCAGAGAAGGTTCGAAGAATGACTTGTCTCGGATATGCTAACGTTGCTGCTAAAAAGGGAGCGGTGACTAAAATGGAACTACAAGATCCTAATTATGACAGGCATATAAGTTTTGGATTTAAATCACGTTTACCTGAACTATGTGCCGCAGTAGCACTTGCACAATTAGAAAATGCCGAAGCTTTGGTTGATATTCGTTTGAAATCAGCTCAACTTTGGCATGAAGCAATTTCTAATTGTGATTGGCTTGTTCCACAAAAAGCAAGTCCAGATCACAAACATAGTTATTGGGCTTTTTGCGTAAGACTTGATCATCCTAAACTTACTTGGCATCAGTTTCGAGATAAGTTTGTAGAAATGGGTGGAGATGGAATTTATTCTGCATGGAAATTATCTTATCAAGAACCTTTGTTACAAGATCCATCAAATTTAGGTTGGCGCGCTCGTTTAATATCTAATGAAAGACTTTCAAGTTATCGTCGAAAAGGATTGTGTCCTGTAGCAGAAAGTTATCAGCCCAAATTGCTAGCATTCAAAACTGATTATTGGGATACAAATGAGGCTTACAAACAAACAGAGATTTTGAAAAAACTTATAAAACTATATTAAAATATATATTTCATTGAATGCTAAATTTATTAATAACAATTGAGCAGCAAATGTAAGTGGATAAATTTATGTAGAACTACTTGTATACTCGAACTATTTATTATACCCATGCAGGTAGAAAATTTATATAATTTCATTCCATAAAATAAAATTAATTATGCGTAAAATTTTAGTAACCGGTGGCACTGGATTGGTTGGAAGTTATTTAAAAAAAATATTACCTGATGCCACTTATGTATCATCTAAAAATTATAACTTACTAGAAAAGGATGATATCAAACATATGTTCATAAATATCCAGCCTGATACCGTTATTCATCTTGCAGCTAGGGTTGGCGGCGTTCATCATAATATCTTAGAACCAGTTAAATATTTTGAAGAGAATATTTTAATGAACACTTTCATGATAAGGGAATCTTATAAAAATAATGTAAATTCATTCATTGGAATATTAAGCTCATGTATTTATCCTGATAAAATTAACGAATATCCAATTACAGAAAAAAACCTTTTTGAAGGAGCTCCTCACCGAGACCTTTTTTCATATTCCTATGCTAAAAGATGTATGGCAATTCAGATTGAGGCCTATAATTCCAAATATAATACTAATTTTAACTATCTAGTTCCATGCAATTTATATGGAGAATATGACAAGTTTGGTGAAATCGAAGGACATTTTGTCGGAGCATTAGTACAAAAAATTTATAATGCAAAAAAAAATAATAAGAAATCTATTACGTTGTTTGGAGATGGGTCACCTTTTAGACAATTTATGCATGCTAAAGACTTAGCAGAAATTATTAAACTTACGATAACTGAAAAAATAAAAAAAAGTTTTAATGTAGCAACTGAAGAAAATTATACAGTAAAAAAAATTGCAGAAATTGCCTTGGAAGCCTGCGATGCAAATGATCTACAAATTAATTTTGATAGCTCAAAACCAAATGGTCAATATCGAAAAGATATTGATATTAAGATAATGAAATCACTATTTCCAGATTTTAAACCAATAAATCTTTATGAGGGAATTAGACAAGTATACAAGAAAATAATGGATGCTCAGTGAAAAAAACAATTTTATTTGGAGGAAGTGGTTTCTTGGGACCTGTTGTACTAAAAAAAAATCCAGAAATAATTTCTGTGGGAAGAAACAAACCTCCACGAGATACTATTAATAATCACATAAATTTTAAAAGTTTAGATAATTTAAAATTTTTAGATGATATTGATTTTGATAAGGTAATTTTTCTCATCGGTAGTTCAAACCATCATGTAATAAATAATACAGTAACAATGGGTTTAGATTTTAATGTTTATCCTCTAAAAAAAATTTTAACCTATTTAAGTAAAAGAAAAATAAAAAAATTTATTTGTTTTACAACTGTTCTTTTATATGACCAAAAAAAAATGACTTTGCCTGTCAGTGAAGTTCAGGAAATTAACCCTTACGTAAATGATTATATATTTAGCAAATATTTATCTGAAGAAATTGTAAAATACTTTAGCTCAAAAGTGCCTTCTATAATAGTTAGATTGAGTAATATTTATGGATATACAAAATTAATTAGACCCGACTTGATACCTACTATTATGTACAATATTTTTACAAAAAAAGAAATTAAGATATGGAACGATAAACCGAAAAGAGATTTTATTTTTACAGAAGATGCCGCTGATGCTGTGTTAAGATTGCTAGAAACAGATTACACGGGAATAGTTAATCTTGGATCGGGAGTAATGAATTCAGTAAATAAAATCACAACTCTAGTTGAACAATTATCTGGAAAAAAAATTATATCTGAAAACAAACCAGTAAGTGGACCAATGGAGCTTAAAGTTAATATTTCGTTGGTTAAAAAATTAACAGGTTGGAAACCAGCTCATAGTCTAGAAGAAGGGCTAACAAAAACTTATGCTATAATGAAAGGATACTATAAAATTTAAAATGGAAAAAAAATCTTTAATTCAGAAAAAATATAAATATAAATTACTAGAAGGCGGCTTCTCAAAAGAGGACATATCTATTGGAGTAAAAGTTTTGTTATCTGGTCAGATAACTATGGCCTCTCAAACAAAAAAATTTGAAATCGAATTTGCAAAAAAATTAGGCGTTAAGTATGCTCTTATGGTTAATTCTGGATCTTCCGCAAACTTGTTGGCAACATTTGCTGCCGGAAATCCGTTAAGGAAAAAAAGATTTAAACTAGGTGATGAAGTGTTGATACCAGTTCTTTGTTGGTCTACATCTTTGTGGCCTTTGATACAATTCGGTCTAAAACCAACTTTTGTAGATGTTGATGTTAAAACATTAAATGTGAACATAAATGATTTAATTAGTAAAATTAGCAATAAAACCAAAGCAATAATGCTTATAAATGTTCACGGTAATTCATCTGACTTATTTAAAATAAAAAAAATAGCAAGGAAAAAAAATATAATTCTTATAGAAGATAATTGTGAGGCACTTGGTTCAAAATTAAAGAATAAATATCTAGGAACTTTTGGTGATTTTAGTACATTTTCTTTTTTTTATTCACATCAAATTACTTCAGGTGAAGGAGGCATGATTGTATGTCATGATGATAGGGATTATGAAATACTTTTTACATTACGATCACATGGTTGGTTGGGTGGAACCAGGTTTTATCCAAGAAGTTTAGGAATTTATAAAACATATGCAAAAAAAAACTTAAATCTCGATCCAAGATATATATTTGTTAATTCAGGATTTAATGTTCGTCCAACAGATATTCAAGCCGCAATAGCGCGTAATCAATTTAAAAGACTAAATCAATTAATGTCAATACGAAGTAAAAATAGAGATATTATTATTCAAAATATTATTAGTTCAAAGAAATGGAATAATCAATTTACTTTTATTTCTTCTGCCCCAAATAATAAAACAAGCTGGATGGGCTTACCGATACTTTTAAATGAAAAATATATGTTAAAAAAAATGAAATTTATAAATTATCTCGATAAAGTAGGTATCGAAACAAGACCTATTATAAGCGGTTCATTTATAAACCAACCAGCTACTAAACTTTATAAACTAAATCCAAAAAAATTATTATTTAAGAATGCTCAAAAAATTCAAGATCTTGGTTTTATAATTGGATTACCTACCAAAAAAATTTCAAAAAAAAATGTTGAATTCATAAAAAATTCTTTTTTTAACGTAGATAAAATTTAAAAAAGTAATTAACTATTTATTCTTTTCCAAGCCAAATCTTCGGTAATTTTGTCTGTCGATAAACTACTTTTTTGAGACTCTTTTAACAAAGATAAGATTTTATCACTAATTTTATTTAGTTGATCATTTAGTGTATCTTCGGAATTATTAATTTCACATGAAATAGCTATAACACCGCCAGAGTTAACCAGGTAGTCGGGAGCATAAAAAATATTATTTTTTTTCAACCAAACCGCTGTTTCTGGTTTATCTAATTGATTATTTGCCGCACCAACAATCGCTTTGCATTTTAATTTATTTTTAACCTTTGCATTGATAGACCCGCCCAAAGCACATGGTGAAATTATATCGCACTTTTGTTCAAAAATTGAATTTATATCAGATTCTGTAAATGATATTTTATCTTGTTTCAATTGATCTATTGCATCTTTTCCAATATTTGAAATAATTAAATTTGCATTCCTTTCAAATAATAGTTTTGTTAACTTGCTTCCAACTTTTCCCACTCCACTAATTGCAATAGTAGATTCTTTTAATTCTTTATTAGTCAAAAACTTATAACTAGTATTTATAGCATTAAAAATTCCTTTTGCTGTTGGTGCAGATGTTTCAAGTTTAATGCCACTAACATATTTTGTAGTTTTATTAATCGAGATTAAGTCTTCCATTGAAGTTCCAACATCTCCGGCAGTAATATAAGTATTATTTAATTGATCAACAAGTTCTCCATAAGATTCGTAAAGATTAGAAGTTTTTTTTATACCTTTTAAATTTATAACAGCTTTACCACCACCAAAATTTATTCCACAAACACTATTTTTTAAACTCATTGCTTTTGAAAGGAAAAGAGCGTCGTTTAAATGATCCTCGAAATTGTTATATTGCCAGCTTCTCACTCCACCCAGAGCTGGACCTAATTTTGTATTATGGATTGCAATGATACAATTCAAATTGGTAGATTCATTCGTCGCATAAATAACTCTTTCATAGTTTGGAATTGAAATTTCTTTTGTCTTTAGAACCATTTAATTAAATTATTTTTTTGAGGACAGTTAATGTGTTTGTGCTTGAGCTTTGTCATCTTTACCTGATTTAGGTAAAGTATCGACCTCAACCCAATCCACGGGTTTTAGCTCTTTTGTTAAAGCATATTTCAAAACATCATCAACAGATGAAACGAGTTTTATTTCAATCTCATCTTTAATTTTTTGTGGAATTTCTGTTAAATCTTTTTCATTGTCTCTAGGAATTAATACTTTTTTGATTCCCGCTCTATGAGCAGCAAGTAATTTTTCTTTCAAACCTCCTATTACTAATACTTGACCGGTTAAAGTTACTTCTCCAGTCATAGCGGTATCTTTTTTGACTGGAATCTCTGTTATAGAAGATACAATAGATGTTACCATTCCAATACCAGCGGATGGCCCATCTTTTGGAGTAGCACCCTCTGGGACGTGAATATGAAAATCTCTTTTTTCGAACACTGGTGGAATAATACCATAATCTAGACTTTTTGATCTAACATAAGATTTCGCTGCTTTTACAGACTCTTGCATAACCTCTCCAAGTTTACCTGTAATTTGCATTTTTCCTTTTCCAGGCATATTTACAGTTTCAATCTTTAATATTTCGCCTCCCATCTCTGTCCAAGCTAATCCTGTCGCAACTCCAATCTTATCCTCAGTTTCAAGTTCACCAAATTTGAATTTTTTAATACCCAAAAAATCCGACAAATTATTTGGGTTAATATCAATTTTTGTTCCTTCGCCAGCTATAATTTTTTTGACTGTTTTTCTTGCAATTTTTGAAATCTCCCTTTCTAAATTTCTAACACCTGATTCTTTAGTATAGCTTCTAATTATTTCTTGCATTGTATTTTCAGCTATATTCCACTCTTCTTCTTTAACTCCATTATTTTTAATCTGCTTTGGAAGAAGATATTTATTTGCAATATTCATTTTTTCATCCTCTGTATAACCAGGAATTCTAATAACCTCTAGCCTATCCAATAGTGCAGGTAAAATATTTAGAGTATTGGCTGTAGTTACAAACATTACATCTGAAAGATCATAGTCAACTTCTAAATAATGATCATTGAAAGTTGCATTTTGTTCTGGATCTAATGCCTCTAATAGCGCTGATGACGGATCTCCTCTATAATCTGCTCCTACTTTATCTATTTCATCCAACAAAAATAGTGGATCTTTAGTACCTGCTTTTTTCATCTGTTGAATAATTTTACCTGGCAAAGATCCAATGTAGGTTCTTCTGTGACCTCTAATTTCTGCTTCATCTCTTATTCCTCCTAAAGACATTCGAACAAATTGTCTGCCTGTCGCTCTAGCGATAGATTTTCCAAGCGAAGTCTTTCCAACACCTGGCGGACCCACCAAACATAAAATAGGTCCTTTAATTTTATCTATTCTTTTTTGAACTGCTAAGTATTCAGTTATTCTTTCCTTAACTTTTTCTAAACCGTAATGATCTTCGTTCAAAATATTTGAGGCTTTATTTAAATCATTATAAACTCTGTTTTTTTTGTACCAAGGTATATCAATCATCCAATCTAAATAATTTCTAACCACTGTAGCTTCTGCAGACATAGGGCTCATTGATTTTAGTTTTTTAAGTTCTGATAAACATTTGTTGGTTATGTCCTTTGGCATTTTTGCCTTTAAAATTGCTTTGTTAAGACTGCCTGCTTCATCTTTGCCTTCTTCAATTTCACCAAGTTCTTTTTGAATCGCTTTTAATTGCTCGTTTAAATAATATTCTCTTTGTGTTTTCTCCATTTGGTTTCTAACTCGACCTCTAATTCGCTTCTCAACACCAATAATACTTGCCTCGTGATCTAGAATTTCAATGATATTATTAATTCTTTTCTTAACATCTAAAACTTCAAATAATTGTTGTTTTTCTTGAATTGATATACTTAAATGAGACGCAACATTATCAGCAATCTGGGAAGGGTCTTTTAATAGCTTTAAATTATTTACAATCTCAGTTGGAATTTTTCTATTTATCGCACTTAATTTTTCAAGCTTTTTTAAGGCTGTAATCGCTAAAGGATAAAGATTATTTTTTTTATTCAAGATATCTTCACAGTGCAATGCTTTACAGGTAATAAACTCACCTCCATCGTTAAAGTCTATAATTTTAACCCTTTTAATCCCCTCTACTAGTAATTTTACTGTCCCGTCTGGTAATTTAAGTAATTGAAGTATCGAACATTTACATCCGTAAGTGAAAACATCATTTTTCCCTGGATCATCAACTTCAGAATTTTTTTGAGTAACTAATACAATTTTTTTATCAGTTTTCATTACCTCATTTAATGCAGTAATTGATTTTTCTCTTCCAACAAACAAAGGTACCATCATATAAGGGAAAACCACGATGTCTCTTAACGGTAAAAGGGGAAATAAATTTTCGCTACTCATAACTTAAATATGGATATAATTATGAATATTTCAACAAAAATTTATGCAGCTGAAGACTTGTCTGTTATATGTTTGTTCTTAGAATAAACGTTTATAGGCTTAATTTGACCAATTGCCACACTTCGATCGACGATAACTTCTTCTATATTTTCTTGACTTGGTAAATCAAACATTGTTTTCAAAAGAAGAGATTCAATTATAGTGCGTAATCCTCTTGCTCCGGTTTTTTTTGTAATTGCTTTTTTTGCAATTTCTGATAACGCCCCTTCTGTAAAAGTTAGTTTTACCCCTTCAAATCTAAAGATTTGTTGATATTGCTTTATTAGAGAATTTTTTGGTTCTTTTAAAATTTTTACCAATGCCTGTTCATCTAAATCTTCAAGTGTTGCAACAATTGGCATTCGACCAATAAATTCTGGAATCAAACCATACTTTAATAGATCTTCTGGTTCTAAAGTTTTAATGATCTCTCCAGCTTTTTTATCATCTACATTTCTAACTTCGGCACTAAAGCCAATTGATGTTCCCCTGCTTCGTTGAGAAATAATTTTATCTAATCCACCAAAAGCACCCCCGCAGATAAACAAAATGTTAGTTGTATCAACTTGTAAAAATTCTTGCTGAGGATGTTTTCTTCCTCCTTGCGGAGGGACACTTGCTATTGTTCCTTCCATAATTTTTAATAAGGCTTGCTGAACACCTTCACCAGATACATCTCTTGTAATGGAAGGATTTTCAGATTTCTTACTAATTTTATCGACTTCGTCTATATAAACAATTCCGTTGCGCGCCTTTTCAACGTTGTAATCAGCAGCTTGTAAAAGTTTCAAAATTATATTTTCAACATCCTCTCCAACATAACCTGCTTCTGTAAGAGTTGTAGCATCTGCCATAGTAAATGGTACATCTATAATTCTTGCTAACGTTTGAGCCAGTAAGGTTTTTCCACATCCTGTCGGCCCAACTAATAATACGTTGGATTTTGCTAATTCTACTTCTTTATTACTTTTTGTTTCATAATTTAATCGCTTGTAATGATTGTGAACTGCTACTGATAAAACTTCTTTTGCATATTTTTGACCAATGACATATTCATCTAACACGTTACAAATTTCTTTTGGTGAAGGAACACCCTCTTGATATTTAACTAATGTATCTTTGTTTTCCTCCTTAATAATATCCATGCATAACTCAACACACTCATCACAAATAAATACTGTTGGACCTGCAATAAGTTTTTTAACTTCGTGCTGACTTTTTCCGCAGAAGGAACAGTAAAGAATATTTTTATTATTTTTGTTGCTCATAAATTTATAAACGAATCAATTAATTGACCATATTATATATAACTAATCATAAGCAAGTATGAGTTGTGGAGAATACTAAATGTTGGGGGTTAGGCTCTTTTTTCTACAACTTTATCTATTAATCCAAATTCTTTTGCCTCTTTAGGTGTCATGAACTTGTCTCTTTCAAGGGCATCTTTTATTTCTTCAACAGTACGCCCAGTATGCTTTGAATAAATTTCATTCAATCTTTTTTTTAATAACATAATTTCATTTGCATGAATTTCAATATCAGTTGCTTGTCCTTGAAAACCAGCAGAAGGTTGGTGAACCATAATTCTAGAATTTGGAAGAGAATATCGCTTTCCTTCTTCCCCTGCCGCTAAAAGAAAAGAACCCATGGAAGAAGCCTGCCCGATACACAAAGTAGAAACCGGTGATTTAACGTATTGCATCGTGTCATAAACTCCAAGTCCAGCATTCACTAACCCACCTGGACTATTAATATAAAAATAAATTTCCTTTTTAGGACTTTCAGATTCCAAATATAAAAGTTGTGCTGTTACCAAAGTTGCAACATTGTCATTAATCGAACCCACTAAAAAAACTATTCTTTCCTTTAAAAGCCTAGAATATATATCAAAAGCTCTTTCTCCACGGCTTGTTTGTTCAACAACCATTGGAATTAGGTTGTTCATGTGTTCTTGAATTTTATCAGCCATATAGCGATTCGACAGTTATACAACTAGTGATTACTTTTTGCTAACTTTTTTTGATTTCTTAATGGTTTTTGTTGTAGTTTTTTGAATTTTTGGCTGTGACGCGCCACTCTTCTTGGTTTCCTTATTTTGATCCAATACAATCTTCTCTGCTTCTTTTATAGAAATCGCTTTTTTTGTTGATCTAGCTTTTTCTTTTACCAAGGAAATAATTTTATCCTCATATATTCCTCCTCTTAAACTCGCAACTGCTGAAGGATTTTGTTGATAATATTCCGTAATCTGTTTAGCTTGATCAGGCATCATTTGAATTTGTTTTTGAATTTCACTTTTAATTTCTTCCTCATTAACTTTTAAATTATTTTGTTCTCCAAACTCATTCAAAATTAATCCAATTTTAATTCTTTTTTTTGCTGTCTTTTCATTTAATTTTTTATTTTTTTCTATTTCTTCTTTTTTCATTCCATGATTTAGCAGTTCAGTTTCTTGTTGAATAAGGTTTTCTGGGATTTGAATATCATGAAATTTATCCAATTGATCAAGAATTGCTTTTTTTGTTATTGCATCAAGAGTATTTTTATACTGTTCTTGAATTTGCTTTGAAACAATTATTTTTAAATTATTTAGATCTTTTGCACCAAGATTTTTTGCAAACTCATCGTTAATTTTAAATTCTTCCGGACTTTTGATGTTTATAATTTTACAAACAAATTTTGCTTTTTTATTTGAGTATTCTTTATGTGGATAATTATCTGGTAAAGTAACATCCACAATCTTTTCTTTTTGTTTCTTTACGCCAATTAACTGTTTATCAAAATCTTTTATAAATAAATCTTTGCCCAAAATAATTTGAGTATTTTTTCCTTCACCTCCTTTAAAATCTTCTCCACCAATTGTTGCTTTGTAGTCAATAACAACTAAATCTCCCTTTACAGCGCTTTCGTTGGACTTCTTGTCTTTGAAATTATTTTGATTTTTAGCAATATCTTTGATTCTTTTATCTATGTCTATGTTAGTTACTTTAATTTCATAATTTGTAATTTTAATTTCCTTTATTTCTTTAGTTTGTATTTTGGGCAATTGTTCAACATGAATTGTGTATTCTAAATCCTTGTTCTCTCCATGGCTTTTAAGATCTATTTTAGGTTGTCCAGCAACCTTTATTTTTTTATCCTCTAAGGCTTTAGTAGAAGACTCTTTTAAAACTTTATCGAGAACTTCACCATAAACTGCTTTTCCAAATTGTCTTTTTAGAATTTCTACTGGAACCTTGCCAGGTCTAAATCCTTTTAAGTTGACCGTTTTTTTTAATTCCTCAAATCTTCCTATTACTTGATCATTTATTGTTTTTTTATCAACAATAACTCGAAGATTAGTCATTAATCCTTTTTTAGAATCTATTGTTATTTTCATAATTATTTGGTGGGCAAGAAGAGACTCGAACTCTTAAACCTTTCGGTACTAGTTCCTAAGACTAGCGCTTAGTCTAGAAGTATTGGTACTACTGCCTCTCTCCTTTCCACAACGCAACATTTTATCTCTAACGCAACATCTTGCGCAACAAATTATTTTTATGTCGCTAGTCGTTAAGACTAGCGCGTCTGCCAAATCTAGTTGATTTATATTCATATTTTATTTTTTATTCAATTTTTTTTTATTCACAAAAAGTAAAGAGGTATAGAGATAAACGTTTCATGAGTTTATTTGGAGGCCTCATATAACAAAAAATTATTAAATTCCTTTGTTGTAATCTCCACAGAAAGATTGTCTCCCCAGTTAAATTTTTCAGTTATATCATCTGACCAATCATAACAAATAACAGTTACTACATCATCAGATTCAAAATAATATCTAATTGCTCTTGTAGTGCTTTTACCAGTTTCGTCTGCTTCATGTTTTTCATTTTCTACTTCTCTTGTAGTATTTGAAAATATTTTTGATAATTCTTTATCAATCTTATTTTTTTCGTCATAACAATCATTTATATTTTTGATAAATTTTACTCCGGATATTTGTTTAATTATAAAGTTTTTATCAAGTTTTTTAGTTGCAAAAGAAACACCGGAATAGACTTCAAATCTTGGCAATGAATAAAATTCAATTACAGTATATTTATCACTATCATAATATTTCTCTATATTCGCATTAATCTCTTCTTTAGAAAAATAATCCAATAAACTATCCCCCACGCTCATCCCTTCAATCTGAAAGTCTCGGATATCATCAGCCCAGGATGAAGTTTGGAGGGTGAAGAAAATTAAAAACAGGTAAGTAGATAGTTTTTTCATTAATTAAATTATATGCACCAGTACATGGTTGCGCAACAAATGTTGCGTAGATACCAACACTAGTGCATGCAATAAATCGTCTAGAAATGTTGGTGGGCAAGAAGAGACTCGAACTCTTAAACCTTTCGGTACTAGTTCCTAAGACTAGCGCGTATACCAATTCCGCCACTTGCCCTGACAGTCAACTTTATAAATTATTTATTACTTTTTAGGAAGTGCAGCATTTAAAATAAATGCTAATAATCCTGCTGGAATTAATCCTGTTGTTAGCAATAATTTCAAACTAATTCCAAAATCTGGAATATGGGCCACGAACTGAGGTAATAAAGACATGCCAATACCAAATGAAAGTGATAGCGCTAATATTAATAGATTTCTTTGATTCATTTCTGACTGAGAAATCAATTTGATGCCTGCTGCTGTAATTAAACCAAACATAATAATAGCAGCTCCACCGATTACGGATTCTGGCATTGCTGCAATAATTCCACCAAGTTTTGGAAACAAGCCTAATACAATAAGCATTATACCAGCAACTGTTCCCACATGTCTGCTAATTACCCCTGTAAAAGCAACTAGGCCTGCATTCTGTGAATATGAAGTATTTGGCATTGCATTAAAAATTGATCCAAATGCTGTACCAAGTCCGTCAGCCATTATACCACCTGATAACTCTTTATCGGTAGCTTCTCTATTTGCTCCTCCCATTGTGGTAGCACTTATATCTCCAATAGTTTCAATGGTTGTTACTATGGCCATGAATAACATTAATATTATAGCGGCAGGAATAAAATCTATGCCATACTGAAATGGCATCGGTAAAGCAAA
This sequence comes from Pelagibacteraceae bacterium AG-464-P07, assembly GCA_003211695.1. Lineage (GTDB taxonomy): Bacteria > Pseudomonadota > Alphaproteobacteria > Pelagibacterales > Pelagibacteraceae > AAA240-E13. Next base: position 31,673 of record QCSA01000009.1, on the reverse strand, counting down.
CCAGCTAGCGTCCGCAATTTTTCCATAATTAACCATCCCCAACGCCATTGCTACTATATAACCAACAACCATTCCAATCAAAATAGAAGCTGATGATACCATTCCTTTTCCTTTTTGATGCGCTATAAGTGCAGCTATTAAAACTGTAAAAGATATAAATAAATGATTAGCATTTCCGAAAACTTCGGGTTTGTTATTCATTAACCATCCACCACCGCCTGCGTACATAAATCCAACTTTAAGAAGACTTACACCAATCATTAAAACTACAATTCCTGTAACTAATGGTGGAAACATGTGTCGAATTGGTCTTAACATTTTGCCAATCCACATTTGGAAAATTCCTCCAATAAAAGCTGCGGTAAAGACTGCTCCCAATCCAGCTTTAGCAAAAGGTGCCATCACAGGAATAAAAGCAAAACTTGTTCCTTGAATTATTGGAAGTCTTGAGCCAATGTTTTTATAGCCTACTGTTTGTATGATCGTTGCTACTCCAGAAACAAATAGGGCCATCTGTATTAAAAAAATCTTTTCTTCTGTTGTTTGACCAAAAATAGCTGCGATAATTATCGGAACCGTGATATTTCCGGCAAACATTGCCAGCACATGTTGAATTCCTAATGGAATTGACTGATTTAATGGCAGCACTTTATTCGCACCACCAGCTTGTCTGGATGCTCCTCTTTTTCTTGATTTTCTAGATCTCGCCATCAATAGATGATAACTAAATCAACAATGTTTTCAATAACTATATTTTTCTACTACATATCAATTAAGTAACTTTTTTATTGAAATATTTACATTTTTTCTGCTAATTCACTTGAATTATGTCAAGAATGCTTGAAATTGGTTATCCTGTTAATTTTCGAAAAGCTAAATTACCTTCTAAAAAAAAGTTAATGGGTAACTATGCTATTTTGGAACCTTTGCAAATCAAAAAACACTCGATTGCTCTCTTTAAAAATTTTTCAAAAGATAAATCAAAAGACATTTGGAGCTACATGCCTTATGGTCCGTTTAAAAATTTAAAAACATTTGTAATTTATTTAAAAAAACATTGTTTAAAAAAAAATCCATTTTTTTACGCTATTTATTCAAAAAGATTTAAATCCTTTTGTGGTTTGACAAGTTATTTAAGAATGAAGCCTGATGTAGGAGTAATTGAGGTAGGTTGGATTACATATTCTTCCATCCTTCAAAAAACTGTAGAGGGAACTGAAGCTATGTATCTTATGATGAAAAACGTTTTTGATGATTTAGGCTACCGTAGATATGAGTGGAAATGTGATAATTTGAATTCAAAATCTAAAAAAGCAGCCTTAAGATTAGGATTTAAGTATGAGGGACTTTTTAGACAAGCGACAATTTATAAAAAGAGAAATAGAGATACTGCTTGGTTTTCAATCATCGATAAAGAGTGGAAACAATATAAAAAGATTTACCGTCAATACTTAAAAAGATCTAATATTAATACAAAATTTATTCAAAAGAAAAAATTGAAGTTAACTTAGTCTTTCAAATAATTTTTTCTTCCATTTTCCAAGTTCAATAATTCTTATTTTATCATGTGTAATATCTGATTGTGTCTGAAATCATATTGTTTGCAACTTTTTCTGTAGTTAAATTTTTTTTAGTATAGTCAATCATCCGTTTTTTTATTTCGATTATTTCAGGATGACTATTAATTAGGGATATACTGGTATGTTTTTTTTTAAATAAATTAAGAAAATATAAAAAAAATTTTTCAATTGATAAAAATTTCATTTTATAAATATTTGTAGGAAAAAATTGATTTAGAATCCATGAATATTGATTAAAAATATCAAGAAACAATTTCTTTGGTAAATTTGTTAAAATTTTTGCTGGACACTTATCAATATTTAAAAATAGAGGTATGCATCCATTCATTAAGATTTCATAATGTCTTAATGAATCCCAACCTACTTTCTTATAAGTGAGAGCAAATATACTATTTTGATAGCATTGATAATAGTCTTGTTCATTTTTATATACGTAAGACGAATATTTACCAGGTGTTAGTGGAGCTAAAATATGTAATGGTTTTGGATTTATTGTATGAATAATTTTTTTTTTTGGTATAGCAAAATTTATTGGATAAACATTTTTAACATTTTCCGAAATTAATTCTCTTTTAAAGTAAACTCCTTTATTCATAATTTGCTCATTGATAAATGGGTGATCATTTCCATCAACAAATATAATTTTACTTTTAGAATTTATAGCTTCATTCAAAAAAGATCGAGGTTTATGAATTGAACCAAAAATTATAAAATCGAAATAATTTGTCTTGATTTTTTTTTCTATATCTGTTCTATCTATTTGTTGATAGTTGAACAATGAATTATAGAGTGTAAATCCTTTGCCCCAAAGGTTGTTAATATCATAATTTCTCTTTTTTACTTCATCACGATACATATACCAAACTCCAGGATAATCAATTACACTATCCCCATATATCTCTCTCAATCCATGCAAAACTATATCATGCATAAAGTCATTAAGCCTACGCTCTTTCTCATTTAAACCGCTAATAAAAAGAATTTTCATTTTATAAAAAAATGTTTTTTTATTGGAAAATATTTCTCTGTAACTCTCAACGTTCCTAATAATAAAATAGATTTTAAAAAGAAATAATAATGCCGGAAATAACAAAAACACTAATTACTGTTACCACCAAAATAAGTTTTTCTTTATCTTCTTTTTGTTGGTTCTCTTTTAATCTTTTCAGTAAAAAATGTACATCTCCCCTATTAGATCTCCAATTCGCTTGTGAGTTTAAATAAGGATTGATATCTTGATCATGATTATTTTTTCTACCTGTATTTGGCATTATGATATATAAACATGCGTAAAGTTTAAAATCAATCAAGACTTGTAATCTATTAAAGATTTTTCTGTGGTGTCTACCTTTTTCATTAAAATAGTTTAAAAACTTACACAAAAATCACGTTAGTGAGTTGATTTAACCTTTAAGAAGCTTGTTTTCTGGATCATGTAAAGGTTGCTTTTCGATACTACTTTCATGCTTGGTTTTTTCCACTTCAATTTCCAGAGATTTGCCTATGAATGAATTCACCTCAAAACCTAAATTGACATAACCAAAGGCCATGTTCTTTTTGTAGTTAAAAGAATAGTTTCCTGACGTAGTTCTTCCAATAATTTTTCCATCACATAAAATAGGTTCATCATGAAGCAGTAAAGGGAAACCTGGTTTATTATTTTTTAAACTTAAAATAATAAGTTTCTTTTTAAGTTTTTGATCTCTGATTTTAAGGAGAGCATCTTTCCCAATGAAATCTATATTTTTTTTATAACTAATTGCAAATCTTAATCCAGCTTCATATTGGTTTTCTTCTGGTGTGATATCGTGTCCCCAGTGCAAATATCCCTTTTCCATTCTCATTGTATCCATTGCATACATTCCACAATTAGAAAGATTAAATTCCCTTCCTTTCTCAACTATTAAATTATATATTTCTCTTGCTTCGTTCATTTTAATATAAAGTTCAAAACCTAATTCACCCACATATGATAGTCTTTGTGTCCAAATTTCTTTATTATTTATTGTAATTTTTTTACTTGTACCAAATTTAAAATTTTCATTAGAAAAATCATCATTCGATAACTTTAGCATTAAACTTCTACTTTTTGGACCAAACACACCAAGACATGCTATTTCATCAGTTACATCTTTAAATTCTACTTCTTTAGATAAATATTTTAATACGTGAAATTTATCATGCTCTCTGTTTGCCGCAGAACTAATAATTCTAAAATAATTTTTATCCATGCAAACCACGGTTAAATCTGCTTCTATTCCTCCGTCTTCATTTAACATTTGAGTATAAGTAGTTTTTCCAATTTCATCTTTAACGTTTGCTGTACAAATTTTTTGTAGCTCACTATGAGTTTTCTGCCCTTTTAAATCATATTTAGAAAAAGCCGTAAGATCAAATAAACCTACATTTTTTCTTGCATTTTTTGTTTCGAATTCAACTGCTGGATACCAATTTTGATAATTATAACTATATTTAAATTCTGGTTTTTCATTATTTAATGCAAACCACAATGGTCTTTCATATCCTGAGGATACTCCAAAACAAGCTCCCATTTTTTTTAATTCTTCATGATAAGGAAACAGTTTTTGATTTCTGGATGTTTTATGTTGTTTATATGGCCAGTGCATTCCATATAAATCCCCTAACGTTTCAGTTATCCTTTCTGTAATAAATTTTAATTTAGAATGAAATTTTTGAAATCTTTTTATGTCATATATAAATAAATCTTCGTTAATATGACCATTCAACATCCATTCAGCTGTTACTTTTCCAGCGCCACCACCACTTCCAATTCCAATGCTGTTAAATCCGCAGCAAACAAAAAAGTTACTAATTTCTGGAACTTCGCCTAATAAAGTATTTGTATCTGGAGTAAAAGATTCTGGTCCAGAAAAAAATTTCCTAACTCCTGCGTTTTCCAAAAGTGGTACTCTTTTAAATGATGCTTCTAAATATGGTTCAAAATGATCAAAATTCTCTGGAAATTCCCCAAATGAAAAATCGTTGGGAATTCTATTTGTTTTGCTAAAAGCTGGTATTGATTTTCCTTCAAAAATTCCAACTAATAATTTACCCGCATCTTCTTTTAAATATAAACTATCATCAAAATCTCTTAAAACTGGTAAATCTTTAGGTAAATCTTTTATTGGCTCTGTAATAATATAAAAATGTTCTGCTGGATACAAAGGTATACTTACTCCTATATCTTCACCTATTTGCCTTGACCACATTCCAGTAGCCAAAACTAAATACTCACACTCAATTATTTTATTGTTAACTTTAACTCCAGAAACTCTTCCATTTTTAACTATAATTTTTTCAACAGGACTTTTTTCAAATATTTGAACTCCTAATTCTTTTGCTGCTTTAGCCAATAAATTAGTAACTCCAATTGGATCTGCTTGGCCATCTCCTGGCATAAAAATACCGCCCAATATGTCTTTTTCATTTATTACTGGATAAATTTTTTTTATTTGATCAATGTTTAATACTTCTACATATACATCAAACAATTGAGCTGTGGTTGCTTGTCTTTGTAACTCCTGCCATCGTTCTTTTGTGGTTGCAATAGACAATGCGCCATTTAATTTCAAACCAGCAGAAAAACCAGTTTTTTTCTCCAATTCTTTATATAAATCTGTTGTATATTTTCTTATTTTGGTAACAGCTGCTGAGGGCCCTAATTGGCTTACTAATCCGGCTGCATGCCAAGTAGTTCCTGAAGTTAATTGATCTCTTTCTAAGAGAACTACATCTTTCCAACCATATTTTGCTAAATGATAAGCAACCGAACAACCTGCTATACCACCACCAATAATTACAACCTTGGTGTTCCTTGGTAACTCTTTTTCCATTAAAATATACTAATTAATTTGCTATTGCTTCGCTAGGAGAAATATATTTATGACCAAAGGTATCGGCAACCGCTTTGTATGTTACTTGGCCTTTGTAAATGTTTAAGCCTGCTAAAAAATTTTTATCTTCTTTAAGAGCCTTCTTGTAACCTTTGTTAGCCAACTTAGATATGTAAGGAAGTGTTGCTTTATTTAAAGCAAGTGTTGAAGTTCTTGGAACACCTCCTGGCATATTCGCTACACAATAATGAACGACATCATCAACAATATATGTTGGCTTAGCATGTGTTGTTGGTTTACTTGTCTCAACACAGCCACCTTGATCAATTGCAACATCTACTATAACTGAACCTCTTTTCATAAGCTTCAACATATCTTTCGTTACTAATTTTGGAGCTTCGGCTCCAGGAATTAAAACTCCACCAATTAACAAGTCACATTCTGAAATTAGTTTTTTTAGATCAGCTTGATTACTTTTGATTGGAATTATCTTGTCTCCAAAAATCTTTTTTAATTCTTTGAGTCGTTGAGGACATTTATCTATAATATATACGTTTGATTTCATTCCCGTTGCAACCAGTGCAGCATTTTCTCCAACTACTCCTCCTCCAAGAATAACTACTGTAGCTGGATCTACACCAGGAGCGCCTCCTAATAATAGTCCGCTTCCTCTTTGATTTTTTTCTAAAGAATGTGCGCCTGCTTGAATCGACATTCTTCCCGCCACAGCACTCATAGGTGCTAATAGGGGTAATTTACCATTATTATCAGTGACCGTTTCATAAGCAATGCATACTGCTTTTGATTTGATCAACCGTTCTGTCAATTCTCTTGCTGCTGCTAAGTGCAAATAGGTAAATAGAATTTGGTTTTCTTTAATCATTGCAATCTCGTTATTTAAAGGTTCTTTTACTTTCACAATGATTTCTGAATTGTTAAAGATATCCTCTGCTTTATTTAATATTTTTGCACCAGCTTTTTCATATTGATGATTTTCAAAACCCGCATCAAATCCACTATTATTCTCGATCAAAACTTCATGTTCATTTGAGGTAAGTACTTTAACGCTATCAGGTGTTAAACCAACTCTGCTTTCTTGAGCTTTAATTTCTTTTGGGACTCCAATTAGCATTATTGCTTCATGTAACTTTTTATACCGGTACTAAGTTTTTCAATAATTTCGTCAATATGTTTTTTCTCACATACAAATGCTGGAGCAAGAATCAAACAATCTCCTGTAGCTTTAAAATTTACACCAGCTTCATAACATGCTTTAAAACAAGCAAACCCAGCTTTGCCTGGTTTTTCTTTAAGTTTCATATCAATTCCACCCATCATTCCATAGCCCCTGATATTTTCTATGCAATCAAGATCTTTTAACGAAAACAAACCATCCAAAAAATAAGGTGATAATTCTTTGGCCCTTTTAAAAATATCTTCCTTTTCAATAATATCCTGTACCGCAAGAGCGGCGGCAACCGCTATTGGTATTCCTGAATAAGTGTATCCATGAAATAATTCTACTGCTCCCTTAGGAGATGCATCCATTACAGTTTCATAAATTTCTTCTTTTACAGCAACTGCCCCCATTGGAACAACTCCATTGGTTGTTGCTTTTGCCATAGTAATCACATCTGGCGTCACACCAAATTCTTGAGCTGCAAATGCTGATCCCATTCGACCCCAACCAGTAATTACCTCATCAAAAATCAATATAATCCCATGTTTGTCACATATTTCTCTTAAACGTTTCAAATATCCTTTTGGTGGAACTAATGTACCAGTGGATCCAGCAGTTGGTTCAACTATGCAAGCTGCTATATTTTCTGCACCAAAATTTGCTGCAATACGCTCTAAATCATTTGCTAATTCTGCTCCAGTTTCAGGTTGACCCCTAACGTATTTATGTTCCGGTAAATGAGTATGTCGCATATGCACAACTCCAGGCATTAAAACACTTGCAAAAGTTTTTACATTATTAACCATTCCTCCAACAGATGTAGCGCCGATATTCATACCGTGATAAGCACGTTCTCTTCCAACAAAGCGAAATCTTTGACCTTGGCCTTTTGCTTTATGATATGCGATTACAATTTTAATTGCCGATTCAACAGCTGATGAACCACAAATTGTATAAAAAATTCTATTTAAGTCACCCGGTGTATGTTTTGCAATTTTTGCAGCTAATTCAAATGATCCTCCAAAACCTTGTTGGAAAGGTTGGACATAATCAAGTTGTTCTAATTGATTTGTAACGGCTTTTATAATTTCTTTTCTGCCGTGACCCAAAGGATTACAGAATAGTCCTGAGCTTGCGTCTATATGTGTTCTTCCATGATGATCTTTTAAATAAATTCCTTTTGCTTCTGTAATTAATCTTGGATTATCTTTAAAATCTCTATTGGAGGTAAAGGGCATCCAATGTTCTTGTAAAGAATTCGGTATGTTTGTTCCTCCTGATTTGCTCATAGGTAATTATTGAAAACCTCCTCCATATTTATTTAGAACATCGTCTTTATTAAAGCTATTCATATTTTTTATAGCTATGAAAGAAATGATACAACCAGTAATTGAATAATAATTTAGTTTAACTAAATTTTAATTTGGCTTGTCAAACAATTGTATTTGTTCTTTAATAATAACATTAAGCTTAATAACTATAACGAGGAAAATAATGAAAAAAATAGTAAGTTTGTTATTAGGAAGTATAGTTGCTTTAACTTTAACTATATCAGCTGCTTTTTCAGCTGCAAACGAAGTTAGAGTAGCGTTCTTCTTAGAATGGGCGCTTCCAAACCAAGAAGATAAAGTTAAAAAAACTTTTGACGATGCTTTAGGAGTTCCTGTTAAGTGGACTAACTTTGCAACAGGTGGTGAGATGACAGAAGCTATGTTGTCTGGAGATATTGATATCTCTTACTCACAAGGTTTAACGCCGTTTGTAAATGCTGTTAATGCTAAAGCGCCTATCAAGCTTGTGGATATTGCAGTAATATATGGAATGGGTGGAACTACTTGTGTTGCAGCTAAAGGTATAGATAAAGGGAATGCTTCTTCTAAATTAGATGGTCAAAAAGTTGCTGTTCCTTTAGGAACTATGGCTGACTACGTTTTCAAAGAAACAATGAGAGTTGTAGGAGCTGATATTTCTAAAATGAAAGTGGTTGATATGAACCCTGAAGACGGATCAGCTGCTCTAGTTAACGGTGACGTTGCTATGGCATGTTTATTCGGTGGTACATCAATCGGAAAAGCTAAAGAAGCTGGTGCTTCAGTACTAACTGTTGCCGAAGCTCAAGAAGCTGGTATTGCTGGTATTGATATTACTTCAGTAACCAACAAATTCTTAAAAGAGAATCCAGGAATGGTTAGAACTTTCGTAGAAGTAACACACGAAGCTAATACAAGATACAATGCTGGAAAATCTAATATGAACATTATAGCTAAAGATGCTGCTATGGACCTTGCTGGTACTAAAAAGCAAATGGGTGGTTTTGAATTCCCAAATGCAGCAACGATGAAGTCTAAGTATATGAACAAAGGTGGGATACTTATGACTTATTTAGATGTTATGGGTAATATGTTCGCTACGTCTGAAAACCCTGCTCTTAAAAATTACTCTAAAGTAGTTGATACTAGTTATCTACCTAACTAAGAGTTAATTAAAAATTTAATAGGCGCCAATTGAATAAATTGGTGCCTATTTTTTTGATAAAAATTCTAATATATTATTTTTATGAGCGATCTAGTTTCTCAAAATGTAAATATGATTTTTAAATCTCCAAAAGGAGAAACCGTTCATGCGCTTAAAGATATAAGTTTTACATTAAAAAAAGGTGAATTATTAACTGTACTTGGTCCTTCAGGTTGTGGAAAAACAACTTTATTAAATATCGCTGCTGGATTTCTTAGACCTACTTCTGGTTCAATTAATTTAGGTGGAAAAGAAATTAATGGTCCGGGAGTTGAAAGAGGGATGGTTTTTCAACAAGGCGCTTTGTTTGAATGGTTAACAGTGAATGAAAATGTAAATTTTGGTTTACGAATGAAAAAAGAAAATCCAATTAAAACAGCAAAAAAAGTCGAAGAGTGGCTTGATATAGTTGGATTAAAAGGTTTTGGAAGCACTCCTACTTACCAATTATCCGGCGGCATGCAACAAAGGGTAGCTCTCGCAAGATGTTTAATAAATGATCCCGACTTAATTTTAATGGATGAACCTTTAGGAGCATTAGATGCTTTAACTAGAGAAAAAATGCAATCTTTGGTTTTAAAATTATGGAAAGAGACCGGAAAAACTATCATTCTAATTACTCACTCAGTTGAAGAAGCTTTATTATTAGGTGAACGACTATATGTAATGGCACCAAGACCTGGACGTTTACATAAAGAATATACTCTTCCTTTTGCAACAATGGGTCTAACTGGAGACCTTAGAGAAATTAAAAATAATAAAGATTTTGTAAGTAAAAGAGAAGAAATTCTATCTATGATTTGGGACATGGAAGAAGAAATAATGGGCAAAGAAATTTAGGATGATTACAGGGTTTCTTACATTTTTTATTATTGTTGCTGTTATTGGTTCTATTCTTTATGGACGAAGATTAATTAAAACTGAAAAAACTGACACTGTTTTTGGAAATCCTGAAAGAACTAAAGGAGGAATGCACTGGGTCGTGGTTGGAACTAGTTTTCTTATATTGTCATGGCTTTATTACTCTTGGGATATAGCAAAATCGTTGTACCCAAAATCTGCAAATGAACTTTGTCAAGTTGCAAAAGTTAACGAGTCCTTGCTATCGTTAAAGTATCTTTTCCCAATTGAAGAAAGAAGTCATAAAAGCACTGCGCTTATTAAGCGTGAAAATATTAATATACAAAAAAAAATAGTTGTAATACAAAACGCACAAGGTTTAAAAAATCAAGACAAAGAATTATTTATAAGTTTACTTAATAAAACTCGTCAAACAATCCCATTATTAACTAATGAAAAGTATTTAGAAACTAAGACTAAAACTACAATAAATGAACTAACAGATAGAATAAAACAATTAACAGTAAACTTTCCAACAGACAGTTATCCACAGGCTTTAAGTGAGGAAGAAGAAAATAAAAGAATTGAAGCGTTAAAAAAACAACTAGGTTGGGGTGCGACTGGTATGGAAGTCCCCCCTCTTCCAGAAAGCAAAAAAGGTTTAAAATTTCATACTGCTGCTCAAGAATTGAATGAAATTAGTGATGAATTTTTTTCAATGAGAAATCATAACCCTGAATATTTAAAATTATTAAAAGAAATTAAAGATGAAATTAAAGAATACAAAAATGGACTGGATGATAACCAAGAATTAGAAATGGATTTTATAAAAGAAATCAAAAAACTTGGAGAAAGAATTCAATATGAAAGTGTTTTTCCTCCTAACGCATTAGATGGTATGGAAAAAGCAATAAGAACTTTTGATGGAGTTCAAAAAAAAGAACAAGGAGCAATAAGAATTAAAGATATATTATTGTTTCCTGCTGGAACGATTGTCGCCAGTGGTCCAACTTGTGCAGAAGATGGTCCTGGTAGATGGTTACCTAAACCATCTGACACTTTCAGAATTTTTGGCGACCTTTTAAAACCAAGTGTAGGATTTAAAATGATTCCTATGATTTGGTATGAAATGATGGGCGTTAATAGGATAGTCGGTTTTTTTCTTCCTGATTGGATAGCAGATATTTTACCTGGAAAATATCCAGTTCACAACTCTGATGGAAAAGTTGAACCCAATTTTAAAAGTAAAGTTCTAGATGTTGTCACTGGAGAATTTGAAGCTTTCAAAATACCAGTTCCCACAGGACACATTTGGGATTCTTTTTTAAGAGTGTTTTTAGGTTTGTCTCTCGGTATTATTTTTGGAGTTCCATTAGGTATATTTATGGGTCTAAATAGATTTGCCAAGGGATTTTTCGATCCTTTAGTTGAATTGTATAGACCGGTGCCCCCACTCGCTTGGGCTCCATTGGTAATTACCGTATTTGGAATTGATAACGTTGGAAAAGTATTTTTATTATTTATGGTCTCATTTTCAATTATGATTATATCAGCACGTGCTGGTGCCTCAGGAACTCAATTATCAAAAATTCATGCTGCCCATTCATTGGGAGCTTCTAGAAGGCAAATACTTAGAGAAGTTATTTTTCCTAACTCTTTACCTGAAATATTAACTGGAATAAGAGTTGCGGTTGGTATGTGTTGGGGAACGTTAGTTGCTGCTGAATTCTTAGCAGGAACAACGGGTATAGGATTTGTTGAAAACGTAGCAAGAAAATATATGCAGTACGAAGTAATTTGGATAACGATATTTGTAATGGGAATGTTAGGACTTTTATTTGATTTAACAATTAGAAAAATTATAGACAAAACAATTCCTTGGCGTGGCAAAGGATAATGAAAACAGCAGACTATAAATCAATCGCAAAAAAATTAAAATTTGAAGGAAGAGCATATATTAATGGAAAATATGTAGATGCAAACGATGGTAAAAAATTTGAAAACATTAATCCAGCTACAGGTGAAACTCTCTGTTCAATAGCTAAATGTAATCATAAAGATGTTGATGTAGCGGTTAAGGTTGCAAGAAAAGCTTTCGAAAGTGGAATTTGGTCAAGATCTACACCTGAACATAGAAAAGAAATTCTACTTAAATTTGCAGAATTATTAAGAAAACATGGTAATGAAAATTCTGTATTAGAGTGTGTTGATACAGGAAAATTAATTGGCGATTGCATTAATGAAGTGGCCAATGATGCCCCGATGCATTTTCAATGGTATGGAGAATTAATAGATAAAGTTTTTGGTAAAGTTGGTGCTACTGATCCTTCAATAACTAGTTTGGTTGTGAAAGAACCAATTGGTGTTGTTGCAGGAGTTGTTCCTTGGAACTTTCCTTTAATGATGGCCGTGTGGAAAATGGCCCCTGCACTAGCAGCAGGTTGTTCTGTTATTATAAAACCTGCCGAGGATACACCTTTGACAGCAATAAAAGTTGCGAAAATTGCTTCAGAAGCTGGAATACCAGATGGTGTTTTAAATGTTTTGCCTGGATACGGAGATGTAGGTGAAGCACTTGGAAGACATAATGATGTTGATGCCGTATCATTTACAGGTTCAACAGAGGTTGGTGCATATTTTATGAAATACTCAGGTGAAAGTAATTTAAAAGCTGTTGGACTAGAAATGGGTGGCAAAAGTCCATTTATCGTTTTAGAAGATGCAAAAATTACTGATAGATTGTTAGATAATGCAATTGCTTCCGCGTTTTCAAATGGAGGTCAAAACTGTTCTGCAAATATGCGTCAGATAATTCATTCAAAGGTTAAGGAAGAATTTTTAGAAAAAGTTTCTAAAAAAATAAAAAACATTAAAGTTGGTGATCCGTTAAATACTGAAAGTAATATGGGAACAATGATATCAAAAAATCATCTTAATAAAGTAAACAGCTTAATTCAAAAAGGAATAGACGAAGGAGCAAAAATGTTACTTGGAGGCGTTTCAGATCAAAATCAAAAGGGTTTTTTTGCTAAACCAACTCTTTTCGATAATGTTAAAGAAAATATGACAATTGCTCGGGAGGAAATTTTTGGACCAGTCCTTGGAGTAATGACTGTTAAGAATGAGGATGAAGCATTAAAAATTGCCAAAAATACTAAGTACGGATTACATGCAAGTGTGTTTACACAAGACATAGATAGAGCTTTTCATTTAGCAAAGAGCTTGCCTTGTGGAACCGTATCTATTAATTCATATTCTGAAGGAGATATTAAAGTACCTTTTGGTGGCTATAAACAATCTGGATCATTGAGCAGAGATCAAGGAACAGAAGCGTTAAATCAATACCTTCAGACTAAAACAATCTGGATCAGTCACTCTTAAAAAATAATGGTTAAACCATTTAAAGTAGATATCCCAGATCAAATTATTAAAGACATCTATGACAAGGTAAAAAAATATCCTTGGCACGAAATGCCCAATGATGGTGGCTGGGAATACGGAACTAATCTTGATTACATGAAAGAAATTTCCAAGTATTGGGTTAATGAATTTGACTGGGGAAAACACGAAGCAGAGATAAATAAATATTCCAATTTTATAACTGAAGTCGACGATATTGATATTCATTTTATTCATGAAAGAGGAAGTGGATCTAAACCTATGCCTTTACTTATTAGCCATGGCTGGCCTGGAACCATAGTTGAATTTCTTCATATAATCGAAAAACTTGCTCACCCTGAACGTTTTGATGGTAAAGAGGAAGATGCTTTTGATGTAATTGCCCCTTCCTTACCAGGATTTGGATTTTCGGGCCGTCCACAACGTCCTATTGGTCCAAGAAAAATGGCAGATATCTTTAATAATTTAATGACTAAAAAACTTGGTTATAAAAATTATTTGGCACAAGGTGGTGATTGGGGTGGAGCTATTACTACTTGGCTTGGTTATGATCATCCAAAAACATGCAACGCAATTCATTTAAATATTTTTACTATGCGTCATCCTGGTGGCCCACAAACTAAAGAAGAAAAAGATTGGGAAACTAAATTTGAAAAAGATCAATTAATGCAAGATGGTTATAGAACGCAACAAGCAACAAAACCTCAAACTTTGAGTTATGGAATGATGGATAGTCCTGTAGGAGTTGCTGCTTGGATAATAGAAAAATTTTATTTTTGGTCAGATCTTAAAAATAATAATATCGAAAGTGTTTATTCAAAGGATATTTTGTTAGCAAATATTATGGTTTATATAATAACGAAAACTTTTAATTCTGCCTCATGGATTTATTATGGAAGACGTGAAGAAGGTGGTCGTTTTCTCCCGAAAGATTTTCATCGCATTGAGATACCTACTGCAGCAACAGTATTTCCTGCTGAAATGTTATCATGGCCACCACGATCATATGCCGAACGAATGTACAATATTAAGCGTTGGACTAAGATGCCAAAAGGTGGTCACTTTGCTGCATTGGAACAACCGGAACTGTTAATTGATGATATTAGAACATTCGCTCGAACACTGCGTTAAATCAATAAGTTTACGAAAGAAAATCCTTAACAGTGTTATTGAATTGATCAGGTTGTTCTAAATGAACGTTGTGAGCACAGTTTTTGAATATTATTAATTTACTATTTTCAATATTATGTTCTAAAGTTTGGATTTGTTCTAAATTGTAGGATTTATCCTGATCTCCCCATACAATTAATGTTTCATTTTTAATATTTTTTAAAGTATCAACACCATTCCAGTTTTTACATGCAATAAGGGCATTATCGGCTGACTCTACAGAAGTTTGTTTTCCTGAATCAATACAAAGATCAAAATATTTTGCATCTTCTCCTTTTATAAACCAGGTCTTTGCAATGTTTTTTGCTGTTATTTCTAAACCCTTTTTCTTAAGATTTTCTCTAGATTGATCTACTGTCTCAAATCGTCCAGGCATTTCACCTTTAGGGCCGGTGCTATAACAAACTAGCTTTAAAATTTTGTCTCCACCTTTTTTTGCCATTTCTTGAACAATCATGCCACCCATTGAATGACCTAATAAATAAAATTTATCTATTTTTTTCTCTTCAAGACAGTCCAATAATAAATTAGCTATTGATTGAATGCTATTGTGTGATTTTACCTCATTGCTTTTGCCAAAGCCTGGAAGATCTGGGGTTATGACTCTGAAATGATCTTTAAAAGAATCAATTTGTGGTCTCCACATTTCAGATGAACCTAAAAATCCATGAACTAAAACTAATGGAAATCCTTTTCCTTCATCACCAATATATATGTCTTGCATGATGCTACTTTAATAGCATAAATAAATAATTGTGAATAAAAGAAAAATAACTAACCCTTATAAAGTAAAATTTGAACCATTTGACAATTATGGTGCTCCAGTTTCTGGAATGAGTTGGCATAAAATTTCTTATAATAAAGAAACAGGACAAGGTAGCTATATTCTAAAAATGGAACCTGGTGCTAAAAGCTTACCTCATAAACATATTAGCTATGAAGAATTTTTAATGCTAGATGGCGAATTAATCGATCCTGATAACAAAATTTTTAAAAAAGGAGACTTTATTACTTTTAAACCTGGATCTTCCCATTCTTCTTACACTAAAACTGGATGTTTAATTCTAGTTTTTTTGAGAGCTAGAAATGAACTATTAAAGAAATAATTATGTTAGAAAAATTTAAAAAAATTAATTTAGGACATTTTCCAACGCCTATAGAGCATCTTAAAAATATTTCACAATTTTTAGGCGGTCCAAATATTTTTATAAAAAGAGATGATTGCTCAGGTTTAGCTACTGGAGGTAATAAAACAAGAAAACTTGAATTCCTAATGCCAGATGCAATTAATAAAAAAGCTGAGCTAGTTATAACTATTGGAGCTGTACAATCAAATCATGCAAGACAAACGGCTGCAGCTTGCACACTATTGGGCTTAAAATGTTTAATAATTCTAGAACAAAGACTCAATGATCCGCCTGAATCTTACATGAAATCTGGAAATGTTTTTTTAGATAAATTATTTGGAGCAGAGATAGTTTTATGTCCAAAAAATGAAAATGTTTTAGACTACTCACAAAAAATAGTTCAAGATCTACAATCAAAAGGGACCAATATTTATTTTATACCAGGTGGTGGATCAAATGAAATTGGTGCTCTTGGATATGTTGAATGTTTAAATGAAATTATAAAAGAGAATAGTAAATACAATTTTACACAAATTGTGCATGCAACAGGAAGTGCTGGAACACAATCCGGTTTGTTAGCTGGTAGGAAATATTTTAACTGCAATATTCCTGTAACCGGTATCAGTGTCAGATATGATAAAACAACCCAAGAAGAAAAAGTTTATGCTGTAACCAAAAAAGCTTGCGAAATGCTTCGGTGTAATATTTTAGATAAATCAGAAATTGTTGTATATGATGAATATATTGGACCAGGATATGGAGAGCCTACTGAAGGTATGATAGAGGCCACAAAGCTTTTAGCAAAAAAAGAGGCAATATTATTAGACCCAGTTTATTCAGGTAAAGGATTTGCAGGTTTAATTGATTTGACCAAAAATAAAAAATTCACAAAAGATGATAATGTACTTTTTATACACACTGGTGGTGCTGTTTCACTTTCTGCTTACGAATGGGCATTTAATAAATAAAATTTTTTATAAAAATAAGTTTGTTGTTTTTAAAGAATATATTAAAAGAAATAAATATAAATTGAATGTTATCAAATAAAAAAATTGCCTGTCCAAATAATTTGATTAATCGAGCAAAAAAAATAGGTTTAGTTAATGCTGCAATTGTAAATGCTGGAGAAATTCTTCCTATGGAGTCTACTCATAAAGCAGTACAAAATAATTTGATTAATCCAATATTTATTGGAAATGAAACTGAAATTAAAAAACATGCTCAAAAACTTAATTGGGATATATCAAAATATGAAGTTATGGATGAAAAGGACGAAAATGATACTGCACCTTTGGCTGCAAAACTTGCTAGTGAAGGAAAGGTAAAAATTATAGTTAAAGGTCATATCCACACTGACGTTTTGATGAAAGCTGTTTTAAAAAGAAATTTAAATTTAATTGGAAAAAAAAGACTAAGTCATGTTTGGCATATGACTATCGATACTAATGATAAACCTTTTATAATTACTGATGGTGTTCTGAATGTATTGCCAAAATTAGAAGTTAAAATGCATATCCTTAGAAATGCCGTTGATTTTGCAAATAAAATAGGAATTGCTAGGCCCAAGGTTTCTGTGTTGTCAGCTACTGAAGAAGTGTTGGAAAGCATACCAAGCTCTATAGAAGCTCAAACAATTACAAAAAAAGCTAAAGAAGAAGATATTAATGCTGATGTTTTTGGTCCTTTGGCATTCGATAATTCTGTTTCAAAAAAAGCTGCAGGAATAAAAAAAATTAAAAACAAAGTGGCAGGAAATGCTGATATCTTGTTAGTCCCTAACATCGAAGGAGGAAATGCTCTCGTAAAAATGATGATTTATTTTATGGGAGCTTGCGCTGCTGGAGTTGTTATTGGTGGTAAGGCTCCTGTCGTTATCACAAGTAGAGCTGACGAATCCGAAGCTAGATTAGCATCAATTGCAGCTGCAATCGTTGCACTTGATTAAAATTAATCTAAAAAAAAATTACCCTATTCTAAATAGTTATAATATAATGGATGTAATATGATTTGGTATATTGTTATTGCCCTTTGGGTCGTAGGTATGACGGTAGATTAATTTTTTTTAGATTCTTTGATAATTTCCGCAATTACTTGTTCTTTATTGTGCCCCATAATATGCACTCCATGAACTCCTTTTATTTCACGAAATACTTGAATCAGCTCAAGACAAATCTTTTGACTTTCCTTTTTTTGATCCTTCGCCTGTTCTAATCTTTTTATAATTTTAACCGGTACTTCAACGCCAATTAGATTATCATTCATCCATTTTGCACTTTTAGCTGACGTAAAAGGACCTAGGCCAATTAAAAAAGATGTTTTTTCTAATATTCCAGCATCACCTAAAACTTTCATATATTCTTTTAATATTGTTGCATCAAAAACGTACTGTGTTTGAAAAAAATCAACGCCTGTTTTTATTTTGTTTAAAATTTTATCTGGATTAGCTTTTCCTTGGGTTGGCATTTCAGCGCTACCTATAAATAACTTTGGTGGAGGTTCAATTGTTCTTCCTGATGGGAATTTTTTGTCTTTTCGCATCATATTAGCTGTAGCAACAAGTGTTAAACTATTAATATCATTTACAGCAATTGTTTCAGGTTGATCTCCTTTTTTGGGGTCATCACCTGATAAACACAGAATATTATGAACTCCTAGAGCGGATGCTCCAATTAAATCACCTTGCAAAGCTAAACGGTTACGATCACGAATAGTTAACTGTAATATTGGCTCAATATCATTTTGGACAAGAATGATTGCCGCAGTTAATGAAGACATGTGGACTTTTGCTCCAGGGCCATCAGTAACATTAACAGCATCTGCTATTCCTTTTAATGGCATTATTTTTGTCAGCAATACATCTTGATTAGCAGCATCAGGTGGTGTCGTTTCAGCAGTATAGACAAACTCGCCTTTTGATAATTTTTTGTGAAGTGAGCTTTGATATTCCATAACTTATTCGTTAGTTTTAAATTTAGATTTTTGAACTATCCATACTGCAATGATTGGTATTAGCAATGTTAAAAGAGTTACAGCGATTAATAGGATACCAAGTTCAGAATAATCGGCCGAACTTACAATTGCATTAGTAACTTTATCTTTTACCTCACGAGTAATTGTAAATATTTCATTTAAATATTTTGTTCCCAGTGCATTAGCGGACAAAGCAAGATTAGTAAAGGATGCAAAGATAGCAAAGAAAGTAGCTTTTAAATGTCTTGGTGCGTTTTTTGCAATCCAAGCTAATAAAGGGATCATGGAAACTTGACCTAAAGGAGATTCTAAAGCCGTATTAATAATTGCAATAAATCTTGCATCAACTACCCCATTAGTTAATGAAGCAGTCCAATTATGAAAACCGTAATACATGCCAACACTTGGTAAGAATAAAATTGATCCAACGATTGATAGGATCACTATTATTCTTGCAATAGAATTATTTGCCATAAAAGGTCTAAAAATTACAATTCCAACCAGCGTTAAAATAGAAGCTAAAAGAGAAAGTACTGACCAAAACTGTTCATCAAATCTCAATTCATCAATTTCAAACCAACCAAGTCCTGGTCCTGGCCCAGGCATCGCTCTGAATACAAATATTATAATTGCTGTTCCTACAACAATAAAACGAGATTGTTCAGGTAACTCTTTAATTAATTTACTCATTAAAAATAAAATTATCAGCATAGAACCTAGAAAAACTATTTCTTGCGCAAAAGGAACTTTTAAGGTTCCAACTCCCAGGGTAAAAATAACAAAAACTAAACTTCCACCTAATATCAACCAATTAGGTTTTGTATTTTGATGCTCTTCCTCATTTAATTTTTGGATTTGAATATCGTCCACTCCAGATTGTTTTAATTTTTTGAGGCGTTGGTTTTTTAAATATTGAGCAAGAAAAACCCCTGAAACAGAAACTATTGGAATAATTAACGCATAAATATAAATTCTTCCATAAAGTGCTATCTTTGCTTCTTGTTCAAGTTCACTAACATCGGTAAACAAAATCACATTTGCAAGGGCAACAAGGACTACTCCTCCAATAATTGCGAACCGACCTAGAGTTTGCATTGTAGTATGCATGGTTTTAATTTGTGAAGGAGGATACTGATTACCCTGATCATCTATGGATGGAACCGCCTCAACAGTCATTGCATCAGCTACTACATCCTGAACAACATATCCAATTGGAGCCAATAAAACACTTATAACAAACCATGTTTCGACTTTTAAATATAAACTCATTTCTTCGGTATGAACGATCAATCCATACATAATAAATAAACTGAGTGCGATGAGACCTGCCCCCAAAAAAACCATATAATTTTTTCTGGACCAAATTAAATCAACCAGGTGTCCCAAGGGCATTTTTAATGCCCAAGGAATTCCTGCCCAAAAACCAAGACCTGCTAAAAAAGCTGCTGATAGATTTAGATAATCTTTAACAAAAAAAGTTCCAACTATTCCGGTTAATCCAGATATTCCAGCAGCAACATAAACCATTAAAGGAGGTAAGTAAGACCATCTAAATTGTCGACCTAAATCTATGAGCGTGCTATCAATAAATTTGTTAACCTTTTGCAAAATCATAATTTGGATAATTAAATCATTTTAAATTTATATTGAAATAATTGTCTTTTAAAGACAATGTAAATAGTGCCTTTAAATATATTTTTATTAGTAATTTTAGCAGCATTTCTGCATGCAGTCTGGAATGCAATGATAAAAAACGAAGAAAATAAATATCTTGCAGTAACGGCAATAGTTTTAGGGCATGTGCCAGCATCAATATTCATTATCTTGCTAACTCCCGCTCCATCAGTTGAAAGTATCCCTTTTATTATTCTAAGTGCTTTATTGCACATTGGATATGAATGGTATCTCTTGTCAGCATATAGATTTGGAGATTTAACAAAGGTCTATCCTATTGCTCGAGGTACTGCGCCGATTTTAGTTGCAATTGTATCTTTAATTTTTCTTGGAGTGGTTCTAAGTAATTTTGAAATATTAGGTATTGTTATTATTTCATTAGGAATTTTAAGTTTAGGTTTTCAAGGAGCTAAAGGTTTCAAAAATCGATCGGCCGTAATATATGCCTTGGTTACTGGTTTTTTTATTATGGGTTATTCAATAACTGATGGTTATGGTGCAAGAGTAAGTAATTCTTTTTTAAGTTATATGGGTTGGTCGTTTATTTTAAATGCCACTATTTTTCCAATAATATTAAAAATTAATAATAAGTCAGAAGTAATTACCAAAATTTTTAAAGAAGGAAAAAAAATTTTTTTTATTGGTGGAACACTATCCTGTATAGTTTATGGAATAGTGGTTTGGGGTTTTACACAAGCTCCAATAGCATTAGTTACAGCTCTTAGAGAAACTAGTATTATTTTTGCTTTACTGATTGGAATTTTTTTCTTAAAAGATAAATTTACCCTTTTAAAAGCAATAGCAACTTTTATTATTTTTTTTGGTGTGGCTTTATTAAAATTTTATTAATATAATTAATAATCTAGTTTATCTTTTAGTATCCACAGTCTCTTGCAGACATCTGCATTCATAATAAATGCTAAAACCACCAATGTAATATATGGAATATTGAGCACCGCACCTATCAATATGATAAATATTATTAAATCTCTCCCAATGCGTATACTGTCACGAGTAGAGGCCACAGAATCATATACATAAGCAGTGTAGCTTGAAATTATTTTTCCACCAACCGCAATAAAACCAATAAAAAATACAGTTAATGTTTCATGAATAAAATATGTGTGAAATGTTAACCCTGTGAAAATAAATAAGTCACTATAGCGGTCTAGGACCTGATCAAACCATCCCCCGAACTTGCTTTTCAAAAGTTTCAATCTTGCAATTTCACCATCGCAACCATCTAATATAGAAGATAATTGTGCCAACAAAGCACCCAACAGCAGAAAAAAATAGCCCTCCATTGAAATTATTAAGCCTGACAACATAGAGACAAAAAACACTACAATGGAAATTTGATTAGGTGTTAATGGATAATCTGTTATTTTAGATGTTATCCATTTAGATATTGGTCGGTTTATATTCTTAGATATTGAACCATCATTAATTTTTGAATTTGAATTATTTAATAAATAATTTTTTGCATTCAATAAATCCTGATTTGTATCAATGTCAAACCATCCATCTTCTGAAACTTCAATAAAGTATAATTTTTTTTGTTTAACCAATTCTTGAATGACTTCAGTTAAAGAAAGCTTTGTTCTAGCTGACAATTTATTAACATTATTAAATTCATCGGAACTTAATATGAAAAAACCTGCGTCAAAACCATTGCTGTCTTTTATAGACTTTCCAATGTCACTTATTTTGTCCTCAACAACTTTAACTTTAGTGGCATCGTTAAAATCGTTCAGAGAGGATAAAGTTCTAGAGATAATTAAATAGGATTTATCATTAATTTTATATTTTAAGATGGCTTTATAAAATTCATCATTGAATAAGTGATCTGCCATTAACAAGTAAAATTGTTCATGCTTAATTTTATCTAAAATGGCTAAAAAACTTGCGCCATTACCTTTCTCCCAGTCCTTTGCAAATACAACCTCTACATTTAGAGAAAGTTTATTTTTTAATTTAACTAAATGATCGTTTATTTCATTATGATTGAAACCGGTAACGATATATATATTTTTTATATTTAAATTATTAATTAAATTTTTAATTGATCTTTCAATTAAACTTACATCAAAAATTTTAATTAATGGTTTTGCAACAAAGCCGTCCGTGTTTGATATTCTTTCACCTTTTCCAGCAGCTAAAATAACTGCAGTATCTATATTTTTATTTTTCATTTTTTTTTCAAATTTGACATATTGAATTAGCTCTTTTTTTAATCATTTTAAAAGAACTATTTAAACCCCCAGTTTTTTCTGTTTTCATACCTGAGCCTGCGCTAGCTAATAATCCTGAATGATAGATGGAATATTTTTTTAATCTAGCATAACAGTAAATTGCGGTATAGGTATCTCCACAACCGGTCGAATCTATAACTTTGGTTGGTATGAATGATGGAATGCTAATTTTATCTTCTGATTTAGAATAAATTGTAGAACCAAAAACACCTTTGGTTACTATTACTTCAGATATACCTAAATCAAATAGGTAATTAATTATTTTATATTTATCATCAAAATTTTTAATTAAATGCAATTCCTTGGTATCACATTTTAAAATATTAAAATTTTTCAAAAATTTTTTTATTATAGTATTTCCTTTTTCAATAATCTTTTTTTCTCTAATACTTCTATGCAATCCTTGAATATCTATGACTTTTAATCCATTTAGTTTTTTAACTACTTGATAAAGCTTGATGTCTATATCGTTTAAAATTAGAGGACCGAAATGATAAATTTTTGCTTTCTGTAGTTTACCTTTCACAGGTCTGTTGTTAAAAATTGCTTCTTGAGATCGAAAATTTAATTTATTTTTTCTATAGTAGTTTCTAAATTCTGTTGTGGTAGCATTTTTATTGTTAAAAATTGATATTTTTCCATTTTTGAAATCTGGAGTTAAATCAAAAATATCATTTTTATCAAAACTTGTAAGAACAGCTGTTTTTAAACCAAGTACATTATAGGCTTGAGTAGAATAGAATGCTGTCCCTCCAGGCAATTTTATAAACCTTTTGCCTTTAGCTGGAAGAAAATTATAATCTTTAACTATTTGGCCTACAACACATGCGTCAAAAGAATTCATAATCTAATAATCTTCATCACTATAAGAAAATATTTTTTTTATTTCTTCTTCTGAAAAAAATTATTTTTTAAGAAAAATTAATTTATTTTATTTTTATTTGCTTGAATGTTTTCTCCCATAATAAATTCATTTGTTAAATCGCGTGCTATATGATCGCGATGCTGTACTGGTGGAGTTTTCATGTAGTACGATGAAGCGCTGTTAAGAGGACCTGCTAATCCGCGTTCTCTAGCGAGTGCCACGCACCGAATGGCATCGATAACTACACCTGCACTATTTGGTGAATCCTGCACAGATAATCTCATTTCAAGATTTATAGGTGCACCACCGAAACCCTCGCCTTCTATTCGTATGAAAGCAACCTTATTATCTTTTTGCCAAGGAACATAATCTGAAGGACCAATATGAATCTCTTTAGGATCTAGAGGAACATCTAATTGTGATTGGACAGATTCTGTTTTTGAAATTTTTTTAGATTTTAATCTTGACTTTTCAAGCATATTTAAAAAGTCAGTATTTCCACCAGTATTCAATTGATAGGTTCTTAATATTTTGCAACCTCTATCGTTAAATAAACGGCTTAAAACTCTATGAACAATGGTTGCTCCAACCTGACTTTTTATATCATCTCCAATTATTGCTACTCCTGCTTCTTTAAATTTATTTGCCCATTTTTTATCTGAGGCAATAAAAACTGGCATACAATTAACCATAGCTACTTTAGCCTGTAGACAAGCATTAGCGTAGAATTCAACAGCTTTTTGAGAACCAACAGGTAGATAACAAACCATAACTTCTGCACCGCTATTTTTTAATTCTTCAACAATGTTCACTGGTTTTACATCTGCAACTCTAAATGATTGAGACTCAGGATATTCCTTCATATGATCAGCCATTCCATCTAATAATGGACCCATTTTTACCCTAACCCCGTTTACTGGAATTAATTTTTGAAAAACTGTTGTACAATTAGGTTCTGCAAAAATTGCTTTCGCAATTGGCAATCCTATTTTTCTCTTATCAACATCAAAAGCTGCTACAATTTCTATATCTTGTGGTCTCCATCCATTAATATTTTGCTGCATAATGCCATCGGAATGTTCATTATGATGATGTTTGTAATATTCTATTCCCTGAATTAATGAACTTGCACAATTACCTACGCCTACCACTGCTAATTTAACTTTTTTCATATTTTTCTAACCTCAATTTTTTTCAAATTCCTTATTTGCTTCTATTTCAATGATGGAATATTCGTTCTTTACACAATATAAAGGAAAACTATTCTATAAGAAGTGAACTATTATATGAGAAAAAAGAACTGATGTATAGCAAATTTGGACAATTCATTGATGGTAAATGGCAACCATCTGAAAAAAAAGAAACTTACGAGGTTATCAATCCTGCCACAGAAGAAATAATTGGTAGTGCGTCCAAGGCATCCTCAGCTGATGTTCAAGAAGCTTTAAGGTCAGCAGAAAAAGGTTTTGAGGTTTGGAAAAAAACTCCGCCTTGGCAAAGAGCATCGATAATTAGAAACATTGCCGATTTAATTAGAAAAAAAAATGATGTTCTTGCTAAATGGCTCACTCTAGAAGTTGGTAAACCTTTGGCAGAGGCAGTCGGAGAGGTTAATGGGGCTGCAGATATTTTTGAATGGAATGCTGAAGAAACAAAAAGGATTTACGGTCAAACTGTTGAAAGTAGATTTGAAAACACCAGAATACACGTTTACTATCAACCTGTTGGTGTGGTAGCTGCATTAGTTCCCTGGAATTTCCCAGTAATTTTAGCAGCTAGAAAAATTTCAACAGCACTGGCAGCTGGCTGTTCAGTCATATGTAAGCCAGATGTAATAACCCCCGGATGTGTTATGGAAATGATGAATATCATAAAAGAAGCAGGTGTTCCTCCGGGTGTTGTAAATTTACTTTCAGGGGATCCTGCTGAAATTTCTTCCCAATTAATTGCTTCGGATATTATCAAGAAAATTTCTATTACGGGTTCTACAAGAGTGGGTAAATTGATTTTGAAACAAGCTGCTGACAAAGTTCAAAGGGTTACTATGGAATTAAGCGGCCATGCCCCTTTTATTGTATTTGACGATACAGATATCCAAAAAGTAACTGAAATGGCTATTGCAGCTAAATTTAGAAATAATGGACAAGTTTGTATATCACCAAGTAGATTTTATATTCATGAAAGCAAAAAAGATGAATTTACAAAATCCTTTGTTGAAGAAACAAAAAAACTTAAAATTGGAAATGGCTTAAATGAAGGAGTTCAGTTAGGACCAATGACAACAAAAAAAAGATTAGAAGAAATTGAACAAATGGTCGAAACAACAAAAAAAGAAGGAGCAAAAATTTTATGTGGAGGACAAAAGCCTTCTGGATTTAATAAAGGATATTTTTATGAACCTACGGTTTTTGATAATGTAAAAGATGATTTTACAATTATGAAGGTTGAACCATTTGGTCCTTTGGTACCAATCACAACATTCAAACATTTTGATGAAGTAATTAAGAGAGCCAACAATCATGATCTCGGTCTTGCAAGTTATATCTTCACGAATTCAATGGAAAAGGCCCATAAGGCCTCGGAGTTAATGGAAACGGGAATTGTCGCAGTTAATACTCCTGTTGTAGCTGTTGCTGAAGCACCCTTTGGAGGAATTAAACAAACTGGCTATGGAAGAGAGGGTGGTTCTATGGGAATTAAAGATTATCTTAACATCAAATATACCCACCTAGGAATTTCAAACTGATTACAAAAAAAGAACTTATTTAATTTTATGCAAATAGGAATAGATATTGGGGCTACCAAGATTGAAAGTGTAATACTTGATGAAAATGGGGAGGAAAATCTTCGTGAAAGAAGAGAATGCCCAAAAAACTACACTCAAACTGTTGAAACAATTAAGCAAACAGTTTTTAGTTTAGATAAAAAATTAAACACAAAATTAAACGTTGGTGTTTGTCACCCCGGAATTCATTCAACACATACAGGTTTGGTAAAAAATGCTCCGAATTGTTATTGGATTGAAAAAAAACCACTACAAAAAGATCTTAGAGATTCTTTGAAAAGAGAAGTTTTTTGTGAAAATGATGCAAATTGTTTTACTTTGTCGGAGGCAATCGATGGTTCGTGTGAACACTATAAAATAGTATTTGGAATTATTTTGGGTTCTGGTTGTGGTGGTGGTTTAGTAGTTGACAAAAAAATTGTCACTGGAACAAATGGTTTGGGCGGAGAATGGGGACATAATCAATTACCTTATTTAGCTGCAAAAAAGGAAAATCTTGAAACTAGTATTTTGAGAGAAAGTGAAATTGAAAGCTTTATTTCTGGACATGGTTTGTCAAAAAAATTTTTAAGAAAATACGGAAAGAAATTAAAAGCTCATGAAATATTCAAAGCATTTCGTAATCATGATATTGAAGCAGAAAAAATTATTGAAGAGTTTAAAATTAATCTTGCAATGTCTTTATCTACAATTATCAATATTCTTGACCCTGATGTATTTGTCTTTGGAGGTGGATTGTCTAACGAAATAGATTTTTTTGATGAAATTGAAAATTTGGTAAAAAAATATGTTGTGGGTAGAGAATACGAAGGAGTATTTCTTAAACCAAAATATGGAGATGCTAGTGGAGTTAGAGGGGCAGCCAGATTAGGCAGAAAAGTAAATTTCTAGTATTTTTCCCAAAGAAGTTGAAGTTTAAAAAAAATAATTTAATATTTTGCTAGATAAACCTTTGCTAATTTTCATAAAAACATAAATCAATTAGAAGTTGCACAGCTTTTTTTTATTATGAATTCATAATTAATGTTCCTATAATTCTCCTTTGTTAAAGTTAAACTACGATAAGAAAAGAGGAAAATATGAAGAGAATATTAGTTGCTTTAATGGTATTTGCACTAACTCCTATTGTTTCTTTTGCAGGACCAAAGATTGAAGTTCTACATTGGTGGACATCTGGGGGTGAGGCAGCTGCACTTAAAGTATTAAAAGACGATTTCGCTGCAAATGGCGGCGAATGGATGGATATGCCTGTAACGGGTGGTGGCGGTGATGCTGCAAACGTTACATTAAAAGCAAGAATAGTTGGTGGCGACCCTCCTTCTGCTTCTCAAATCAAAGGTCCTACAATTCAAGAGTATGACCAAGAAGGAGTAGTAGCACCTTACAATATTGATTCAGTAGCACAAGCTGAAGGATGGGATAATTTATTGGATCCTATGATAGCGGCAGTACACAAATGCCAAAACAATAGTGGTCCTTATTGTGCTGCTCCAGTAAACATTCACAGAATAGATTGGCTGTGGGCTAACAAATCAGTATTTGATTCCAATGGTATTTCTATACCTACAACTTGGGATGAGTTGAATGCTGCGGCTGATACACTAAAAACAGCAGGAATAATTCCATTTGCGCATGGCGGTCAGCCTTGGCAAGATGCGACAGTATTTGAAGCAGTAGCTTTAGGTGTAGGTGGAAATAGTTATTACAAAAAATGTTATGTAAAATTGGACGAAAATTGCCTTAGAAGTGACACCACGATCAAAGTTTTTGATCAAATGAGAAAACTGCAAGGTTATACTGACGAAGGTAGTCCAGGTAGAGACTGGAACGTAGCAACTGGTATGGTCATAGAAGGTAAAGCTGGTTTTCAAATTATGGGAGACTGGGCTAAAGGAGAATTTACAGCTGCTAACAAAACACCAGGTGTAGATTATTACTGTTCTTCAACTCCATCAGATAATGGATACTTGTACAACGTAGATAGTTTTATTTTTTATAAAACAGACGATCCTGACAAAGTAGCAGGCCAAAAATTATTGGCTAAACTTATGATGGGTAAAAACTTCCAAAAAGTTTTCAACTTGTACAAAGGTTCAATCCCAGCTCGTTTGGATGTACCAATGGATGAATTTGATCAATGTGCAAAAACATCTAATGCTGACATTAAAACAGCTGGAGCAAAAGGAGGCTTAGTTCCAAGCTTTGCTCACGGTATGGCTCAAGGCAATACAATGAAAGCTGCTCTTCAAGACGTTATTACAGAACACTTTAATTCTGATATGTCTTCAAAAGACGCTGCTAATGCCTTAGCTGATTCTGTTTTACAAAATATGTAATTAATTTTTTTATAAAAAGGCCACTTTATTATAAGTGGCCTTTTTTTTATTTTCTTATGTTCAAGTGGTTAGATAAAAATTTACCTAAAATTGTTTTAGCTCCATCTTTGGGCTTAATCAGTTGGTTTGTTTATGGCTTTATTCTTTGGACATTTTATATTTCATTTACAAATTCCAAAATTCTTCCAAAATATGAGTTATGGGGTGTTGGGCAATATGTTAAACTTTGGAAAACACATAAATGGCTTATAGCTGTTGATAACTTATTAATTTTTACAGTTCTTTTTCTAGTTATTTGTATTGTTATAGGAGTTATTCTAGCAATATTTCTTGATCAAAAAATTAGAGCAGAAGGCGTTCTTAGAACTATCTATCTCTATCCAATGGCTCTTTCTTTTATTGTCACAGGTACTGCATGGAAGTGGATTTTAAATCCAACTTTAGGAATTCAAAAATTATTTATTGATATGGGTTTTGAAAACTTCACTTTTGATTGGCTTGTTAACAGAGAAATGGCTATTTATACAATTGTTATAGCTGGCGTTTGGCAATCGTCGGGTTTTGTTATGGCTTTATTTCTTGCTGGTCTTAGATCCATTGAAGATGAAATTGTTAAAGCAGCAAAAATTGATGGCGCAGGTTTATTTACCGTATATTGGAAAATTCTTATTCCTATGATGCGACCGGTATTTTTTACTAGTTTTGTTATTTTGGTACACATATCAATTAAAAGTTATGATTTAATAGTTGCACTTACTCAAGGAGGACCTGGTATTTCAACAACTATGCCAGCTCTTTTTATGACCCAAACAGCTTTTCATAAAAGCCAAGTGGGTCTGTCAGCAGCAAGTGCCATGATGATGTTTATGGCTGTTGCAGCAGTTATCATTCCTTACCTTTATTCAGAATTGAGAAGAGAAAATGTCAGCTAATACTACCATAGCATCTTATAAACAACTTGAGGGTCGCTCTAAAATAACAAATTTATTATTGAGATGGTTTCTTTATTTTATTTTAATACTTTTTGCTTCCTATTTTATATTTCCATTATATGTCATGCTTGTAACTGCATTTAAAACAATGCCAGAAATCAGACAAGGCAATCTTCTTACTTTGCCAAATCAATTAAATTTTGAATCATGGATAGTAGCGTGGGGTGGAAGAGGATATGGTGCTGGCGATACTTACCTGAGACCTTATTTTTGGAATTCAATTAAGATGGTTGTTCCAGCAGTATTTTTTTCAACTTTTATAGGCGCTATGACCGGATATGTTTTGACAAAGTGGCGTTTTAAGGGAGATAGATGGGTTTTTCTATTTTTGTTATTTGGTTGTTTTATACCTTATCAAGCAATACTCCTTCCAATGGCAAGGACTTTAGCTGTATTAGGTATATCAAATTCTATTTTAGGACTCGTAGTAGTTCATTCTGTTTACGGAATACCTTTTACTACTTTGTTTTTTAGAAATTATTACGTTTCTATTCCAGATGAATTAATTAAGGCAGCTAGAATAGATGGAGCCGGATTTTTTAAAATATTTTTTAAAATACTTCTTCCAATTTCTGCTCCTATCATAGTTGTAACGGTAATTTGGCAATTTACTCAAATATGGAACGATTTTTTATTTGGAGCCACTTTTTCTTTTGGTAAGGCAGCTCCTATCCAGGTAGCTTTGAACAACATGGTTTTATCTAGTACTAGTGTTAAGGAATATAATGTTGATATGGCATCTGCAATTATTGCTGGGGTTCCTACTCTCATTGTTTATGTACTAGCTGGCAAATATTTTATAAAGGGACTTACTTCAGGAGCAGTGAAAGGATAAATGATAGCATTAAAAATAGAAAATCTCTCAAAAAATTTTGGTAGAACCGAAGTTCTAAAAAAAATAAATCTTGAAATAAATGAGGGAAATTTTTTAGTGTTGTTGGGACCTTCTGGATGTGGAAAATCAACTTTATTAAATATAGTAGCTGGACTAGAAACCATTGACGAAGGGGCAGTTTTTATCGATGATTATAATGTAAGCAATGTTGAACCAAAAGATAGGAACATTGCAATGGTTTTTCAATCTTACGCATTATATCCATCCATGAATGTAAAAGAAAATATTACTTTCGGTCTTAAACAATCTAAAACCCCAAAAAATAAAATTGAAGAACAGCTCAAAAAAGTTTCCACCTTTTTGCAAGTTGACGAATTATTAAATCGTAAACCTTCTCAATTATCAGGTGGGCAAAGACAACGTGTTGCAATAGGAAGAGCTTTGGTTAGAGAACCTAGAATTTTTTTATTTGATGAGCCTTTATCAAACCTAGATGCAAAATTAAGAGTCGAAATGAGACGAGAAATAAAAAAAATACATAAAAAGTTAAAAACAACCGTAGTTTATGTTACTCATGATCAAACAGAAGCCATGAGTTTAGGCACAAATATCGCAATCATGAATCATGGAGTTATTCAACAATGCGATACACCAAAAAATATTTATAATAAACCGCACAATATATTTGTTGCAGATTTTATTGGTGCACCACCAATGAATTTAATACAGGGAAATTTTATAAATGGTAATTTTATTCCAAATGGTTCATCAAATATAAAAATACCTTTGGATAAATATGATTTTAAAGATTCTAATAACTCCAAAAATGAAAAATCAATCTATCTTGGGATAAGACCAGAACACATTTATATTGATAAAAATAATAGTGATTATTTTCAGATTAGTGCAAAATCAGAACTTGTTGAATATATTGGTCATGAACAGATTGTAACTTTTAATTATTTTGAACAACAATTTCTTGGAAAGTTTCCATCAACCTTAGATATTAATATGGACAAAAATTTAAAATTATATATCGATTTAAATCAAATATCATTGTTTGATAAAAATACAAAAGAAAGGTTATAAAGAATGACAGCCAAATATTTGGATCTAAAAAATAAAAGAGTATTTATTACTGGGGGAGGATCTGGCATTGGCGCTTCAATTGTACAACATTTTTGTGCACAAGAATCAGAAGTTTATTTTGTTGATATCAATGAAGAAGCTTCGAATAAACTTATTTCTGATTGTAAAAATAAAAAATTTTCTATTCCTAATTTTATTAAGTGTGATCTGT
>QCSA01000008.1 GCA_003211695.1 Pelagibacteraceae bacterium AG-464-P07 | reverse complement strand
CAAGGGTTGCTATATCTTCTGCTAATCTCAATGGATTATGAAAAGTAATTATATTTGCAGCTTGTCCAATACGTATATTTTTTGTTCTGGCCGCAATATCTGTACCCATCATTAAAGGATTTGCGCAAGACTCCATTCCCTCGTGGTTAAAATGGTGCTCAGTAAACCAAATAGAATGCCAGTTATTCTTATCAAGGTAAATTGCTATTTCTCGTGTTTCATCTAAAATTTTTGTATATGGTTTTTTTGTCCAGTTAGTGGTGTTACAAAAATATCCAATTTTCATCAGCACTTCCTTTAAAACAAATTTTAAAGACGACCGATCCCACTTTCGTAATGTTACGACGAGTTATGTATCGCTTTGTTTACTCGGTTCTTGTTTACGGTATTTGTAAATAATATCATAAACTACTTAAATTTATCACATAATTTTTCGGGAAAATCAGCACTTAATTTAATCCTAAATAAGATCCGGTTAATCGACCAATTGATGCGAGAAGCTTAAATTGGGATAAAAGAAAATCTCTTTTTGAGTTTACCAAATTAATTTTTGCATCAAGCAAAATAGAATTAGATTGTATGACATCGAAAGTTGACCTACCTGATCCAGATTCATACTCAATAGTAATACCTTCATTTGCTATTTCAGCTGCTTTAACTTGATATCTAATAGCAGTTAAAAAACTTTTGGAAGATTGAAAATTAGACCAAGCATTTGCCACTAAGGCTTTATTGGATTTCTTAGAATCTTCAAGCAATAATTGTTTTTGTTCTCTCAAACTTTTTGATTTCCTTAGGCTAGCTATATTTTTTCCTCCGGAAAATATTGGCCAAGAAGCTTCGGCTTTTAAAATTTGTTTATCAGTTTCATCATAAGATGAGCTTGTGTCATCACTTTGTGTAATCCTATATGAGAGCGATGCTGATGGAGATAAATCAGATTGTGCTATAAGTACATCTTGCTGAGACTGTTTCAACTCTAATATAGCTATATTTAAATCAGGATTTTCTTTTTTTGCAATTTGATTTGCTGATGCTAAACTTCTTGGAAGTTCATAATTAAAAACGTATGTTTCTCTTAGATCTTCATAGTTATTTATAATTCCTATGGTTTTTTCATAATTTAATTTAGTAGTTATTAATTGGTTTTGAGTCTCTATTAATTTAGCATTTGCACCAGCTAAAGAAGCTTCCGATTGAGCTAAATCGGTTAAATTAATTTCACTTCTCTCTAATCTGTTTTTGTCATTTTCTACCTGTCTTTCTAGCAAATTTACATTTGAAATATTAATCCCAACTTTTTTTTTATTTACAACAAGATTTGTATAAGCTTCTATAGCTTCAAATAAAATTTCTTGTTCTGCTTTTTTTAATCTCAATTTTGACAATTCTAATCCTATATTGCTTTTTTTTAGATTTGCCACTCCTCCTAACCCTTGAAAAAGTGTCTGTTCAATTAATATAGATTCTTGACTAGGTTCAACATCTGTGCTCTGAATATCTGCTCCACTTCTATTTGTTAGTTTTGTGGTATTTTCATTACTTATATACCCAGAAATTGTAACTGAGGGTAAAAAATCACTTTTAGCTTCATTAATTTCTTCTTTAGAAATTTCTAAATTTTTTCTTTCCGCATTTAATTTTGGATTGTCTTTATATGCCATGCTTAAAGCCTGTATTAAGGTTGTAGCATAAGACTGATTTAAACAAATTATACTAAAGAAAATAATTATAATTAATTTTTGCATTTAATTTTTGAACCTAATTTTGTTTATTTGATGTTTATTATTTCATGTCAAAACAACTGATGCGATTTTTGGCATATCTTTAAACATCTGTAAAGTTACTCTTTGGTAAAACATCATGAATCTTGAAATTTGTGAGTACGATAATGCAGTTAATGTCTTTTCTGTAAGATGTTGTTATTGAAGAAAGACTAGGCGTTCTGCAATAGGCCTATAATCTTCTTATTTAAGTGGTTAAATTATTAAAGTTACCGCTTCAGTATTTGCTCTGGCATTCCGATTAATACATGATAATTATTCACTTACAATTTACGATGGCTCATGAAGCGAGTACAGTACAATTAGATAAATGAAAAGATCAACTAAAATAACAACTGCTATAATCACCTTTTTTGTAATCATAGCGATTATAATTGTTGGACGTCATATGATCAAACTTCACTTCCAAAAAAAATTTGGTACAAGACCTCCAGCTGCAGTAATTGTAGTAATAGTAGAAAATAAAAGTTTTCATCAAAAGATTGAAACTTATGGTACTGCATTATCTAGTAGATCAAGTTCATTTAGAATAAAAAAATCTGAATTATTAGATCCCATAAATTTTAATCAAAAGGTTAAAAAAGGAGATATAATAGCTAAACTTAAATCTGAGAATATTGTTGCTCCATTCTCAGGAATCTTGGGAAAAAGAGGTATTTCTGAAGATACCTTGGGTTCTGAAAGTTCTTTAATTTTAACTTTAGACGATTCTACAACAATTTTCTCCGATGTGAAAATTCCAGAAATTTATGCAGGTATCCTAAAAAAAGGATTGCCCATCGAAGCAAAATTTGCTGCTTACAAAAATAAAATTTATAAGGGAGAAATTGAATCTGTTGCTAGTCGTGTTGATGCACAAACTAGAAGCATATTAACTAGAATAAAAATAAAAAATGAAAACTCAGAACTTATTCCCGGTTCTCTGTTAGAAATTCAAATTAAATATAACATAAGAGATACATTAAGTATTCCTGACACAAGCGTTATGAATCAAGGTGTCAAAAAATTTGTGTATAAAGTTTTAGAAAATAATACCGTAGATAAATTAGAGGTGACTACGGGAACTCGATATGAAGGCAATATTGAGATCCTTTCGGGATTAAGCGTTGAAGATAAAGTTGTAGCTGAAGGACTCACAAAAGTCAGATCTGGAGCCAAAATAAAACCTATGATTCAATCTAAGTAAAAATTTTACTAAATAAATAATGTTCATAACCGATCTCAGTATTCGAAGACCTGTAGTATCAGCAGTTTTTTCATTGCTATTGATATTATTTGGCTTATTTATTTTCTGGAAACTTCCAGTAAGAGAACTGCCCTCAGGACTCCAACCTCCTGTTGTACAGGTACAAGTTGATTATCAATCTGCGGCAGCACCAATTGTCGATCAAGAAATCACTCAAATTATAGAAGATGTTGTGGGTGGAGCTGAAGGCATTCGAAGCATCGATTCTACTTCTGAAAATGGTAGAAGTACCATAAGAATTGAGTTTGACACTGATATAGATTTAGACTCGGCTGCTAATGACGTCCGTGACAGAGTAAGCCGTGTTGTCGACAACTTACCAGAAGATGCAAAAGCTCCCGAAATTTTAAAACAATCTGCCGGATTTACTACGACTATGTGGGTTTCTTTATCATCTACAACGTGGAGTGATTTGGAACTTGGAGATTATGCAAGACGATATCTCGTTGACAGTTTTTCAAGCGTTAAGGATGTTGGAAGAATTCTAGTGGGAGGTTTACGTGAATTAAGCATACGTGTTTGGATTGACCCGATAAAACTAGCTGCAAATGACCTTACAATTCAAGAAGTAGAACAGGCATTAAGAAAAGAAAATATTAGTCTTCCAGCTGGAACTTTAGAGGCAGATAATATTGATTTAACAATCAATTTAGACAAAGCCTATAAAGATATATCCTCGGTTAAACAATTACCTATAAAAAAAGTAAAAAATAGTGTTGTTCGTTTAGAAAACATAGCCCGAATTGAATTTGGACCTGTTTCACAAAAAACGCTTTTTAAAGCACAAAGCATAGATGGATTTAATGAGAAAGTAGTAGGCATAGGCATTTATGCACGCAGTGGAGCATCTACTGTAGAACTATCTAAAAGAGTTAAAAAAAGGGTTGAGGAAGTTCAAAAAACCTTGCCTGATGGATTAAAGTTGAGAGTTGCATTTAACCGAGCGACTTATATCAACACAGCAATTTGGGAAGTTTATAAAACATTATTTATTGCTTTTATATTAGTCATTTTAATCATCTATTTGTTTTTAGGTAATGTGAAAGCCGTCATTGTTCCAGCGGTAGCACTCCCGGTTAGTCTAATTGCATCATTTCTTGGTATTTATCTATTTGATCTATCAATAAATATTTTTGTACTTTTAAGTTTTATACTGGCTATTGGAATAATCACGGACGATAGCGTCATTATGACTGATGCCATTTATCGACGTATAGAAGAGAAAGAGGAAACCCCACTAGTTGCAGCAATTCTAGGTTCAAGACAAATAACTTTTGCGATTATTGCCACTACTTTAGTTCTTGTGGCAGTTTTTATTCCTTTAATTTTTATCAAAGGCATTTCTGGAGTATTATTTAGGGAAACTGCAATCATTTTATCGTTTGCGATAGTGGTATCTTCATTTGTAGCTCTTACTCTTTCACCAATGCTTGGAAGTAAATTTTTAAGCAAAAATTTGAAAAAAACTAAAGTAGTTTTAAAATTTGAAAAATTATTTAAATCATTTTCAAAATTTTACGCGGAAACACTAAACTATTGGATCAATAAAAACAAAATTATAATAACATTTATAGTTATAGTACTTGCTTTATCTGCTTTGCTTTACAAATTAACCCCTAAAGAATTACTTCCAATGGAAGACCGAGGAGTTTATCTCGTTATTGGGAAAACAGATGAAGGTAGCTCATTTCAATACACAGCGGAAAGAGCAGGGGAAATTGAAAAAAAATTGATTCCATTAATTAAAAAAGAAGATGAATCTTACAAAAGAATTATAATGATGGTCCCTGGTTTTGGAAGGGCAAGTAAATCTTATAATAGTTTTATAATTATTGCGATGCTTGATGATTGGAGCAAACGAAGCGAGAGTGCAACAATAATTATGAGAAAAGCGATGGGGAAAATCATGTCTGTTCCGCAAGCTCTTGCCTTTCCCATTTCTCCACAATCAATCCGAGTATCAAATTTTAACAAACCGGTTCAAATGGTACTTTTAGGTAAAAGTTACGAGGAACTTGAAAATTGGCAACAAATAATAATGAAAGAGTTAGGAAAAAATAAAAATTTGGCTGCAATTGAATCTGACTATTCGCGAAATAAACCTGAAATAAAACTTACAATAAACCAAAAAAAAGCCACCGATTTAGGCGTATCTACACAATCCATAGGAAAGACAGTAGAAATGCTTTATGGAGGCAAAACAGTAACGAAATATAACCAACTCGGCAAAGAATATCCAATTATTCTTCAAGCAGATATAAAAAATAGAAAAAATAATGATAGCCTTAGCAAAATTTTTGTAAGATCCGAAGATACAGGTAAACTTATATCATTGGCTAATCTTGTTGAATTCAAAGAAGAAGGATCAGCAAAAATTTTAGCAAGATATAACAGACAAAGAGCCGTTACAATTTCCGCACGATTAGTAGGAGATTATACACTCAGTGAAGCTATAGTTTTTCTTAAGAAAACTGTTAGAGAAAATATTCCAAAAGCTGGAATTGAGTGGAAAGGAAAATCTGAAGAACTGCAGGAAGCAAGCAATGAAATGTTTATTATTTTTGCTCTAGCCTTGCTAACAGCTTATCTGGTGATGTGCGCTATGTTTAACAGTTTTATACATCCCTTAGTCATTATGTTAACGGTTCCCCTAAGTATTCTTGGAGGAATTATCTTTTTATTATTATTAAACAGTTCAATAAATATATTCTCACAGATTGCGCTAGTAATATTAATTGGAATCTCCACAAAAAACTCGATCTTGATTGTGGATTGGGCAAATCAATTGAGAAGAGCAGGAAAAAATATTCAAAGTGCTGCCCTCAAAGCTTGCCGTCTTAGATTTCGTGCAATAATTATGACCAGCTTAAGTACAATGATAGCAATGATTCCATTAATTGTAGGAAATATTGGTCCTGGTGCAGGTGAGGGATCCCGCATGGCTGTTGGAGCTACGATCTTGGGAGGAATGCTAATTTCGACTTTTTTTACACTTTATGTAACGCCTACAATGTATGTTCTACTTACTAAAAATACTAAAAGAATTGATGTGGTTGATGTTCAATTAAATAAAGAACTTAAAAGATAATATATAGTTGGCTAATTATTGTATTAGTGGGAGTAATAAAATAGAATTTTTAAATGAAGTCCATCTCCATAAAACCAAAATTCAGAAACAATACTAATTCAAAAATAGGATTAGTTGCTTTATCATCTGACTTTTCAATAGAAAAAGATTTCAACTCAATATTTTTAAATTTACCCATCGATTTATTTATAAACAGATTACCTTTCTATAACCCATTAACACATGAGAATTTAATTAAAATGACAGAAAAGTTAACGGAAGTGACGGAAAATATTCTACCTAATCAAACATTGGATACAGTAGCATACGGGTGTACATCAGGAACAATTGCTGCCGGAGTAGATGAAATAACTAATAAAATCCAATCAGCAAAACCAAATTGCAAGGTGACAACTCCAATTACTTCAGCTGTTAATGCTTTGAAACATTTAAATCTAAAAAAAATTTCAGTTTTTACACCTTATCCCCAGGCCATTAATGAAAAAGTTATAAATTATTTTAAAAATGAAGGTTTTGCTATTCAATCTTTTGCAAGTTTTAATTTAGAGTCAGATTTAGACATTGGAAAAATTGATCCCAAATATTTACTCGAAGTATTAACAAAGATGGATACAAATGATGCTGAAGCATTATTTGTTTCTTGTACAGCTTTACCAGTATTTGAAATTATCCAAGAATTGGAAAATAAAATAAAAAAAATAGTTCTTTCAAGTAATCAAGTTTTAATTTGGGATTCCATTCGATCAGTTGGATACGACTCTTCGATCGAAGGATACGGAAAATTATTAAGTAAAAATTAAATGCTCTTTACCAAAACTGAATACAAAGAAAGATTAATCAAAGTTCAAACAGAGATGCAAAAAAAAGGAATAGATTTGTTGATCTCAAGCGATCCTGCAAACATGAACTACTTAAGCGGATATGATGCACATTCTTTTTATATGCCGCAATGTTTATTAATTCATATTAATGAAGAAGAGCCAATTTGTTTTGTTCGAGAACAAGATGCCGGAGGAGCCTTTATCAAAACATATCTTAATGAAAAAAATATCATTAAATACCCTGAAAAATATATCCATACTCCACCTGCACATCCATATGAGTTTTTGGTTAAAATAATAAAAGATAAAAAATGGGATAATCTTTCTATTGCGTTGGAAAAAGATTGTCATTACTTCACAGCCACATGCTGTGAAACAATAGTCAATGGACTGCCTAACGCAAAAATTAAAGATGCTGAATTTTTAGTGAATTGGGTTAGGTGCATAAAATCTGACACAGAAATTGAATTAATGAGAACAGCTGCAAAAATTGCTGAAAATGGAATGAAAACTGCAATTAATCACATTAAACCAGGGGTTAGACAATGCGATGCTGTTGCTGAAATTCAAAGATCATTAATTAGAGGTACATTACAATTTGGTGGTGATTATGCAGGTATAGTACCCATGCTACCAACTGGCAAAGGTACATCAGCATCACATTTAACTTGGACTGAAGAAAAATTCATAAAGAGCGAAGCAACTATTATCGAATTAGCGGGTGTATACAAAAAATATCATTGTCCAATGGCAAGAACAATATTGCTTGGAGAACCAGACCAAAAAAAAATTGATACAATAAAAGCAACTAATGAAGCTTTGGATGAGGGAATTTCAGAGGTAAAATCTGGAAAAACTTGTGATGAAATTGCACAAAAATTTTGGAAAGTTTTAGATAAATATGAAATAAAAAAAAGTTCAAGAACAGGATATTCAATTGGCATTGGTTATCCGCCAGATTGGGGTGAGCATACCTTAAATATTCAAAAAGGAGATAAAACTATTTTACAACCTAACGTAACTTTTCATATGATAGCAGTTATGCAGTTTGGAAATTGGGGAGTAGAAAGTAGCGAAGCAATCAGAGTGACCGAAAAAGGCTCTGAATTATTTTGTAAATTTTCAAGAGAATTGCATATTCAAAAATAATTTATATTTTCCTTGAAAAACTTATTAACTAATGTTTTAAGTTCTTGTGTCCAAAACAGATAGCTTCGTAAAGTTTGAGAAAGTCGATAAAAGCTATGATGGTGAAGTCTTAGTAGTAAAAGATCTTAATTTAGATGTAGCTCAAGGAGAATTCTTAACATTATTAGGACCTTCTGGTTCAGGAAAGACAACGACCTTAATGATGTTAGCTGGATTTGAAGCACCGACGAACGGAGAAATCTATTTGGATGGAGACCCTATTAGTAGCATTCCACCATACAAAAGGGGAATTGGTATGGTTTTTCAAAATTATGCTTTGTTCCCACATATGACCGTAAACGAAAATCTTTCATTTCCTCTTGAAGTTAGAAAACTAAATAAATCTGATATTAAAGATAAAATTGAAAAGGCTTTATCTATGGTTGAGCTTGAAGAATTTGGGAACCGTATGCCTTTACAATTGTCTGGTGGTCAACAACAACGTGTAGCTTTGGCCAGAGCTTTAGTTTTTGAACCAAGGCTTATCTTGATGGATGAACCGCTTGGAGCATTAGATAAAAAACTCCGCGAACAAATGCAATATGAAATTAAACATATTCATGAAAGAATTGGAATTACAGTGGTGTATGTTACTCATGACCAGAGCGAAGCCTTAACGATGTCTAACAGAATTGCAGTTTTCGATGACGGTGTCATACAACAAATATCTACACCGGATATTTTATATGAAAAACCAGAAAATGCATTTGTTGCCCAGTTTATTGGTGAGAACAATCAAATTAAAGGAAAGGTTCAGTCGATTAATGGAAATAATTGTGTTGTGAAAACAGAAGCGGGAGAAGAAATCAAGGCACTTAAAGTAAATATTAATTCAGTAGGAGACAAAACAATAATTTCTTTACGTCCAGAACGTGTTGAAATAAATCCGACCAACAGTAATTTTGAAAATATATTTCAAGCTAAAATTAAAGAATTAATTTATTTAGGTGATCATATTCGCACTCGAGTTGAAGTTTGTGGTGATGATCAATTTGTTGTTAAGGTTCCGAACACTTACAAAGGAGCAGAATTTAAAGAGGGAGTAACCGTCAAACTTGCTTGGAAAGCTACGGATTCAAGAGCTTTAAATAGCAGATAATCGAGATTGCAGTCTCTTTTCTTATATGATTTAATTTCTCCTTTTAATTTAATTAAATTAAGAGGGGTAATATATGTTTAAGTTAATCAAAATTGCTTTCCTCGGAGCGATAGGAATGGTATTTGCTGCAACAGCTTATGCTGACTTCACATTCGTTTCTTGGGGAGGGGCATATACAATGAGCCAACAAAAGGGTTACATTGATACCTGGGGACCTGTTAAAGACGGCAGCACCAAAGTTAGCGTTGAAAATTACAACGGTGGTCTTGGTGAAGTCAAAGCTCAGGTTGAGTCAGGTAATGTAACTTGGGATGTTGTAGACATTTTACCAGTGGA
This sequence comes from Pelagibacteraceae bacterium AG-464-P07, assembly GCA_003211695.1. Classification (GTDB taxonomy): domain Bacteria; phylum Pseudomonadota; class Alphaproteobacteria; order Pelagibacterales; family Pelagibacteraceae; genus AAA240-E13. The sequence goes on along the minus strand of QCSA01000008.1, from coordinate 40,991 downwards.
CGCAATTAATGGTTGCGATGAAGGTTTACTAGAAGAGCTGGATTTCAGTTCATGGGAGAAAGCACCTAATGGTGATAGTTTCCTAGATAGTATTCCTGAGAATGGTACTGGAGTAAGTGGAACAATTTCACCATGTGCTGCACCACAAATCTGGTGGACATATGTAGTAATTTTTGATCCAAAAGCTTTTCCAGGTAAAAAACCAAAAAGAATGAAAGATTTCTTTGATGTTGAAAAGTTTCCTGGAAAAAGAGGAGTTCACACTTGGCCGCAAGCTATTTTAGAAATGGCTCTTGTTGCTGATGGAGTTAAGCCAAACAAAGTAAACAAAATACTGCAATCTACAGGAGGAACAGACAGAGCATTTGCTAAACTTGAAGAACTTAAGGGTCATGTTGTGCACTGGTCTGCAGGAGCCCAACCGTTAGAATTAGTATCAAGCGGTGAAGTAGTTATGTCTATTGTTTACAATGGTCGTGCTGGAGCTGCAATTCTTTCAGAAGGAGCTAGCTTCGATTACATTTGGGAAGGCCAAGTTCTTGATGGAGACTGGGTAGCTATTCCTAAAGGTTCAAAAAATAAAGCGGAAGCTATTGAATTCTTGAAACACGCAACAACTTGCGCGTCTCAAGCTGAACAAGCAAAATACATCACTTATGGTCCTATGCGTTCGTGTGGTAATGATATTATCAAGAAGAACGAGCCTTGGTTCCATAATGGTATAGCTGTACTGCCACACATGCCTACTACTAAGAAAAGGATGAAAAAATCTGTAGTAACAGATCCTGTATGGTGGGCTGATCACAATGCTGAACTAAAAGAACAATGGGCAGCTTGGATGGCGGGTAATAAATAACAATATTAATACAATTATTAGTAAAAAAGGCGGGCTTTTTGTCCCGCCTTTTTTTATACTAATCTAATGAATCAAGCAGCAAAAGCTGAGATATTAACGACTGACGGAATACCCTTAAAAGTCAGTCTGAGACGTGCAGAGCGTATAAATAAATTTAGAGCATTTGCTCTAGTTCTTCCACTTACACTGTTTATTATAATTACATTCGTAATTCCTATTATTGCTATGTTGACAAGAAGTGTTGATGATAAACAAATCAATACAGTATTTCCAAAAACTTTTGAATTATACAAACAATGGGACCGCAAGGAACTTCCTACTGAAGAAATGTACGCCACTATGTTTGGTGAGATTGTGAATGCTGACAAAAGAGCAATCGGTAAGGCCAGCACTCGTATGAATTATAGCAAGTCAGGATGGAAAAGTTTAATCAAAAAATCTAAAAGAAAATTTAAAAAAATCAAAGAGGGTCCTTATAAAGAACAAATGATTGCAGTAGATAAGCGATGGGGGGAGATAGGGTTTTGGAAAGCTTTAGGAGAAATGGCTGATCCTATTACATTCGGATATTTTTTAAATGCCGTAGATTTAAAATACGATTCAAATAAAGAAATTATAAGACAACCAGAAAACAGAAGAATTTATAATTATACTTGGTACAAAACTGTCAAAATTAGTGTTCTTGTGACGTTGTTTTGTTTGATTTTGGGATACCCCATTGCGTATCTCTTAGCCACCTTACCATTAAAGTACAGCAATCTTCTTATGATCTTTGTTCTCTTACCTTTTTGGACTTCGTTATTAGTTCGGACGGTTTCATGGATAATAATATTAATGAAAAAAGGAGTTTTTAATAGCATCTTGGTTTGGGCCGGTATCATTGCCGACGAGAACCGTATGCAATTGATATACAATGAAACGGGCACATTAATTGCAATGACCCAAATCTTATTACCCTTTATGGTGTTGCCTTTGTACGCTGTGATGAAAACAATTTCACCTACTTACATGCGGGCGGCATTAAATTTAGGAGCGCATCCAATGCATGCTTTTTACAGAATTTATATGCCTCAAACAGTTCCAGGAATTAGCGCAGGCGGTTTACTCGTCTTCGTTCTTGCTATTGGTTATTTTATTACACCAGAGCTTGTTGGAGGCGCAGATGGACAATTAATCGGCCACTGGATTGCTTATCATTTGAAATCAACTTTAAATTGGGGATTATGTGCAGCACTAGGAACTATACTGTTAGTAGTAATGCTGGCTCTGTACTGGGTCTATAATAAAGTAGTCGGCATTGAAAATATAAAATTGGGATAATAATTATGGCTTTACCTACATATACAACAACTGGACAAAGAATTGGTTATTATACTTACTTGTTTTACTGTGGGTTGGTATTCTTTTTTCTTATTGCTCCAATCTTTATGATTGTCCCGTTATCTTTCAATCAATCACCTTTTTTTGGTTTTACACCAGAAATGTTGAGATTTGAGCCCGAAGCCTTTTCTCTTCGATGGTATAGGCAAATGCTCGGTATATGTAGACCAGACGATATTATCACAACCGTCTGTACAAATAAGTGGATGATAGGGACTAAGAATAGTTTTATTATTGGCTTAGCTGCAACTTTTCTGGCAACAGCTTTAGGAACAACTGCGGCCCTGGGTTTGAGCAGACCGCATATGCCTTTTAAAGGTACATTGATGGCTTTATTGATTTCACCCATGATTGTTCCTTTGATTATAACTGCAGCAGGGATTTTCTTCTTTTATGCAAAATTTGGATTGGTAGGTACCTATACTGGACTTATATTAGCTCATACAGCACTTGGAACGCCATTTGTTGTTATTACCGTTACCGCTACTCTAACCGGGTTTGATACCAATCTTATACGAGCATCACAAAGTTTGGGAGCTGATACAATGAGAACGTTCTTTAAAGTAATTATGCCACTCATTCTTCCTGGAGTAATTTCAGGAGCGTTGTTTGCTTTTATTACTTCATTTGATGAAGTAGTGGTTGTTCTCTTTTTGGGAAGCGTTGAACAACAAACTATTCCTCGACAGATGTGGTCTGGCATACGACAAGAAATAAGCCCAGTAATACTTTGTATGGCGACATGTCTTGTAATTTTATCTATATTCTTATTGACCACGGTCGAATTATTGAGACGACGTGCAGAAAGATTAAGAGGAATTAGACTTTAGTAGTAATTCGTATTAGACCGAAATACGTTCTTTGAGATCAACAAGCATTTTTAAACAAAGTTTGAGTTGATCAAATGTTATATATTCATCTACGGTATGTGCTTGTTCAATTGAACCTGGACCACAAACAACGGTACTGACACCAATTTCTTGAAATAAACCTGCCTCTGTACCGAATGAAACGGTACCTCTCGAATTATCTCCTGTTAGATTACAAACGAGATCGACCGCATCAGATTTTTCCTCTTGTTCGAAACCTATAGTTTCTCCAACGACTTCTTTTTTTATATTTGCTTTAGGATAATTTTTTTTCATTTCAGGTAATAAAGTTTCTTTTACATATGAATCGATATTTTGAGTTACAAACTTGCCATCATCGTGAGTGATTGGCCTTACTTCCCAATCAACAATACATTGATCAGCAATGACGTTTGTAGCTATTCCTCCATTGACCCTTCCTATCTGTAAAGTTGAGTAGGGAGGAGAAAAAATTGAATTTTTTGGTTTTCTTTTTTTTAGTTCATCTCTTATTTCCATAAGTTTATTGCTATAGCGAATTGCATATTCAACAGCACTTACACCCTTAGAGGGATTTGATGCATGACCAGATAAACCAGTAAAATGAGTTATATATTCATAATAACCTTTGTGGGCATTAATAGCTTTCATACTGGTAGGTTCTCCAATTATACAAACAGGATATTTAATGTTTCGTTTCTTTATTTCTTTCAACATTACTGGCGCACCTAAACACGAAGTTTCTTCATCATAAGTGTAAGCAAAATGAATGGGTTTTTTTAATTCTTGTGAAGCGAAAAAAGGTGCTATAGCCAAAGTGCAAGCAATAAATCCTTTCATATCGCACGATCCTCTGCCGTAAATTTTGTTGTCTTTTTCTTTTGCAACATAAGGGTTTGATGCCCATTCTTTCGGTGAAGCAGGGACTACATCAGTATGGCCGGACAAGATAATTCCACCACCATTCAATTTTTCTTTACCGTTTATAGTGGAGAACAAATTAGCCTGTAATCCTGAATCATGAAATGTTTTAAACGATATTGCCCCAAGTTTACTTAGTTTTTTTTCACAATATTCAATTAGTTTAAGATTTGAGGTGCCCGAAACTGTCTGAAAATTTATTAGATCTGATAAAATTTTTAAAGTTTCAGGAAACGCTCGATCAATAATGTCTTTTTGCGTAGCCATTTAAATTAAATAATATTATACATCATTACCATGAAACAAGAAATAACCTTTGAAGATTACAGTAAAGTGGAAATTAGGGTGGGAACTGTTTTAAAAGTTTCAAAAAATGAAAAAGCAAGAAAACCTTCATTAGTAGTTGAAGTTGACTTTGGAACAGAAACAGGAATAAAAAAATCTTCCGCACAAATCACACATTATTACAATGAAAAAAATTTGGTTGGCAAACAAGTAATAGGAGTTTGTAATTTTCCTAAAAAAAATATAGCAGGCGTCGTTTCAGAAGTTCTTATTCTGGGAGCAATAGAAAAAGATGGCAAAGTAGTTTTGATTCATCCTTCGCAAAAAGTTGAAAACGGTTTGGAAGTAGCATAGTTCAATCATTATGTATCCAGACATTCTAGCGCTATCCATTTTTTTATTTGTTGGAGCATTTTCACCGGGACCAAACAATTTATTGGCATCATATTCAGGTTTTAATTTTGGAATAAGAAAAACACTTCCATTAATTTACGGAGTCACTTTTGGATTTCCTATAGTTTTAATAGCGGTTAATTCGGGTCTGGCGATTGTTTTCAATCAATTTCCATTGTTTCAAAGCGTTTTAAAAATAATCGGTTCAGGATTTTTAATATACATGGCTTACAAAATTGCTCTTAGTAGTAAATCTGAAGAAAAAGAAATAAAAAATCCAGCTAAATTTTTTAACATGATCGTTTTTCAATTTATTAATCCAAAAGCGGTTTTAATTGCAATCATAACGGTTTCTACATTTATTAGCCAAAACGAAAATTTTATTAGAGATTCAATTATAGTTGTAGGTTTTGCAATTTTTTTTAGTTTTACGAGCATTATGTCATGGAGTTTATTGGGTAAGTTTCTTCGACGATTTGCAAACAATGAAAATTTTTTAAAGTTATATAACTATGCAATGTCATTCTTGCTTATTATATGTGTTATAATGTTTTATGTATAAATTATGAAATTTGGGCAAAAAAATTCCTTTAATTGTATTAAAAAACTAAATGTTAATGGAAAAGATTATAATTATTTTAGTTTAGCTGAAGCTGAAAAAAATGGCCTTTCAGGTATTTCAAAATTGCCAAATTCTTTGAAAGTTTTATTGGAAAATCTATTGAGATTTGAAGATGACTTAACAGTTAGTAAAACTCAAATTGAATCGATGAGTAAATGGGTAAAAGATAAAAGTTCAACAACTGAAATTGCTTACAGGCCTTCGAGGGTATTAATGCAGGATTATACCGGCATTCCAGCTATTGCCGATTTAGCTGCAATGAGAGACGCTGTTAAATCTAAAAAAGTTGATCCAAATAAAATTAACCCACTAACTGCCGTCGATCTTGTTATCGACCACTCAGTAATGGTTGATAATTATGCTACAAAAGATTCATTCAACAAAAATGTAGAAAAAGAATTTTTAAGAAACGGTGAAAGATACTCTTTCTTAAAGTGGGGGCAAAACGCATTCAATAATTTAAGAGTTGTTCCTCCCGGTACTGGTATATGTCATCAAGTGAACTTAGAATATCTTGCTAAAGTTGTTTGGTCTTACGAACATAAAGGAAATTGGTATGCTTATCCAGATACCCTGGTAGGAACTGATAGTCATACTACAATGGTAAATGGATTATCAGTTTTGGGTTGGGGCGTTGGAGGAATAGAAGCAGAAGCAGCGATGTTGGGTCAACCAATTTCAATGCTAATTCCTGAGGTAGTTGGTTTTGAAATTACTGGAAAACTTAGTGAAGGAACAACTGCTACAGACCTTGTACTAACAATTGTTCAAATGCTTAGAGAAAAAAATGTAGTTGGTAAATTTGTTGAGTTTTTTGGTGAGGGTTTAAAAAATTTAACTTTGGCAGATCGGGCTACAATTGCAAATATGGCTCCAGAGTATGGAGCGACTTGTGGTTTTTTTCCAATTGATAATGAAACAATTAAATACTTGAAGTTTTCAGGTCGCGATAAAAATACTATTTCACTTGTTGAAAACTATGCTAAAGAACAAAATCTTTGGTCAAGTAATGCTTTAATTTTTAGTGATACTTTAAAACTTGATTTATCAAGCATTGTATCAACAATTTCTGGACCAAAAAGACCACAGGATAAAGTTTTATTATCAGAATCAGCAGAAGCATTTAAAAAAGTATTCAAACAAAATACAGGCAGGTCTAAATATACAGAAGAAAATATAGAAAAAGAAAATTTTAAATTAAACGACGGAGATATTGTCATTGCAGCAATTACTTCTTGCACAAATACATCTAATCCAAACGTTCTAATAGGGGCAGGCTTGTTAGCAAAAAAAGCAATAGAAAAAGGATTAACTGTTAAACCATGGGTAAAAACTTCTTTAGCACCAGGTTCGCAGGTAGTAACTGACTATTTAGAAAAAGCAAATTTGAACAAATATCTGGACCAGTTAGGATTTAATCTTGTCGGTTATGGTTGCACTACTTGCATAGGAAACTCTGGCCCGCTTAAGCAAAATATATCTAATGCGATAAAAAAAGGAGAGCTCTATGCGGTATCAGTATTATCAGGAAATAGAAATTTTGAAGGCAGAATTAATCCAGATGTAAAAGCAAGCTATCTTGCTTCACCACCCTTGGTAGTAGCATACGCAATAGCTGGTTCAATGACATTTGATTTATACAAAGATCCATTAGGAAAAGATCAGAAAGGCAAAGATATTTTTCTAAAAGATATTTGGCCTACGAATAAGGAAATTGAAGATTTAATTCATTCTTCTATAAATGCAGATATGTTTATTAAAAGATATTCAAAAATTTCAGTTGGACCAAAAGAGTGGAATGATATTAAAACCAAAGATAGTAGTAATTATGAATGGAGAGATGAATCAACTTATGTAAAAAAACCTCCTTTTTTTGAAAATATCTCAGAAAAACCTGAAGGATTTATAAAAATTAAAAATGCAAGGCCATTATTAATACTTGGTGACACAGTAACAACTGATCATATTTCTCCAGCAGGCACTATTCAAAAAGAAAGTCCTACGGGAGAGTATTTTATGAAACATCAAATTCAACAAAAAGATTTTAACTCTTATGGAGCAAGAAGAGGAAATCATGAAGTGATGATGAGAGGTGCTTTTGGAAATATAAGAATAAAAAATGAAATGGTTGGGAATAAAGAAGGAGGGTACACCAAAATTTACCCAGAAGGAAAAATTGCTAGCGTTTATGATGCAGCAATGGAATACAAAAAAAGAAAAGAAAATTTGGTTGTAATTGCAGGTAAAGAATATGGTACTGGCTCCTCAAGAGATTGGGCGGCTAAGGGAACTAAATTACTAGGAATAAAAGCAGTTATTGCTGAAAGTTTTGAAAGAATCCATAGATCAAATTTAGTAGGCATGGGAATTCTACCTTTGCAATTTAAAGAAGGAATTGATCGCAAAAAGTTAAACCTTCTTGGCTCTGAGTTAATAAGCATTCTTGATATTGAAAAAGGTATTGAACCCAGGGATCAAGTGGATTGCGAAATTAAATTTGCAAATGGATCAATAAAAAAAATTAAATTACTATCAAGAATAGATACGGCTAATGAAATAGAATATTATAAAAATGGCGGAATATTGCAATTTGTATTGAGAAATATGATTTAATTCTGTTTTAAAAGAAATGTTTAAAAGCCTCATTAATAGATAAGACATTCATATCAATTAATCCTCCAATAATTAATTGAATAGCAACTAATAAAATTACCACTAAACCAACGTATCCTACCCATTGATGTTCTTTAATGTATTTTGCAAAATAAGAGGCTGCCGCACCTATAAGGACCACTGATAAAAATAAACCAAATAATAATAAAAAATAATGATCTTTAGCAGCACCAGCTACACCAAGAACATTATCAAAACTTAAAGTAATATCGGCTATCAAAACTTTATAAACACCACTCATAAACGAAGGCTCTTTAGACTGTTTTGTTGGCGATTTTATTTTTTTTGTTGTAAATAAATCTTGCCTAAGATCATTTACGACCCACAAAAGAAGTGCTCCTCCTATTAATTTGATTATAGAAAATTGAAACAAGTAGGTTGCAGAAAATGCAAAGATAACCCTAAAAAAAAAGGCAGCAAACACACCCCACATAATTATTTGTTTTCTATTTTTTGGAGCAAAATTTGCCGCAACCAATCCGATAATGATTGCATTGTCTGCAGCCATTACAATATCGATAAATATAATTTGAATAAATATTAGGGTCTCTTCAATCACTATGTAGATTTATTATACTAATATTATGACAGTAATGTGAATGAATCCAATTAAAATTGGTTATTTTTATATTGCAATTTACATTTCAAAATTGTGAAATAGAGTTATAAAAAACTTTATGGAGGGGAAATGAAGTTATTAAAGAATATTTTTCTGACGTTGGCAGCTTTACTATTTAGTATAAGTCTGTCTAATGCAGGAGAAAAATGGGATATGGCTCTTGCTTATGGAGCTGGTAATTTCCATTCTGCAAATGCAACAGAATTTGCAAAAAATGTTACTGATAAGAGTGGTGGAAAACTAACAATTGTGACTCATCCAGGTGGATCACTATTTAAAGGTGGAGAAATATTTAGAGCAGTAAGAACGGGCCAAGCTCCTATAGGAGAAAGGTTTATGTCTGCTTTAGGAAAAGAAGATCCTTTATTAGAAGTAGACTCACAACCGTTCTTAGCTACAAACTACGGAGCGGCAATGAGACTTTATAAAGCTTCAAAACCTGAAATTGTAAAAGGTCTTGATAGCAAAGGTTTAGTGTTTTTATACGCAGTGCCATGGCCGGCTCAAGGTTTGTATAGCAAAAAAGAAATTAATAGTGTTGCAGATCTGAAAGGCTTGAAGTTTAGAGCTTACAATGCTGCAACAATTAGAATTGCTGAATTGACTGGAATGGCGCCAACAAAAATTGAAGCGGCTGAGATTAGTCAAGCTTTTTCAACAGGTGCGGTTGAAAGTATGATTACATCACCAACAACAGGAAAAAATAAAAAAATTTGGGAAAATGGTGTTGGATATTTTTATGATATCGCTGCGTGGTTTCCAAAGAACATGGTAATTGCAAATAAGGATGCTTGGAATAAATTAGATGCTGATACTCAAAAACTAATCATGTCCGAAGCAGCTAAAGCTGAGAAAAAGGGCTGGGATTTATCTAAAAGAGGAAATAAAGATGATAAAAAAGCTCTTGCCGATGCTGGTATGAAAGTTGGTAAAGTTAACACAGCTTTGAAAAAACATTTTGAAGATGTAGGTGCGACAATGTCCAAAGAATGGGCTGATCGAGCAGGAGCTCGAGGACAAGCTGTTCTTGCTGCTTACAAATAATAAATTTAATTCTAAAAAAAAGGCCGTATAATTAAACGGCCTTTTTTTATGCTTTGCAAAATAGATCATTACTTAAAAGTTCTTTACAGGCTATCGGGCTACATAGCCGCAATATTTCTTATACTTGTTGCAACATTTATTCTCACAGGAATTGCTTCCAGAATATTTGGTTTTTATATCCGGGGTTTAGCAGAGTACTCAGGTTACTGTATGGCTGCTTCCTCTTTTCTTGCTTTGGCTTATACCTTTGGAGAAAAAGGACATATTAGAATCACATTATTTTTAGAAAAAGCTAACAAAGAAGTTAGAAGATTTTTGGACTTGTGGTGCTTGTCTGTAGCAACTTTTTTTTCAGGTTTTTTATCTTTTTATTTTATTAAAATGCTAATCGTTTCAATCCAGTTTGGAGAAAGAAGCGAAGGAGCAGATGAGATTTATATTTGGATACCACAGGTTGCAGTAGCATTAGGTTCGACGATATTTTTTGTGTGTGTATTACATAATTTTATTTTGTTAATTTTAAATAGAAATAACAACTAGCTATGCCTGAATTATTTCTAACAATCTTTTTTATCTCTATTTTATTAATTTTTTTGGGTACGGGAATATGGGTAGCTCTTAGCATGGTGGGTGTATCGGCTATTGGGATGTTGCTTTTTACATCTAGACCAGTAGGGGATGCAATGGCTACAACGATTTGGGGTACGAGTTCATCTTGGACCTTAACTGCTTTGCCATTATTTGTTTGGATGGGAGAGATTTTATTTAGAACCAAATTATCTGAAAATTTATTCAAGGGTTTGACCCCATGGATGTCACGTCTGCCCGGAGGTTTAATTCATGTTAATATTGTTGGTTGTGCTCTATTTGCTGCGATCTCTGGTTCTTCAGCTGCAACCGTTGCAACTGTTGGAAAAATGTCTATCCCTGAATTGAGAAAAAGAAACTATCCAGAAAAGTTGTTACTTGGAAGCTTGGCAGGATCTGGAACTTTAGGATTATTGATACCCCCTTCAATTATATTGATTATTTATGGTGTAACGGTTCAAGAATCCATTGCTAAACTTTTTATAGCTGGAATTATTCCAGGAATCATGCTTGCCATATTTTTTATGTTTTATGTTATTGGATGGTCAGTTCTTAACAAGAATATTATGCCTAAAATGTATGAGAAATTTTCTTTTTTTCAAAAAATTAAACATTCAGGGCAACTGATACCTGTAATAGTTTTAATTTTAGCTGTTATAGGATCTATATATGTAGGAATTGCAACAGCGACAGAAGCGGCATCTTTGGGTGTAGTAGGTGCTTTAATATTATCTTTCTTTCAAAAAAGTTTGAGTAAAGAAACTTTTAAATTGTCTTTGCTGGGGGCTACAAAAACTTCATGTATGATTGCATTTATTTTAGCAGGTTCTGCATTTTTATCTTTGGCTATGGGCTTTACAGGACTTCCAAGAAATCTTGCAATTTGGATAAATGAAATGGAACTGTCTCCTTACGTTTTAATTATGGTTTTAACACTTTTTTACATTATTCTTGGAATGTTTTTAGATGGAATTTCGGCCGTTGTATTAACCATGGCGATTATAGAACCAATGATTAGACAGGCTGGTTTTGACATGATTTGGTTTGGTGTTTTTTTAGTTATTGTTGTTGAGATGGCTCAAATAACTCCTCCTGTTGGATTTAATTTATTTGTATTACAAGGAATGGCCAATAAAGATATGGGCTTTATAGCAAAAAGTGCCTTTCCACTTTTTCTACTAATGATATTAGCTGTGATTGTAATAATTATTTTTCCTGAAATTGCTCTTTGGCTTCCGCAGCAAATGATTCAACCACTTAAATAAATTTTTTTAATTTATTTAAAGGTTTTAAAATTATTCCAGATTTTATCAAACCCTCCTTTATTTCTTTAGCGGTACTCACAGCACTTTTGCCATCTCCATGCACGCAAATAGAATCAATTTCACAAGGAATTTGTTTTCCTGAATAACAGTTTAATGCCTGATTTTCCACCATCTTAATTACATGTTTCTTGGCAATTTTAGGATCTGTAATCATTGCGTTGCTTTTTGATCTTGAAACTAGATTTCCATTATCTTCATAATTTCTGTCAGAAAATATTTCTGTTGCAACTTTCATTCCTAGTTTTTTCCCAGCCTTTTCCATTTGTGATCCCGTTGGAACTAAAAAGATTAAATCTTTGTTAACTTGAATAATAGATTCCGAAATTGTTTTTGCTAATTCATAATCTTCACAGGCCATATTATTTAATGCTCCGTGAGGTTTTACGTGTGTTACTTTAATTCCCGAGCTATTTGCTATATTTGATAAAATATTTATTTGATCAATAATTAACTTTGATATTTCTCCGGAAGGCAAATTGAGTCTTTTCCTTCCAAAGTTTTCTGGATCATTAAAAGAAGGATGAGCTCCAATGCTAACACTATTTTCTTTTGAAATTTTGATTGTTTTTTCCATGGTTTGTTTATCCCCAGCGTGATAACCACATGCTATATTTGCTGAGTTAACAATTTTAAGTAATAAAGGGTCATTTTCGGTTGAACAAAATTTTGAGCTTTCCCCTAAATCGCAGTTAATGTTAATTTCCATCTTTTAAAACCTTTATTTGTTTAATAAGGAATTATATTTATTATATCAATTTATGTTAAAAAAATTAAGTAATATTGGTGACTGTGGCATTGTTTGTGATTTTGGTGAAGAAGTAAATAGAAGTATAAACACAGAAGTAATCAAATTATTCCATCATGTTAAAAAAAAGAGTTCCGATGGGAATTTATCAGGAATATTAAATTGCACTCCTTCTTACAATAAATTGATTATTAATTTTGATCTCAATAAAACAAACACCAACAAAATTTTTGACTTTTTAAAATCTGTTGATTTTTCCAAATTAAATTTATCTGAAAACATGAAAGAATGGACCATTCCCATTTGTTATGATTTTGAGATGGATTTAGAAAATATGAGTAAGGTTTTAAAAATAGATAAGGAAGAAATTATTAATATGCATTTAAATACCGTTTTTTTTATATATATGATTGGATTTGTTCCTGGTCACCCTTTTATGGGGGATTTAGACGCTAAACTTTTTTTAAACCGATTAACAACTCCTAGAGTTAAAATTCCAGCAGGATCAGTCGGTATAGTTGAAAAATTTTGTAATATTTATCCCTATGAAAGCCCTGGTGGCTGGAATATTTTAGGAAAAACTCCAAAAAAAATTTTTAATAACAGAGACAGCACTAACCCTTGCCTTCTGTCTCCAGGTGATATGGTTAAATTTAAATCCATTTCAAAGAAAGAATTTGAAAAACTAAACAATGAATAACAATTTTTTCGAAATTTTAAGACCTGGAATAAACACTACTTTTCAAGATCACGGTAGATTTAATCTACAACATTTTGGAGTAGCTCCAAGCGGAAGCATGGATTATGAGTCTTTTACGTTTGCAAATGCTCTGGTTTCAAATGACAAAACAGAAGGCGTTCTAGAATTTGCTTACCAAGGTCCTTTATTAAAATTAATTAAAGGGAAAACTAAATTTGCAATTGCGGGCAAAGTTCATTTTCAAATTATAAATTCAAAGAATGAAACAATTAATGGAGAATGTAATAGAACCTATGATCTAGAAGAAGGTGAAAAAATTGATATTCTTGCTACCAATAAAACGGTTTATGGATATTTTGCGATAGAAGGAGGTTTTTCAGTAAGTCCTTTTTGTAAAAGTGTCTCAACTTTAAGCAGAGCAAATATTGGCCCGAATGAAGGAAAAAAAATTAATTTAAAAAATAAAATATTTTTTAAAAAAAATAGACAAGAAAAAAATAATTATATTATGAGTGTTCCAAATAAAAATAATAATTTGATAAGAGTCTTGAGGGGCCCACAGCATGACTATTTTTCCGATTCAAGCAAAAAGGATTTTTGTTCTAAAAATTATAAAATTTCTAATCTTACTGATCGCATGGGTATGAGGTTAGAAGGAACATTTTTAAAAAATATTGTTAGCACAAATATCAGATCTGAAGGAATTATTAAGGGATCAATTCAAGTTCCAGCCGATGGTCAACCCATTGTACTTTTAAATGATCATCCAACCATTGGCGGTTATCCCAAAATAGCCAATGTGATTTCCGCGGATTATGATTTACTGGTACAAAGAGTTCCAAGTACAAATCTGTTATTTAAATATATAGAATTGGAAGAAGCTGAAAAAGCATTTAAACTTTACTCTGAAAATATAACAAAAACTTTAAAAACAAAATCTATTATAAAATGAAATTTCTTTACAAAATGCCAGGACCAATTTTATGTGTGATGGGGGCATTTTTTTTAAGTTATGGAGGTCTACTTGTAAAATCTTTTGAAGGTTCAGATTTGTGGCAAATACTTTTGTACAGATCAATTTTTTGTTTTTTGACAGTGGGATTTTTTTTATTTTTTGCATATAAAAAAGAAACTATTAAAAGATTTAAGATATCTGGATTTCCAGGATTACTTGCAGGTTTTTGTATATCGCTAGGTTTTACCGCATATGTTTTTGCTATGTACAATACTACCGTTGCAAATGTAAATTTTACTATAACAACACAAACAATCTTCTTAGCTATATTTGGATATATTTTTCTGAGAGAAAAAATTTCAGTCTATACTTTAATTTCTATTATTCTTGCGATGTCAGGAGTTTTGTTAATGATAGGAAACTCATTATCAACAGGTGGTTTTTTAGGAAATATAGTTGCTTTTACTATGCCAATGTCTTTTGCTGTATTAGTAATTATTGTCAGAAAATATCCTCATGTTGATATGGTACCAGCTATGTTTGTGGCAGCACTTTTAAGTGCAATCTATGCATCATTTTTAGTTAATAGTTTTTATATCTCTCCAAAAGATCTTTTCCTTTCATTTTTACTTGGAACTTTCCAAATAGGTTTAGGTTTCATTTGTATTACTATTGGTTCTAAAAATACTCCTGCAGCTATAGTGGGCATATTAATGTTGGTTGAGGCTATTCTTGGACCAGTGTGGGCCTGGATATTTATAAATGAATTACCGCCATTAATTGTAATAATTGGAGGTGGAATAATTATTTTTTCCATTTTATTTCAGTCTTTTTTTGCAAGAAAAACTGCTTAATCATTCTAGATTTTATAAATATTAAAGCCTAATTTTTTTAATTCCTCTTCCTACTATCAAAAAAAACAGCCAATTAGGTATAATCTTTAATAATTTCATTATCATTGTAAGTGTTTTAGGAAAGTGTATTTCAAATACATTTTGTTTTGTTAATCCAATAAAGATTTTTTCAGCAGCATATTCAGCTGATTTAATCATGGGCATTGGAAACTTATTTTTGTCGGTCATGGGAGTTTTAATAAAACCTGGACTTATCAACGAAACCCTTACATTGTATCTCTTGAAATCAAAATAAAGACTTTCTGCTAGACTTGTTAGTGCCGCTTTTGAAGCACAATAACCAGATGCTGCTGGAAATCCCCTATATCCTGCAACAGATGACACTATTGAAATATGACCATTTTGTTTTTCTCTAAAGTAATTGTTAACAGCCATAATACAATTTAAAGTTCCAAAAAAATTAACTTCCATTATCTCTCTGACTTTTTCCGCACTTATTTTTTTTTCTGATTGAGGATCGTGTATTCCTGTACAAAAAACGCAAATATCTATTGTTTGGAATTTCTCGACTATATTATTAAAAACTTTTTTACATAGAGAGCCATCTGTTACATCTAAAGGAAACGAATATATATTAGGATTATCTTTATTTAATTCTTGAAGTAAATTTTCCCTTCTAGCGGAAGCAGCGACATGCCAACCTTCACTAGCAAATTTTATAGCCAAAGCTTTGCCAATTCCACTGCTTGCACCTGTGATCCATACATTTTTTGTCATTAATTGAGTTTAATTTTATTTTAAAAGAATTCTAACAAAAAATGTGTTGTGTGATATATTTCTCAAAGCTTAAGAGATTCATGGACGATGTTGTAATAATTGGTGGTGGAATTATTGGGGCTTCCACAGCTTATTTTCTTTCAAAAGCAGGTAAAAAAGTTAAAGTTTATGAACGTGATCCAACCTATAAAAATGCTTCCTTTCCATTGTCTTTAGGAGGATTTAGACGCCAATTTTTTCAAAAGGAAAACATATTACTGGGAAAATTTGCAAAAGAATTTATCTTTCAATTGCCAGATTTATTAGAAACAAAAAATAGTGGAAAACCAACAGTTAGTGTAGTGCCTAATGGATATCTTCTGTTATTTGATAAGGAGCAAGCAGACGAACAATATGAAGCGCTCAAAAACCATAATTCGTGTGAAGCCGAAACGAAAAATATTAAAGCAGAAGAATTACCAAAAGTTTTTCCTTGGATTAGTTCTGAAGGTTTAGAAACAGCCACCTATACTGATAGCAAGGTTGAGGGCTGGGTTGATCCACACATGTTTCATGCAGCATTAAAAAATAAAGCAATAGAATTAGGTGCAATATTTAAAAAAAAAGAAATTAAAAATCTTAAAGAAATTGAGGCAGAAACAATAGTGTCAGCCGCAGGTTGTTGGACTAATAAATTACTTTCAGATATTCCTGTTGCCCCGCAGAAACATACGGTCTTTAGAGTCAAATGTCCAAAACATATACCAGAAATGCCTTTGACTGGAGATTTATCTACCGGGGTTTATTGGAGACCAGAAGGCAAAGAATATATTGCAGGATCTCCGAATTCAAAATTTAATGCACCTGATTTAGAACCCGAATGGAACGATTTTGAAGAACTAGTCTGGCCAGCGTTAGCAAAGAGAGTTCCCGTATTTGAAGAACTAAAACTTACAGGTGGTTGGGCAGGGTATTATGATACTAACACGCTGGACAACAACGCTATAGTTGGAAAGCATCCAAAAATGAAAAATGTTTATTTGGCCACTGGATTTACAGGAAGAGGTTTGATGCAAGCTCCTGGAATAGGTAGAGGCTTAACTGAATTAATCACGACAGGATCATATCAAAGTATAGATTTAACCTGTTTTAGTGTTGATCGTGTTCTTTCGGAACAAAAAAGAAAGGAGCCTTACGTATTATAATCAATAAATTACCGTACGTCTTAAATTGTTTTTTTTTTAAAAAAATGTATAATTTGCTGTAGCAGCTATAATAAGGAATAATAAATTATAATGAATATGCAAATAGAACTTACTCCCAATCCCTCCAGCCAAAAATTTTTACCAGGAAAAACTGTAATGGAAAAAGGTACTGCTGATTTTCGCAACGTAGATGAAGCGAAGCGTTCCCCGCTCGCTTTAAATTTGTTCAAAATTGATGGAGTCGAGGGAGTTTTTTTTGGTTCAGATTTTATTTCAATTACAAAAAGCGATAATCATGAATGGCAAATGCTTAAGCCTTCAATTTCCGAAACTATTATAGAATACTATAAATCAGGGTCTGCTATCATGCCTCAAGAAGAAGAAGATAAAACTGGCACAAGTAATACCGAGGATAATGAAGCAGTAATTAAAATAAAAGAGATATTAGATACTAAAGTGAGACCCGCAGTAGCAAAAGATGGTGGAGATATTACTTTTCAAAGTTTTGATAACGGCATTGTTTATCTTCATATGAAAGGGTCATGTTCTGGTTGTCCAAGTTCAACGGCAACCTTAAAAATGGGCATTGAAAATATGCTCAAACACTATATTCCCGAAGTACGAGAGGTACGACCAGTAACGTAAAGATAAAATTTGAATAAAATAATTATTGTTGGAGCGGGCTTTGCTGGTTTGCAAACGGCAAAGAAATTAGCAAATTCATCTTTTGATTTAACAATTATTGATAAAAATAATTATCATTTATTCCAGCCCTTATTGTATCAAGTGGCCACAGCTGGACTTTCACCAGCCGATATTGCCTTACCAATAAGAAACATCTTTCGTTCGAAGAAAAATTGTAAAGTGATTTTAGATGAGTTGATTGGAATTAAACCTCAGCTCAATCAAATTATAACTAAAAACAACACCTACTTTTATGATTTTCTGGTTATAGCTACCGGTTCAGAACCTAGCTATTTTGGATTTGATCAATGGAAAAATTTTTCGCCGAGTTTAAAAAATATAAAAGATGCTACTTCTATACGTGCAAAGATATTAAAAGTTTTCGAAAGAGCTGAAAGAGTAGAAAATAAGAATGGATTGGATAAACTTATGAAATTTGTCCTTATTGGTGGTGGTCCCACAGGAGTGGAAATGGCAGGAGCAATAGCCGAATTATCAAAAAAAGTATTAACAAAAGAATTTACTACCATTGATACAAGAACCGCAAAAATTATTTTATTAGAGGCGGGTCCAAATATATTATCAACAGCTTCGCATAGTTTATCTATTTACGCAAAAAAAACTCTTGAAAAACTTGGTGTGGAAGTTAAGTGCAATACAGCAGTTCAAAATATTTCAGAAGGTTTGGTTAAAACTAATGCAGAAACTATTGAAGCAGAAACGATTATATGGTGTGCGGGTGTTAAAGCTTCACCAGTAAAAAGTTGGATTAATGTTAAAACAGATGAAATGGGTCGAGTACTAGTCAATGAGGACTTGTCTATTTCAGACTATTCCAACATTTTTATTATAGGTGATGCCTCATATGTTAAAAATAAAAACGGCAAACCCTTACCCGGCTTGGCTCCAGTCGCTAAACAGGAAGGAAATTTTGTCGCTGAAGTAATTAAAAAAAATATTCATAATGCTAAACCTCCAAAAAAATTTTATTACAAAAATAGAGGTTATCTTGCTACCATTGGAAGGTCAGATGCGATTGTGGATTTTGGGTGGTTTACTTTAAAGGGTAGGATTGGTTGGGTATTTTGGTCTATCATTCATATTTATTTTTTAATAGGTTTTCGAAACCGACTTATGGTTTTTATTAACTGGCTCTGGTCATACTTAACTTTTAGCAAGGGCGCACGTCTAATAACTGACGGCAAATAAACTATAATCCTTGCCTTACTAATGATAATACGAAAGCCATATCTAAAAAGTTTATGAAAGCTTTAAAAATAATTCGATTAAATTACTAAAAGGAAAAAATGTTGGTCCGATTAAATGTAATTGATAGGGAAGGAAAAACAACTGCTCTTGATATTGAAGAAGATACAACTATACGAGATGCAATAGAGGAAAAATTATCTCCCGATAATTACGGTGTCTGTGGAGGAAATTGTGCTTGTGGCACTTGCCATGCGCTAGTTACTCCTAGCGATTTTGAAAAACTGAAAGCGGCAGAAGAAGATGAAATTTCAACCTTAAAAGAAGCAGCTATTAAACCCACCACACATTCTAGACTCGGATGCCAAATTGAACTTAAAAAAGAGCACAACAATATTACAGTTACTATCGCACCAGATTAGTCTTGTTTATTAATTTAAGCTGGAGCTTGTTTTGTTACTTCAACAGCTTTTTCAGTTGAAACTTCCGTTTTAAATTGATTTGATATTTTTTGAACCTCAACTGCAGACACTTTATATTCAGCACACATTGTTTCTTCATCTTTTCCATGACCGGTTACCATATTGACCATGTGTTCTGGGAAATGGAAAGTGGTAAATACTATACCTTCTTTAACTTTTTCAGTAACTTCAACTTTTAAGGAAACTTCACCTCTTCCTGAATAAAGTCTTGCAACATCACCCGTGTTTAGTTCTCTATTTTTTGCATCTTTTGGATGAATTAATAAAATGTCTTCATCCACAATTTTAATATTTTTAGTTCTTTTCGTCATCGTTGCTGCATTGTAGTGTTGTAATACTCTACTTGTAGTTAGTATTAATGGAAAATCTTTTTTGTTTTTCTCTAATTCACTACTTTCTTTCCAGTCAAAATACTTAATTCTACCTTTCCCTAATTTAAATTCTTTTTCATGCAGAATTTTTGTATCTGTTCCATCTTCTTTTACTGGCCATTGTAATCCTAATTTTCCAAGCCTTTCTCGAGTTATGCCTTTGAAAAAAGGAACTACATCTGCAATTTCAGCTAATACTTCGTCAGCATCATATAATTTTTGATCATAGCCAAGTTTTTGCATCATTTCTGTGACTATGAGACCATCTGGTTTTGTTCCTGGAAGAGGTTCAGCCGCTTTATTAACTCTTTGAACCCTTCTTTCAGTATTTGTGAAAGTTCCATCTTTTTCTAAGAAAGTTGTTCCAGGCAAAACTACATCTGCATGTTTGGCAGTTTCACTCATAAATATTTCTTGAACCACTAATAAGTCCAATGCATTCATTGCCTTAGCAACGTGAGCACTATTAGGGTCTGTTTGAACAACATCTTCACCAATAATCCATACTGCTCTTACCTCTCTATTTATTGCTGCATCAAAAATTTGTGGAATTTTTAAACCAGCTTTTGTTGGATGAATAACTCCATATTTTTCAGTATAAAAATCTTGAATTTTTTTATCAGCAACTGGAAAATAACCCGCTCCTTGATGTGGTTGGCAACCCATGTCAGCAGCACCTTGAACATTATTTTGACCTCTTAATGGATTAACCCCAACACCTCTTCTTCCAATATTTCCTGTAATCATTGCAAGGTCAGCAATTAACATTACCGTTTTTGAACCTTGTTCGTGTTCAGTAACTCCCAGACCATGAAACTCCATTGAATTTTTTGCAGTTGCATAAGCAATAGCAGCTTCCTTTACTTTCTGCTTATCAACTCCAGCAGCCTTAGCTAATTGATCGATATCTAATTTCTTAATTCCTTTAAGGAAGTTTTCAAAACCTTCTGTTCTGCTTAAAATAAAATCTTCTTTAATTAATTTAGCTTCTATAATGAAATATAACATCATATTTAGAACCGCTACATTAGTTCCAGGTTTTAATCTAATATGATAGTCCGCCATTCTTGCTAATTCTGTTGTTATTGGATCTAAAACTATTAGCTTTTTACCCTTCATTACTTGTTGCTTAATTTTTGAACCGGTAACTGGATGTGCATTAGTAGGATTTGCACCAATTACTAAGAATAAATCTGCAAAATAAATGTCCTCAGTTGAATTTGTTGCAGCTCCCGTTCCAAAAGTTTGTTGCATACCCCATGCGGTTGGTGAATGACAAATTCTTGCGCAACAATCAATATTATTTGTGCCTATTGTAGCTCTAATCATTTTTTGAAAAACATAATTTTCCTCGTTTGTACATCTCGCAGATGAAATACCTGCAATAGCATCAGGACCATTTTCTTTTATTATTTTTTCTAATTTGTTCTTAATATAATCATAAGCTTCATCCCAAGATGCTTTTTCAAACTTTCCATTTCTTTTTATTAGAGGATTTCTTAATCTGTCTGCATGATCATAAAAACCAAATGCATATCTGCCTTTTAAACAAGTATGACCTGCATTTACCTCTGTTTCTTTTGGAGTATCAATAGAAACTACTTTACCATCTTTTACCGATGCTTCTAAATTACATCCCACTCCACAGTAAGAACAGGTCGTTCTAACTTTTTCATCATAGTCAGCTGATTTAGATGCAAAAACATCTGATATTGCATCTGTCGGACATGTGTGTGCACAAGCTCCGCAAGATACGCAAGAAGAGTCACCAAATAACAAATCATTGTCTGTTGTAATTTTAGATTCAAAACCTCTTCCGCTCATTGTTAGAACAAATGAACCTTGAATTTCATCGCACGCTCTAACACATCGACCACAATTAATACAATTGTCCAAATTCATTCTCATGTAAGCATGAGATGTATCTTTTGGTGTACCTTTGTTTTGTTTTGGATTATGATAACGATGTTCATTGATCCCCAAGTCATTTGCAACCGTTTGTAACTCACAGTTATTGTTAACTTCACAAGTTGAACATGTCATTGGATGGTCAGTAAGAACTAGTTCTACAATATTTTTTCTTAAATTTTTTAAATCTTGGTTATTGGTAATAATATATGAACCTTCGGTTACTGGGGTATGGCAAGAAGCCATTGCTTTTGTTGGTCCATCTTTCTTAAGAGCAACATCTACTGAACAAACTCTGCATGCTCCATATGGAGCTAAGTTTGGGTCATCACATAACGTTGGGATTTCTTTTTTTCCTACCTTTTCTCTGACAAATTTTAAAATAGTACTGTGACGAGGATCAATTTGATGGGCAACACCATCAATATAAGCAATCTTTTTGCCCTTTCCGTTTGTTCCATTTTGTCCGTTTTTCATTATTTCCCCTAAGCCTCTAAGTTTATATCATCTTTAAATTCGTGGGTAAAATATTTAAGTATGTTAGTAATTGGTAAGGGAATTGCCCCACATAGTGCACACAAACAACCTTTTGTCATTGTTACAAGCAGTTCATTTAGTAGCTTTATTGGAATTTTTTGAGACTTATTCGCAACTTGATCGAACATTTCTTTTCCACGATAAGATCCTAATCTACCAGGGAAACACTTGCCGCATGATTCATCAGACGAAAATTGAAATAAATGATGAATATATCTGACCATACTAAATGTTTCAGGGATGCTTACAATACTGCCGTGTCCCAACATAAATCCTGCTTGCATAAATTCTTGAAAATCTAAAGACAGATTTTCTACCTCTTTGATCGGTATTATACCACCAAGTGGTCCGCCTACTTGCAATGCTTTAACTTTAGTTACAAATCCTCCACCAACATCGTGTATTATTTTTTTCATTGGTGTTCCCATATCTATTTCATAAACTCCAGGCTTTTTGAATAAACCATCCAAACACACCAATTTAGTGCCAGCAGATTTCTTATTTCCAGTAGATGAAAATGATTTTGATCCAAATTTTAAAATACCTGGTATAGCAGCTACAGTTTCTACATTATTTACAACCGTTGGTCTTTTGTATAGTCCTTCTACAGTAGGAAAGGGAGGTCTAACATCAACTTCTGCTCTTCTGCCTTCGATTGATGCAATTAAAGCAGTTTCTTCACCACAAATATAAGCTCCTTGTCCTATACAAATTGTCATATCGCAAGAAAACTTTGTACCTAAGATATTTTTTCCAAGTAAATTTGCTTTTTTGAGTTCATTAATTTTGCCATTTATAATCTCAATAGATTTGGGATATTCTCCACGAATATACAAAACACCTTCATCGCTTCCTATAATGTATGCACAAATTAACATTCCAAATAAAACTTTTAGTGGTTGTTCTTCCAGAAGATATCGATCAGAAAATGCGCCAGAGTCACCTTCATCAGCATTACAAACCACGTACTTTTTTTCCGAAGTTTGCTGACTACAAAAATTCCATTTCATTCCTGTAGGAAAACCTGCGCCACCTCGACCACATAAGTTTGAATCAGTTACAGTTTGAAGGGTATCTTTTTTTTCTTTGCTAATTGTATCATTAAGCAAAGTTTTAAATTTTTCAATTGATGAAAGCTCATCGTCTATTAGAAAGCTTTTTTTAGCAAAGTTTACAGCGTTAATTTTCCTGTCATTGATTTTTTTACCTTTAACAATTTCATCAATTTGATTGATATCATTTCCTGAATAATTGTGACCATTGTAATGAAAAGAACTATTTTCATAACAATGTCCCAAACAAAACATCATACCGATTTTATCCTTACCCACTTTATCTGACAATTTTTTTCTAAGTTTGCCTTGTGTTCCAGCACACATGCATGCACTACCATTACATATCCAGGCCTTTTTTTCTTTGTGTTCGGGTCTTAAAAATTCATAGAAACTTTCTGCACCGTGAATGGTTGACATTCCTACATGATACTCTTCAGCAAGTTGTTTAATTTCTTTACCGTCTTTATCTTTTTTTGT
The DNA here is from genome assembly GCA_003211695.1 of Pelagibacteraceae bacterium AG-464-P07. Lineage (GTDB taxonomy): Bacteria > Pseudomonadota > Alphaproteobacteria > Pelagibacterales > Pelagibacteraceae > AAA240-E13. The sequence continues at coordinate 17,502 of QCSA01000008.1, read as the reverse complement.
CGCATCAACCATTCTTTTAAAAAGATTATCTTTAAGGCCTTTTCTTCCTGAAAGTTTGCTAATATTTCTTGACATTTTATTTTTCTATTAAAATTCTTTCTGGACCACAGTAAATATTAAAGCTGTTTGATTTTACAAAACCAACTAGACTCATACCAAAGCGTTTTGCTAAATCTATTGCTAAACTTGTAGGTGCGCCCACACCCATTAATAACCCAATATTGGCCATTAGTGTTTTTTGAACTAATTCAAAACTTAATCGTCCTGAACAAGCTATAAATTGATTACGGGTGTCAAATATTAAATTATTAAAACTATAACCAATAACTTTATCTAGAGCGTTATGGCGTCCTACATCTTCTCTAATCACTAACGGTTTTCCATTTTTGTTAAATAACGCACTAGCATGAATACCTCCAGTTTTTGTAAATTCAGATTGGCTTTGTCGCAATAAATCAGGGATTTTCGTTATTGTTGAGATCTTAATTTTTGGAATGTCTTTGTTCAATTTTGTTTTGCAAACAACCTCTAGAGCATCCATAGATGTTTTGCCACAAACACCACAACTAGAATTTGTCAAAAAATTTCTTCTTAAATTTTTAATATCAAGATTACTACTATTATTTAGAGTTACTCGGATTTTGTTTTGTAAATTGAACTGACCAACTTTATCTCCTACGAATTTGACTTTTTTAATTTCAGAAGGTTTGTGAATAATACCTTCGCATAACAACAAACCAACTATTAAGTCTTCATCATTTTTTGGTGTGCGCATGGTTATTGAAATAGAATTGTCCATCCATTTATTATTTTTACGATAACGTACAATCATTTCTAGCGGTTCTTCGATAGATACCAAATCGTCAACAGCAATAGATTTTTTGTGCTTATAACGAATAGTTTGATATTTAGAATTCATACAGCAATAATATTAGAGGGTAAGATTTTGAGCAATCTATATAAATTAGCAAAATTGATAATTATGTCCACGTTTGAGGATATGTTTTTTTCATAGTTGCTAACTATGCAGCGCGTTGAGTGTTGCTTTAAGCGGTAATAGTAAGCATTCTTTTCTAGAAATATTTTTTTTATTCATTATTTTATCAAACTCTTTCCAATCTTTATCAAAAACATGTTGTTTTTGTTTGAAATTATCCTCTGCTTTTTGTAGAAAATTATTAACTTTTTTAACAGATTTATTTATAGCTTTTCTTGATAAAAGACTGACAGAAGCTTGACAAAATATACAAGATTGACATTGGTATTTAAATTTTAAAATTTTGTCCTTTTCAATAATTAGATATATTTTCATTTCGTCTCCGCATATTGGATTTTTCAATTTTGAAAAATGAGTATATTTGTCAATCGCTCCGACATTTTCAGTGTTTGAAGCTATTTTGAGTAATTCTTTATCGATCATTTAAACTTTATTGTATTTTCTTTAGCATTTATAATTTGTTTTATGATTGAAGACAACATACTAGGAGCAATCCTTGCAGGTGGACGATCTAAAAGAATGGGCAAAGATAAACTCTTTCTTAAGTTAAATAATAAAACATTGATTGAGCATACAATAGACAAAGTAAAAAAATATTTAGGACAAGTAATTGTAATTACCAACCAAGAAAATGAAATTTTTTCCAAAAATAATTTAACAACCGTTAAAGATTGTGTTGAAGGTCAGCTAGGTCCTTTAGTTGGTATACTTACAGCGATGCAATGGGCAAAAGAAAATCTTCCAAAATGTTCTTGGGTAGCTAGCTTTCCTTGTGACACACCCTTTTTTCCAGAAACTATTATGCAAAATTTTATTGCAGAATCTAAAAAAAAAGAATCTTTAATACTATGTGCAAGTTCCCATGGACGTAAACATAATATATTTGGTTTGTGGTCTTTAGAACTTTATGACAAACTTCAAGACGATTTAATTAATAAAAAGGTTAGAAAAGTCCAGGATTGGACAAAAAAACACAATATAAAAAATTTGGAATTCAAATTTAAAGATTATGATCCTTTTTTTAACATCAATACCAATGAAGATTTAGAATTTGCAAAAAAATTAAGCACAAGGATCAAAAATGAACAAAAATAATAACTTAGAAAATTCGTTAAATAAAATATTTTCATCTACTAGTTACAAAATGGTGGATGTTAGCAGTAAAGAGATTACCCATCGTAAAGCCCTTGCTGTTGGGGAAATAATTTTAAGTTTAGAAGTAATAGAAATGATTAAAAATAAGAAAATGCCCAAGGGAGATCCACTTTCTATTGCGGAAGTTTCTGGAATTAATGGTGTCAAAAAAACAAGTGAACTAATACCTCTTTGCCACCCTTTGCCCTTAGATCATATTTCTATTCATACAGAGATTGATGAACCAAAGAATTCGATTATTGTTTACTGTTTAGTTTCCGCACATTCTAAAACAGGCGTTGAAATGGAAGCTTTATCTGGGGTGAACTCAGCACTTCTTGCAATTTATGATCTTTCAAAAATTGTTGAACCAAATTTAAAAATTACTAACACAAGATTGCTTGTCAAATCAGGAGGTAAAAAAGGATTATGGATCAATCCTGAAGGGATACCAAAAAAAATAAAAAATATTTTAAATATTTAAAATGATCAACTACCAAAAGGCTATAAAAATAATAAATAAAGTTTCTTTAAATTTACCTAACGAAAAAATTTCTATACCAGATTCTTTAAATAGAGTTTGTGCAAAAAACATCTTATCACCATCGACAAATCCATTAGCTAATAACACAGCATTCGACGGTTTTGCAGTTTTAGCTAAAGAAACCAAAGGGTTATCTAAAAAAAAGGTTAAAAAATTTAAGATTTTAAAAACTATTGGGGCTGGCGACAATCCAAAAATAAATAATTATCTAAAAAATTCTTCTGTAGAAATTATGACAGGAGGCATAGTTCCCAAACCTTTTGATTCTGTTATACCAGTTGAAAAGATAAAATATTATCCATCTGAAAAAAAACCAACTTATATTGTTGTAGATCATGAAGTAAAAAAATTTTCATTTATTCGATTTGCTGGAGAAGATTATAATTTAAAAGATGTAGTAGTAAAAAAAGGTGAGTTAATTCAACCAAAACATATTATGGCTCTTACTACTCTTGGAATTAGGTACTTATATGTAAAAAAAAGGCCTAAAATAATTTTTTTTGGAACTGGTGATGAAATTGTAGATTATAAAAAGAAAAATATATCAAATTGGCAAGTTCGTAATTCAAATAATCATTATATCACATCATTTGGAAAAAGTTTGCATTACCAAATAATTGATGGTGGAGTTATAAAAGACAACGAACAAAGTAAGTTTAAAGAAAAAATTAAAAAATCACTTAAATCAGATATTGATATATTTGTAACTTCGGGCGCAATATCTGCAGGTAAATTTGACTTTATTCCAGAATTAATAAAAGAACTCAGTTTTAAAACGTATTTTAAAGGTGTTTCTATAAAACCTGGCCGACCCATAATGTTGTCCAAATTCAAGAGAAAAGAAAAATTATTTTTTGGACTGCCCGGGAATCCCATTTCATGTGCAGCAGGGTTTCGTTTTTTTATTTATCCATTGCTACGTAATAGTTTAGGAATGTTAAAAGAAAAAAAATTTAAGGTCCAACTAATTAACAAATATTCAAAACCAAAGAATTTTACTCATTTTGCGAGATGTTTAATAAATGTTAATACTAAGGGGTTGGGAGAATTGCAGGTGTTGCAAGGGCAGCAGTCTCATAGAGTCGAATCATTTGTAAAAGCAAACTGTTGGGGTATTTTTCCTGGTGGCAAAGAACAATTTAAATCAGGAGACATTATCGAATGGGTACCTTTAGTTCCTAGTAGCTGAAAGGGATAAATTTTTATCTCAGTTTTACCTCTGGTTTCGGGGTGGCTTTTAACAATCAAATGCCGTACCAGTTGTCGTTAATCATCATAACCGCCCTCAAGTTTTTCTAATGCTTCTAGCTTTTGTTCTCTAGTCATAATCCACCAATCTTGTAATTCTTTTTTAGTTCTATAACATCCAATACAAAATTCTTCTTCTTCATCATACGTGCAAACTTGGATACATGGAGAGTCTACAGTTTTATCTACTTGTTCGTGTATAAGCTTGTATTTCTTTTTATCTCCAGTTGTATCCACCATTATCCTTATATAAATGTTTTTTCTATTTCTCTCTAATTATTTAAGAGTTTTGTTTTTCAATCAAAAAGTGAAAGTTTATAAATATGATAACGCTTTTGTTTTATTGAAATTAATACTTAATTATTTATAATAAAAGTACATAAAGAAACAGAGGGGAGAAATTGATGAAAAAGAGAATTATAAAAAAAATTGATACTAGTAAAAGGAATTTTTTAACAGGTTCAGCAACTTTAGCTGGGGTAGCTGCCGCAACATCGGTACTACCGATATCAATTGCAAAAGCTAATCATGAAGATTCTGATCCAAAAGGTTTACCAGATTTTATTAAATGGAAAAATAGGAATGCTCTAATAGTTCATTCTAAAAAAGGTATTGAGGCACACAGAAGTGCAATTGGTGAAAGTATAATTACACCAATTAGAAATATTTATATTAGAAATAATATGCCGACTATGACCGACGCACAAATTGGAGATAGAAATAAATGGAAATTGTCTGTGGAAGGAGTTAAACGGCCAAAAACATTTACTTTGGCTCAGTTGAGAAAACTTGGCCAAACAACTATTGCAACAGTACTACAATGCTCAGGTAACGGAAGAGGTTTTTTTGAACATGGACCAAAAGGATCACAATGGAGAACGGGTGCTGCTGCGTGTATTATATGGACAGGTGTTCCAGTTAAAAAGATAGTTTCTGCATGTGGAGGAATCGCAAGTGGTGCAAAATATATGACCTGTACAGGAGTTGATGCACCAAAAGATTTGGATCCAAAAAAAGCAACGGTAGAGAGATCAGTTCCGCTTATGGTTTATAAAGAAGCAATTTTAGCTTGGGAGATGAATGGTGTTCCTCTTCCAAATGCTCATGGAGGTCCACTAAGATCTATTCCGCCAGGATATTTTGGTATTAATAATGTAAAACATTTAGGTAAATTAGCTTTTACTGAAACAGAGTCAGATGTGAAATACATGAAAACAAGTTACAGAATTTCACCAATTGGAAAAAAAGGTCCAGAGTATCCTTCTTGTTGGGAAATGCCCGTTAAATCATGGATTGTAAGACCTACCGATGAAACTGGAGTGGTAAAATCTGGTAAGGTCCAAATTGCTGGCGTGGCGACAGGTGGAACCAAAAAAGTTAGTAAAGTTAAAGTTTCAATTGATGGCGGACAAACCTGGAAAGGAGCGAAATTTGTAGGCCCCTATCTTGGGAAATACGCATGGAGACAGTTTGTCTTTGAAGCAAACTTAGGACCCGGAAGTTACAATCTTGCTAGTATGGCTACCGCAGGTGGCAATAGTCAACCTGAACTAAGATACGAAAATAGAAGAGGCTACGCCCATAACGGTTGGAAAGATCATAGCGTAAACGTTGAAGTAGTATAAAAAATTAAGCATTAAAGATATTAAATTTTTCTGATTTTAATAACTTTTTGTGATGAGAATTTTTTTTGTTATTTTATTGTTTTCATTTTCTTTAATGACAGATCTAAAAGCAGATTCTGAAAAAATGGTTTTAGGGTTGGAGGTTTTCAACAATAAAGCGATGTGTGGTACTTGTCATGTTTTAAAGGCTGCTGGGTCAACAGGTGATATAGGTCCAGATTTAGATAGTTTAAAACCTTCAGAAGAACAAGTAAGAGGTGTTGTAATCGAGGGGCTTGGAGTAATGCCAGCATTTGGAGAGGAAGGTTTATTAACTTCAGAAGAGATTGACGCAGTATCATATTACGTCACTCATAGTTCTGAAAAATAGCAATATTTTATAATCAGGGAAGCATTAAATGTAATAAAGTAATTAACAAATCATAATTTTTGTGATTTAATTTATTTATGTTGATAGATCCATTTCAAAGAAAAATATCATACGTAAGAGTTTCAGTTACAGATCGTTGTGACTTCAGATGTACTTATTGCATGTCTGAAGATATGGAATTTTTACCTAAAAAAGATGTTTTATCATTAGAAGAACTGGACAGACTTTGTAATACCTTTATCGATCTCGGTGTAAAAAAACTTAGGATTACTGGAGGTGAACCTTTAGTTCGAAAAAATATAATTAAATTATTTAGTAATCTTGGAAAAAAAATAGGTCACGGATTAGAAGAATTAACTCTTACAACAAATGGTTCTCAACTAGATCGTTATGCAAAAGATTTATTAAATAATGGAGTTAGAAGAGTTAATATTTCGTTAGATTCTTTAGACAAAAATAAGTTTAAAAAAATCACTCGAATTGGTGACTTTGATAAAGTTATTAATGGAATTATGGCCGCAAAAAAAACAGGACTAAAAATAAAAATTAATACTGTGGCCTTAAAAGGTGTTAATGATAATGAAATTTTAAAATTAGTGAATTGGTGTGGTGAAAATAAATTTTCTCTAACATTTATTGAAGTAATGCCCATGGGTGAAATAGGTATAAAACGTTCTGAACAGTATATGCCACTAACTGAAGTTAGAGAATTAATTCAAACCAAATATAGTCTTACTGATGATCCTTTAAGAACAGGAGGACCTGCAAGATATGTACACTGTCATGAAACCGATCAAAAAATTGGTTTTATTACACCACATACTCATAATTTTTGTGAACTCTGTAATCGTGTAAGAGTAACTTGTACAGGTATTATGTACATGTGCTTAGGACAACAAGATAAAGCAGATTTAATAACTCCTTTAAGAAAAAGTGAAAATAATGACTTATTAAAAAAAGTCATATACGAAGCAATTTCTAGAAAACCCAAAGGTCACGACTTTGTAATTGATAGAGAACGTGAAGAAAAATATGTTCCTCGTCACATGAACGTTACCGGTGGTTAATGAATATCCATACAGGAGTTGTTAATACCCAAGATCAAAAAATCTTAAAAGAAAAAGCAGTTAAGTTCATTTCTGCAGATTCAAATGGAGCAGAATCCGTTTTTATTGGAAGGGTAAGAAATGAAAACAGTGGAAAAAAAGTAACAGCAGTTACTTACGATGCTCATGATCAAATGGTATTAAAGTCATTCAATTCTATTTGTGAATTAGCAATTAAAAAATTTGATAAAGACGCTAAAGTTTTTTTAGAACATGCCAAAGGATTTGTTCCTGTTGGCGAGATAAGCATTCTTATAGCAGTTGGTGCGGGACATAGAGATGAAGCATTTAAAATTTGCAGACATATTCTTGAAGAAGTAAAACATCAATCTCTCATATGGAAAAAAGAACACTATGAAGAAGGTACAGAGGGTTGGTTGCCTGGTCATTCTTTAAGACCTAAAAAAGAAATAAAATAAATATGCCAAAAGATAAAACTAATTTGGCTATTCTAATTGTTTTAATAGCAGGGACTTTATGGTCTTTTGGAGCATTAGTCGTAAGGTATATAGAAGATGCTCGAAATGTTCCATGGCAATATGTTTTTTTTAGAGGAATAACTATTTTTTTACTACTAAATTTTTATTTGTTTTTAAAAGAAGGAAAATCATTTTTGAACAATTATTCAAAAATTGGATTATCCGGAGTCATTGGAGGTGTTAGTTTAGGTTCAGCTATGATGTGTTTTATTTGGTCTATAACTCACACATCAGCGGCAGTTACACTTTTAATGTTAGCGGCAATGCCATTCATTACTGCAATTCTAGGTTATTTTATTTTGAAAGAAAAAATTTCAACAACAACATTAACAGCAATAATTATTGCAGCGATTGGAATTATTTTTATGGCATCGAATAGTAATAAGATAGGAACATTATTTGGATTACTAGTTGGACTTATGTCTGCATTAGGATTTTCAATTTTTTCTGTTTCATTAAGGTGGAGAAAAGAGACGCCAAAATTTACTACAGTTGCAATAGCTGGCTTATTTTGTGCAATTTTTTCATCCTTAGTATTAACTGTTTCAGATGCAAATTTTTTAACCACGTTTAGAAACTCATCATTGTCTGCATTGCATGGTCTTTTAGTATGTTGTGGGTTAATATTATACTCAATAGGTTCAAAAGATTTACCCGCAGCTGATCTTACTTTGTTATCTTTAACCGAGATAATAGGGGGAATTTTTTGGGTTTGGCTGCCTATTTTTGGGATTAATGAGGTTCCATCAGAAAATACTATAATCGGAGGAGTTGTTATTACTTTTGCGCTTTTTTATTACAGTTTCTTTATTAAAAGAAATAGAAGATTTATAGGAATGAATTGAAAAAAATTTAAAGAGTATAAAAATGGAAAGACCAGATTATTTTAATTTAAAAAATGGAAATAAATCCAAATTACCATTTAGCAAAAATGAATATGAAAAAAGATTAAAAGGTTTAAGAGAAATAATGAGCCAACATGACTTAGAAATGGTCTTACTAACTTCTATGCATGGAGTAGCTTATTATTCAGGTTTCTTATACACTTCATTTGGAAGACCATATGGATGTGTAGTTACGCATGAAAAATGTATCACTATTTCAGCAAATCTTGATGCTGGTCAGCCATGGCGAAGATCAATCGATGAAAATATAATTTACACAGATTGGAAAAGAGATAATTTTTTAAAGGCTTTAGTAGCTATTGTGGGAAGAAAGCAGCCTCCTAAAAAACTTGGGGTAGAAACTGATCATTTGACTGTTGATATGCAATCAAAAATTAAATCTGTATTTGCTAGTTCTGATCTAATTAATATTGCTAATGATGCGATGAAACAAAGAATGGTTAAATCTAAGGAAGAGATCGAACTTATAAAAAATGGTTCAAAAGTTGCTGATGTTGGCGCAAGAGCTCTAGTTAAAAAAATAAAAGCTGGAGTAAATGAAATAGAAATAGCACAGGCTGGAAGAGATGCGATGGAATTAGAGATTTCAAGATTATATCCAGATTCTGAATTAAGAGACACCTGGGTGTGGTTTCAATCTGGAATAAATACAGACGGAGCTCATAATCATGTTACTAGTAGAAAACTTAAAAAAGGAGATATTTTGTCGTTGAATACTTTTCCTATGATATCGGGATATTATACAGCTTTAGAAAGAACATTGTTCTTGGAAGAAATTGATAACAACTCTCTTAAAGCATGGGAGGCAAATGTCAAAGTTCATAAAAGAGGATTAGAACTTATAAAACCTGGAGCAAAATGTTCGGAAATAACCAATGAATTAAATGATTTGTTCGCACAACTTGGATATTTGCATAGAAGAACATTTGGTTATGGACACTCTTTTGGAATCTTATCTCCATACTATGGTCGTGAGGCTGGATTAGAGTTCAGGGAAGATATACAAACGGTATTAGAACCAGGCATGGTAGTTTCAATGGAACCTATGGTTTTTATTCCAGAAGGAGAACCTGGTGCGGGAGGTTATAGAGAACACGATATATTAGTGGTCAAGGAAAAAAATGCTGAAAATATCACAACTTTTCCTTTTGGTCCAAAACACAATATAATAAAAAATTAGTTAACTCGGATTATTTTTTAAAAACTCGATATATTCAACTACTTCATTAAATTTTTCATCTTCAATATCTTTATAGCTTTGATTAAATTTTGATTTCACTCAGATAAGGACAGTAAAAAACCAACTGTCTCTCGACATCCTCTGACAACCCAAAACCCTTATGTTTGCTTAGTTATTAAAATAGACTTGGCGTAAATACAAAGCAATATTAATGGCGAAACTGTCAACAAACTGTCAACATTTCTGGGTGGAGAAACCACAAACAGATGTGATAACCTTTAATCATGAAAAAGGTTTTAGGGATCGTGGTTCTGGGTTTGTTGTTAGGTTCAAATGTTTATGCAGAAAAAGATTTGGTGATCAAAAATGGTTTTAAAGTCAAAGGTCAGTTTTCTTCTCAACTCTATCTCAATAAACAGCAATCTGCTTCTACTATAATTCTCTCTCACGGTGGTGGTGGAAAATGGAAACACCAAGAGCTTTGGGCTAAATATCTGAACGATGAAGGATACAATGTTGTCATAATTGATCATTTCAAAGAGAAAGGAATTATGGGCCATGTTGGAAAAGTTAATCCACTTACAATTCCTGAAGAAAGGGTAAAAGATTTGGTTAAACTATCTCGTTGGGTTTCAAAACAATCTTGGAATAATGGTAAACTTGGTGTGATTGGATTTAGTCAAGGGGGATCTGGCGTAAATCTCTTGGGTAACACAAGAGAGGTTAAAAAGATAAAAGGAGTTAAAAAAAGAGATTTAAAATTGTTTGGGGCTTTAGTTTCATATTACCCTGGTTGTGGAATCATTGGTGGAACACCACCTAATTTGCCTTACGTACCAATAATGATTCATATAGCTATGGATGATGGTTTAGCAGATCCATTTTGGTGCCAGGCAGGATTTGAAAAGAACAAAAATTTTTTTATCTACAAGTATCCAGATGCTCCACACGGATTTGATATAACAATCCCCGGTTGGAAGAGAACAGGTGTCATTTCAAGCATCAATCGAAAATACGTCATCGAGGGTCACAAGAAATCAAACTTGTTAAGTCGTCAGCGTACACTTGAATTTTTAAGCAAACATTTACATTAAAAGAAGGTAAATGATGAAAAAGCTTTTCCTATAAAATCCTACAGGCCGTCAACAAACTGTCAACATTTCTGGGTGGTTATCTAAATGTTCCTCGGGTCAGCTTGGGTTCTTCTTCAAAAAGTCAATGTACTCAACAACTTCTGTGAATTTCTCGTCTGGAATATCCTTATAAGATTTCTCAAATTTTGATTTCACACATATCGCTACATGTGCGTAGGGATTTCTCCCTTTGGGATGATTAGGATGATCCGGCAGTTGTCCCTGTAAATAATCACCAGCTTCCTGAATAATTTTCCATAGTTTACTTGCGTTTTCTTTGTTCATGCCTGTCTAAATCCTGTTTTATCTCTCCTGTATCTAGTCTGTATCTAGTTATCCCACATAATCCTATAACCAAGATCCCTAAAAGCTTTTTCATTTTACTTTAATTTAATAATGCAATAATTTTTTCTTCTATCGTATTACTAATTATTTTTACACCTTCTTGATTGGGATGCATTCCATCTTCAAGATTTAAGTCTGGATTTAAAGCAACTCCCTCTAGCAAAAAAGGAATGAAACTTAAGTTATATTTATCTGATAAAGATTTATATAATTCGTCAAATTTTTTTTTGTAGTTTTGCCCATATGAATTAGGTGCAATCATACCTGCCAAAATTATTTTAATATTTTTATTAAGAGTTAGTTTTATAATTTTGTCCAAGTTGTTTTTAGTTTCTTTCGGTTGAATACCTCTCAGCATATCATTTGCACCTAACCCTAAAATCAAAAAATCGGTATCTTTTTCTGATAAGGTCCAACTAATTCTATTCAATCCCCCTGCGGATGTATCTCCAGAAACACCAGCATTCACAACCTTTACCTTGTACCCCTTGTTTATTAGGTTATTTTCTAAAATACTTGATAAATGATATTCTTTGCTCAACCCATATCCAGCCATAAGGCTGTCTCCAAATAAAACAATTTTATTTTCTGCATTAACACTAGATGTCGCTAGACAAAATAAAATTATTTTAATAATACAATTTTTATACATGAACAAATTACTTAAACTTTCTAGGGTTAATTTAAGTTATAATACAGATAACAATCTTATAAATGTTTTACAAGATGTAAGCTTCGAAGTTGATTATACAGAAACTATATCAATCGTAGGAGAGAGTGGTTCTGGCAAAACTAGTCTTATAATGTTAATTGGTGGATTGGAAAAAGCATCATCTGGAAAAATTCAATTTAAAGAATTTGAAATTTCAAATTTAAAAGAGGATCAAATTTCTGAGATAAGAAGAAAAAATATAGGTATTGTTTTTCAATCATATTATTTAATACCCAATTATACAGCTCTAGAAAATGTAAGTTTAACCCTAGAAATTAATAAAATGCAAAACCCTGAACAAAAAGCTAAAGAAATACTAGATAGATTTGGATTAGATCAAAGATTAAATAATTTACCGAGCCAATTATCTGGTGGTGAGCAGCAAAGAGTGGCTATTGCAAGATCGATAGCTATGAAACCCCAATTGATTTTAGCTGATGAGCCAACGGGTAATTTAGATAGCGAAAACTCACACTTAATCTCTAAAATTTTGTTTGATTATGTAAATGAAGAGAAAGCAAGCTTAATTATAGTTACCCATGACAACAATCTTGCAAATCAAACAAAAAGGAAAATAATAATTAAAGATGGTCGAATTGGATAATTTAGCTAATTTTAAATTATATTTTAAATATGCTTTAAGAGATTTGTCTCGAAGTTATTCAAAGATTTTAAGCATTATTGTTACTCTATTTATAAGCTTATTTATTTTGAGTTCAATTTTAACAGTAGAGGATAGTCTAGAAACAGAATTAAATAATAATTCGAGACTTCTCTTGGGAGGTGATATCGAAATAGATTATAACAGGGTTGAAGGAAATCTTAAATTAGTCAATGAAGTAAAAGAGTTTTCAACTGTCTCTCAGATGGTTGAATTCAGCACAATGATATCAACTATAAATAAAGACAACAATAAGTCTTCATTTACAAGAGTTAAATCAGTAGATGAAAATTATCCTTTGTATGGCAAAGTTATTTTCGAACCAGAGGATGCATTAGATAAATTAAATAAAATTAATAATACAATATTGGTAAATGAAAATATTTTTAAAAATCTTAACCTAGAATTAAATGATACAGTAAAAGTTCAAGATAAAGAATTTAAAGTTGTAGGTTTTGTAAAGTCAGTACCAGATATTGGTGGAGCATTTGTCTTTGGAGATTTTGCATTAACGGGTAAAAAAACCATAGATACCTTAAATTTAAGAACTTTAGGAAGTTTTTTAAATTATGAATATAAAGCAAGATTTAATAAATCGTTAAGCATCTTAGAAGGATCTCAAAAAGTTGAACAACTTTTTAAAAATGAAAAAAGGGCAACTATTATGTATCCAGGAAATTCAGCAGGGGGTCTTAGAAGAATTATCGATAATTTTTCACAATTTTTATCTTTAGTATCAATAAGCGCTATGCTAATTGCTGGAATTGGAATTGCGAATACATTGTTATCATTCATTAATCAAAAAAATTCATCAATAGCTATTCAAAAAGCAATAGGGATTTTTTCAGGAAATATAAAAATAATTTATTATATTCAGTTAGCAATCTTACTTATCATTATATCTGTTTTCTCATATGGACTTAGCTTTTTTTTACTACCTTTTGTCGATAAATTTATTTCTGAAGGACTAGGATTAAGTATTAAAGCAGAATTTTCTTTAATTAATTACATAAAAATATTTTTAGTAGGCTTATTAGTTATTGGAATTTTTTCTATTCCGACTGTAAATTCCATTGACCAAATAAAGGCTTCAAGCTTATTTAGAAATATTTTTCAAAGCCTTCAATTCAGATATTCAAAATTTTCAATAATTTTAAGTATAATATTGCTTATATTGTTAATAAGTTTGTTTTCTTTTGGATACTCGAGACCAATTTATAGCTTGTTCTATTTTGCGTCTTTCTTCTTTTGTTTGATGGTATTTTTCTTTTTATCAAGACTTACAATATTGTTTCTTAAAAAAAACAATTCTAATTTTGGAATTCCTTTAAAGGTTGCGATTAAAAATATCACTCAATCTAAAAGTATTACTCCTATTACTGTAATGTCGTTGGGATTGGGTATAACCTTATTGTTAACCTTAGCATTTGTTGGCTCAAACTTTAAAAGAGAGATAGCAAAATCAATCCCAGAATTAGCACCTGATTATTTTTTTCTTGGAATTCAAAAAGATCAAAAATATCAATTCCAGAAAATAATTTATAATTTTGATCAAAAATCAAAAATTGAAGTTGTGCCCATGGTTTCTGCTAAACTGGCTAAAATCAATGGTGTGGATCCTAATACATATATTGACCAAACAAATGACAGCCATTGGGTAATTGGAAATGATCGAAGAGTTTCTTGGTCAGAAAGTATTCCAAAAGACAATCCTTTAGTTGAGGGAGAGTGGTGGAATTTGACTAAGCCTAACCAATTGCAAATTTCCTTAGATAGCAAAGTTGCTAAAGATTTTGGTATAAAATTAGGGGACACATTTACTCTAAATATTTATGGAAGAGAAATAGAGGGAAAAGTTATCAACTTCAGACTAGTTGACTACCGAGATCTTAGTATAAATTTTGCAATGTTATTAAATCCTCAATTTGCTCAAACTATTCCTCATGAATATTTATCGACAGTTAAATTCGATAAGAAAGACAATTTTAAAGAAATTGATTTTTTAAACCAGTTCCCAAGCATATCAATAATTAAAATATCTGATTATCTTTCAAAAGTAACAGACGTTTTAAATAAAGTTTTTATAGCAGTTGTTATAATTTCAACTATTACAGTTATCATAGGTTTGGTTGTAATTTCGAGTGCAATTATTGTTCAAGGAAAAATTAAAATTTTTCAAAATTTAGTTTTTAAAATTTTGGGTTTTTCTAAAAAAGAAATAATATTTTCATCAATTATAGAATTTATTATTAACTTTACATCTATAATTTTGTTCTCAACTTTATTTGCTGTAATTGCATCCAAATATGTAATCGAAAATATATTTCAATTACAATGGCAGTTTGATTTTGCTTTATTTATTTGTGTTTCTTTAGGAGCGGGTCTTGTAACTCTTTTGTTGATAATTTTAACAAATCTGAAATATCTTAGTCCTAAAGCTTACCCTTTGATAAGGAATGAGTAACTTATATTCTTTATTTTAAAGCGCTGACAAAAAATGGAACAGCTATCAATGTATTGCACCACAACAAACCCAGAACCAAGATCCCTAAAAGTTTTTTCATTATATTTTCTTTTGTGTTTTTCTTAAAATTTTTGTCTCGCAACCACTGTGCATTTATGAGTATTATTAAAATAACCCGTTACTCTATCTAATTTATTCAAATTTTGTGTTCCATCAATTTCCCCAACAATTTCCTCAACAGTTTGTTCTATTTCTAATTGGAGTTTTGTTTTTGCTGTCGCTTCGAATAAAATAATATATTTATTCCACTTAATAATTTTATGTGCTTCCAAACCATCAAGTATTAAAGTTTTATCATTATCACTAATTATAATTGAATGTGTTGATATCAATTCTTTTTTAATGTTTGAGCAAGAAAGAGTGACTTGTTTTGCAAATGCAGTGTTGCAAAATAACAAACCCAGAACCAAGATCCCTAAAAGCTTTTTCATGATTGAATGCTATCAAAAGGCATAGAAATTGACCATTTGATTTATCTCTTTTGTATCTAGTTTGTATCTAGTTTTAAGAACGTTTTTGTTGAATCTTTATGCGATTAATTTTTTATGAATTTTAAATTGTCCGCATAACTATTGCAGGATAATGTCAGATAGGGTGTTCCGCTAACCAAGTAAATAATCGCCAGCTTCCTGTATGATTTTCCAGAGCTGGCGCGACTTTTCTTCGTTCATACTAGTCAAATCTCTGCTTTATCTCTTTTGTTTCGGGTATGTTTCGAGTTATCCCACATAATCCTATAACCCAGAACCAAGATTCCTTTATTTAAAAAATGCGATATAAACCAATAAAGCAACAATCAGCAATTTACCATAATCAAGGTCAAATGCTGTTCCTTGACCAAATTTTTTTTCAAAATATTCTTTCATTATTATTCCTTTCTTAATTAAGGTACCATTTTTTCATGTATCCTACCTCTAGTTTCGGAGTGCTTGGTTAATTGCACCCGGCAGACGGAACACGCCTACTAATCTAATCAAGGTATCGATCAATTCCCTTACATCATTCAGCCTGGTAATGTGTTCTTCATGCACATGATATTTATGGATTCAGACAGTAAATTAGGCATGAATTTAGATGATACATACATAGTTACTGAAAATGCTAATGAAAGATTGTATTAAAAAAACAAACTCTACAAATAATATATTGAAGTATTTTACTTAAATGCAAAACCCTTCAATAAAATATATTTTAAAATTATCTATCCCTATTTTTTTTGCAAACTTAGCAATTCCATTAGTTGGAATTATAGACACTGGTTTAATGGGTAATCTTGGTAATTTATCTTATCTATCAGCAACATCTGTTGCAGCAAATTTATTTTCAATGATTTTTTGGAGTTTTGGTTTCTTAAGAATGGGTACGGTTGGTTTAGTCTCGCAAGCATATGGAAAGAAAGATTATTCAGAAATATTTAATATTGTTTTAAGAAATCTAATTTTTGTATTAACAATTTTCATAATATTAATTTCACTTCAAAATTATATTTTTAGATTAAGCTTAAATATTTTTGATCTATCAGTTACAACTGAAAAATTTTATAAAGATTATTTCCAAATTCGAATTTGGTCAGCACCAGGTGAGTTAACATTATATATTATTACAGGTTTATTTATTGGTTTACAAAAGACCAAGATTTCAAGTTTAGCGGTAGGTTTATTTTCTATATTAAATATAATTTTAAGTATCATTTTTGTTGCAAAATTTGATTTAAATATCAAAGGTGTTGCTTATGGAACTTTATTCTCAGCTCTAATAATATCAATATCTTTTTTAATTTATACTTTTTGGTATTTACTAAGAATGTCTAAGATTGAAATTAAGATTGATGATTTAATAAACATAAATAAAATTAAGAACATATTTAATATTAATTTAAATATATTTATTAGAACAATACTTTTAACTTTTTCCTTTTTATGGTTTACCTATCTCGGAAGCCAAATTGGTGAAGAGTATATTGCAGCAAATGCTATTTTAATTAATTTAGTTTTTCTATCTGCTTTTATTTTGGATGCCTACGCTTTTTCTACAGAGGGAATGGTTGGCTATTCTCTTGGAAAAAATGATATCAATCTTTTTAAAAAGATTGTTAAAAATTCTTTTATTTTAAGCTCAATTACTGGATTGATTATTTCAATTATTTATTTCTTAATTAATAACTTTGCTATTCAATTGATGTCTAACATTGAGGTCATCAAAAGTCTTAGCTCTTCTTATGCAGTTTGGTTGATTATAATGCCTTTAATCTCTTCATTTTGTTATCAGTTCGACGGAATATTTATTGGAGCCTCACAGACAAAAGAGTTACGTAATGCAATGGTTTTTTCAGTATTCTCATATGTAGTCATCTCCCTAATACTGGTAGATCTTTTGGGTAACACTGGTATTTGGATTTCGCTATGTCTATTTATGATCTTAAGAGCTTTGTCCTTATATTGTTATTTAGATAAAATTTATTTAAGGTTTAATGTTATTAAATCAATTTAATTAACGTTGAGTCAGTCGTTTAGAATTGTAGGATTTTAAGGGATTAAAG
>QCSA01000007.1 GCA_003211695.1 Pelagibacteraceae bacterium AG-464-P07 | reverse complement strand
TAATTTTTCAGCAAGTGGTTTTATTTGTGGTTGATTTTTATTTTTTTTAATTTCTTCTTCAATAGATTTGATATATCGATCAATAACGTTTCTATCTTTATTCACAAGTTTTCTAAAAACTAAATCTATTGATTGAACAGCATTAGTTCCTTCGTATATTGGAGTAATTCTGTTGTCTCTATATAGTTGTTCAATACCTTGGTCTTTTGTGTAACCATAACCTCCAAAAATTTGCATTGCATCACTAGTAATTTCCATACCCATATCACTAAATAATGATTTAACTACTGGGGTCATCAAAGAAACTAGATCTGAAGCTTCTTCTTTAATTTTATTGTCTTTATGATGCAGACTAACTTCGGTTTGTTGTGCCAGCCAAAAACCTAAAGCTCTTTCACCTTCGATAATAGATTTCATGGTTAATAGCGACCTCCTAATATCGGCGTGATCAATAATTAAATCTGCTCCATTTTGTGTTTTGCTATTATTAGATTTTCCTTGTTTTCTTTCTTTCGAATAATTTAATGCATTTTGATATGCGATTTCTGATAAACCCAAACCTTGGAGCCCCACAACTATTCTTTCTAAATTCATCATTGTAAACATTGAGCTCAGTCCTTTATTTTTAGGTCCAATCATATATCCAACAGCACCATCAAAATTTAAAACACATGTAGCAGATCCTCTAATTCCCATTTTGCTTTCAATTGAATTGGTTGAAACGCCGTTTCTAGAACCTAAGGATCCATCTTCTTTAACTTGAATTTTTGGTACTAAAAATAAACTAATTCCCTTTGTTCCTGAAGGAGCATTAGGAATTCTCGCGAGAACTAAATGTATAATATTTTCTGTAAGATCGTGATCTCCGGAAGTTATAAATATTTTTTGACCAGTTAATTTATAAGTGTCATCTGGTTGCTCTACAGCCTTTGTTTTTAATAATCCTAAATCTGTTCCACAAACAGGTTCTGTTAAACACATTGTTCCACCCCATTTACCTTTAACTATGTTCGGTAGAAATTTTTTTTTTATGGAATCGCTTCCGTGATGAAGTATGCAATTATATGCTCCAATACTAAGCTCGCTATAAAGTTTAAAAGAAAGACTAGCAGAAGAAAGCATTTCATCAAAAAATGTCTTGATAGTGTTTGGTATTCCTTGACCGCCATATTCTGGATCACAAGATAAAGATACCCAGCCATCTTCAATAAATTTTTTGTAGGCTTCTTTGTATCCTGGCGGGGTTATTACTACACCATTTTCTAATTTAGTGGGTATTTCATCTCCAGCTTTAGCTAGGGGCAATATAAGATTTTCAGTTAGCTTTGCAGCTTGTTCTAAAATATCTTTTGCAAGATCAGGATTAACTTCCTTATATTTTTCAAGTGCATTGTAATGAGGATTATCTCTTAGTTTCTCAAAGAGAAACATCATATCATTTATGGGAGCTGTATAAGTTGCCATTAATTTACCAAAGGTTTTCCTGTTGAAAGTGTGTGTTTAATTCGGGCTTGAGTTTTTTCCATTTGCATTAGTTGCATAAAAGCCTCTAATTCCAGAGCATACATATCTTCTTCTGATAATTCTTTATTAAGAGTTGTGTTGCCACCACTTAATACAAAAGCTAATTTTTTTCCAACTTCCATTCCATGCTCCAAAATTTTCTTTTCTTTATAAAGATTTTCAAGAGTTTGGAACATTTTATCTCTTACCTGACCTCCTGATAAATTAAAAGTTGGTTTCCTTGGCGGTTTATAACCATCTTTTTTATCGTTTATTAAATCTTGAGAAACCGAAAGTAGCTTGTTTCTGTTCATAATGCTTTTATCTTTCTCTAATAAAAACTTAAATGGTATGGCTTCTATTGGTGAACTGGCCGTCTTACCATAGCCAATAATATCAAATACTTTTTGTGGAGCAAAGTCAGGATCTTTTTCAGCTTCTTGAGTTTGCGCCCATCTCCACAGCAGTTCTTTGGTTCCTCCTCCGGCTGGTATTAATCCTACAAGGGTTTCTACCAAGCCCATCACAATATTAGTGTGAGCAACTACATAATCGCTTTGAATACAAACTTCTTCACCGCCTCCCAAAGTCAACCCGGATGGCGCGGAAATAACTAAATTATCAGAATATTTTAGCTGTTTGCAGGTCATTTGAAAATGATGGATGAACTTTTCAATTGCTTTCCAATTTTTTTCTTTCGCAAAATCCATGACGTAATTTAAATTAACTCCTGCTGAAAATTGCATTCCTTCATTAATAATAATCATGTTTTGATCGGATGCCTTTTTTAAGGCATCCATTGAGTCATAATCTAACGTATTTGCTTTAGTGTTAAATTCTACAATTTTGTAATTTTTATGTTCATATGTAACAGCTGATTTATTATCTTTATTAATTTTTGCTAATTGCTTTACTTTTCCTAATGTTTCCAAATTTGTATAAATTTGTCTTTTTCCATAAAAAGTATCAATTTTTTCATTGTAAAGTTTTTTTATAAATTGATTTGTTTTTAACTGATTATCTTTTTCAACAAAAAATTTTATTCCAAGCTCTTCTAGCATTTCGAATGGTCCCTTAGTCCAATTAAAACCAAGTCTCATTGCTTCATCAATATTGTTATAATTTTTTGTTACATTAGGAATTAAAGAGGATGCATAAAGAATAATTTTTGAAATTACAGACCAGGCATATTTTCCATATTTGTCATTTTTTGAAACCAGCTCTTTTAAATTAATTTTTTCACCAATATTAAGATCAATTTTTTTAGATGGAGAATAATCTCTGGTAATTAAATTAATTGCTTCTAATACTTTTTTTCCATCTTTCTTGTTCATTCTATAAAATCCACCTTTTCCTTTTCTGCCGTTGTAACCAGTTTCAATCAAATTTTTTACTAATGGGATTTCTTGTGCTACTTCATGAAAAACATCTGAGGGTGGTAACTCTTTTAGAAAACTTTTTAAAACATCTGACATTAAATCTATGCCGATCAAATCGTATAGACCAAAAACTCCTGTTTTAGGTATGCCCATAGGTCTACCAAAAACTGCATCTGCTTCTTCTATACTTAATTTCATTTTTATGGCTTCTGTCATAGCTACTTGCATGGCATAAACCCCAACTCTATTTCCTAAAAAACCTGGGGTATCTTTGCAAATAATAACTCCTTTACCTAAACTTTCTTCACAAAAATCTTTTAATAAATTTATTTTTTCTGCATCATTAATATTCTCAGTTACTATTTCTAGTAAACCCATATACCTAACAGGATTAAAAAAATGAGTTATGCAAAAATCTTTTTTATCTTCATCAGACATTTTAGCCGATAAAACTTTTAAGGGAATCGTTGATGTATTTGATGAAATTATTGAATCCTTTTTTCTTGTCTTTAATATTTTTTTATAAATATCATGTTTAATATTTATTCTTTCAACTACCGCTTCGACTACCCAGTCAGCTTTTCCAATAATTTCAAAATTTTTTTCTATATTGCCAACTTTAATATTATCAATTTTACTTTTATCAATTAATAACGGAGGTCTAGACTCAAAAATTTTTTTTTTTGCTTTTTCGGAAATTTCAGTCTTTAAATCTAGAAGTGTTACAGAAATGTTGGCATTACATAGTTGTGCCGCAATTCCACTACCCATAGTGCCAGAACCAATGACAACTACATTCTTGATATTCATTGAACTAGATACTATTTAAGTTTTGAAATTATTGCATCCCCCATTTGCAAGGTGGATACCTCTTTTTTTCCTTTAGATAAAATATCTTTAGTTCTTAAACCATCATCAAGAACTTTTTGAACTGCTTGGTCTAAGTTATCGGCTTCTTGGTCTAGATCTAATGAATACCTAAGTGCCATAGAAAAACTTAGAATACTTGCTATAGGATTTGCTATACCCTCTCCGGCAATATCTGGAGCAGAACCATGAACAGGTTCATACATAGATCTCATTTTTCCATTTTTATCTTTTGCTCCTAAAGATGCTGATGGTAATAAACCCAACGATCCTGTTAGCATAGCTGCCTCGTCAGATAGCATATCTCCAAATAAATTATCTGTTACAATAACATCAAACTGTTTGGGATCTCTTAATAGCTGCATAGCACAATTGTCCGCAAGCATATGATTCAATGCGATATCTGTATAATCGTTGTCTCTAACTTTTTGGACTTCTTCTTTCCATAAAACTCCTGATTCCATAACATTAGATTTCTCACATGAGGTAACTTTTTTACTTCTCTTTTTTGCAAGTTCGAAGGCTACTTTGGCTACTCTAATTATTTCGTTGCTCGTATATGTATGAGTATTAATACCTTTTCTCTCTCCATTTTCGATAGGTTTGATTCCTCTTGGTTCACCAAAATATATTCCTCCAGTAAGTTCCCTAACAATCATAATATCAAGACCAGAAACAATTTCAGGTTTTAAACTAGATGCTTCAACCAACTGTTTAAAACAAATTGCTGGTCTAAGGTTTGCAAATAGTTTTAATTCTTTTCTTAATTTCAATAATGCTCTTTCAGGTTTCTTGGAAAACTCTAAATTATCCCACTTTGGGCCACCACAGGCACCAAAAATTATAATTTCAGATTCCATTGCTTTATAAAATACTTCATCCGTAATTGGATTTTTGTGTTTTTCAATTGATGCTCCACCAATCAAATCTTCGTCTATCGTAAAATCCAAGGATTTTTTAGAGTTAAGCCATTGAATAACTTTTTTAACTTCAGCTACAACTTCTGGACCAATGCCATCCCCAGGAAGTAATAAAATTTTTCTATTTTTAATTTTGATCATTTTAATTCATCCAAGGTTTTGTTTTTTGGATACTTTTTTCATAAGAAGATATTTTTGCAGATTTTTTTAAAGAAAGTTCAATATCATCTAAACCTTCTAATAAACACTTTTTTTTGAAAGCTTCAATTTTAAAACTAATTATTTTATTTCCTAATTTAATTTTCTGTTCAGAAAGGTTTATTTCTATTGCTTCTTTTTTTTTTGAATATTCTACTAGTTCTTCTAGTTGTTTTTGATCTAAAACTATAGGTAACATACCATTCTTAAAACAATTGTTATAAAAAATATCTGCAAAACTTAAACTTATTACACATTTAATTCCAAAATCGAATAGAGCCCAAGGAGCATGTTCTCTTGAAGAACCACATCCAAAATTTTTTCCAGCTAATAAAATAGATGACTTGTTGTAAGGTTCTTTGTTTAAAACAAAGTTGTCTACTTTTTTTCCTTGTTCATCGTATCGCATTTCAAAAAATAAACTTTTTCCAAGTCCACTTCTTTTTATTGTTTTTAAAAATTGTTTAGGGATAATCATATCTGTATCAACGTTCATCATCGGAAGATTTGCTGCTATGCCTTTTAAAATATTAAATTTTTCCATTTTAATTTTGAAACTTTCTTACGTCTGTTAAATGTCCGTCTATTGCTGCAGCTGCAGCCATGGCTGGACTTAATAAATGAGTCCTGCCTCCACGACCTTGTCGTCCTTCAAAATTTCTATTTGAAGTAGATGCACATCTTTCTTTAGGATTAAGCTTGTCTGCGTTCATGGCCAAACACATAGAACAACCTGGTTCCCTCCATTCAAATCCAGCTTCTTTAAAAATTTTGTCTATTCCTTCTTCTTCTGCCTGCTGTTTTACAAGACCAGATCCAGGAACAACCATAGCATTTACATGCTGGGCAATTTTTCTTTCTTTTACTATTTTGGCTGCATCTCTAAGATCACCAATTCTTCCATTAGTACAGCTACCAATAAAAATTCTATCAATCTTAATATCAATTATTTTAGTATTTGGTTTAAGTCCCATATAATTTAAAGATCGATTCATTGCTGCTTTTCTGTCTTCATCCTTTTCATCTGCAGGATCAGGGACAATACCAGTAACTGGAATAACATCTTGGGGAGATGTCCCCCAAGTTACCATTGGACTAATATCATCACCTCTAATTTCTACTTCCTTATCAAATTTTGCTCCAGAATCTGAATTAAGTTTAGACCAATATGCAATAGCTTTATCCCAGTTTGCTCCCTTTGGAGATTTAGGTTTGTCTTTAAGATAATTAAAAGTTTTTTCATCAGGTGCAATTAGTCCTGCACGTGCACCTGCTTCTATTGACATGTTGCAAATCGTCATTCGCTGCTCGATGTTCAAATTTTCTATAACAGGTCCAGCATACTCGATAACCATTCCGGTTCCGCCTGCTGTACCTATTTTGCCTATAGTCTGTAAAATAACATCTTTAGATGTAACTCCTGTATGTAATTTACCCGTTATCCTTACACAAAGATTTTTTGATTTTTTTTGAATTAAGGTTTGAGTTGCCAATACATGTTCAACTTCCGATGTGCCAATACCAAAAGCTAATGCTCCAAAAGCTCCGTGTGTAGCAGTATGACTGTCCCCACAAACTATAATTGTACCAGGTTGAGTAAAACCTTGTTCTGGACCAATAATATGAACAATACCTTGTCTTCTATCCTTCATATCAAAAACTTCAATTCCAAACTCTTTACAGTTTTTCTCTAACGCTTCTACTTGAATCTTTGATTCTTCATCATCAATGCCTTTTGATCTATCAGTAGTTGGTACATTGTGATCTGCAACTGCAAGCGTTAAATTTGGTTGCCTTACTTTTCTGTTAGCTGCTCTTAATCCCTCAAAAGCTTGGGGACTTGTTACTTCATGAATCAAGTGTCTGTCCACATACAGTAAGGCTGTTCCATCATCCTGTTGATGAACTAAATGTTCATTCCAAATTTTGTCGTACAATGTTAGTGACATTAAAAAAATACTATTTTTTTTCTTTATTAGATGTTCCTTTTTTTTTTATATTTTCTTTTTTTTCGGTAAGTTTTTTATCTTTTTTTTCTTCTTTTTTTGGAGCTGTTACTTTTTTTATTTCTTCAACTTTTTTCTCAGAAAACCCTAGAAAACTTTCAATTTTCTTTTCTTCTTGTATTTTTTCAGATTTAACTTCTACATCAATTCCAATTTTTTTCTTAATTTTTTCAGCAATTCGGGCTGATTTACCCGTTCTGTCTCTTAAATAATATAACTTAGCTCTTCTAACCTGGCCCATCCTAATTACTTTTATTGAATTAATTATCGGACTAAATAGTGCAAAAGTTCTTTCAACACCTTCCCCGAATGAAATTTTTCTGACTGTAAATGAAGAATTTATATCTCTATTTCTTTTTGCAATACATACTCCTTCAAAATATTGGACTCTCTCTCTTTTGCCTTCGGTAATCCGGACTCCAACTTTAATAATATCACCAGGAAAAAATTCAGGATATTTTTTGGATGCCAAAATTTTTTTAACGCTTTCTTTATTAATATCTTCAATATTTTTCATAATATTAGTCAAAAGTTTATTTCTTGTTTGTGTATTTATATTTTTCCCACAAATCTGGTCTTCGGCGACGTGTTATAGCTTCTGATTGCGATAAACGCCAGTCCTTAATTTTCGCATGATCCCCTGATAATAATACTTCAGGAACACATTTTGATTCCCATTTTTGAGGTTTTGTATATTGAGGATATTCCAGTAAATTATTTTCAAAACTTTCCTCTAAAGTAGATTTAACATTTCCTAAAACTCCTGGAAGTAATCTAACAATCGCATCGATGAAAACATATGCTGCGGTTTCTCCTCCAGATAAAATAAAATCTCCAATACTAACTTCTCCAATATTTCGTGTTTCAATAACTCTTTGGTCAACTCCCTCAAAATGACCACAAATAATATTTGTTGTTTTTTCTTTTAAAAAACTTTTTGCCATCTCTTGGGTAAACTTTGTTCCTTTAGGGGAAAGATAAATAATTTTTTCATCTTGTTTTGCATATTTATTAAGTGAATTTGCTAACACTTCTGGCTTTATTATCATTCCACTACCTCCACCAAAAGGAGTGTCGTCTACGGTTTTATTTTTATCTGTTGCCCCATCTCTGATGTTACATATTTCAAGCGACCAGATATTTTTTTCTAGGGCTTTTTTGTATAAGCCATAATTAAAAGGTCCAGGAAATAACTCTGGATATAATGTAAATATTCTTGCATTCCACATTGTTAATTATTTTTGATCCTTTTTTTTTTCTGCTTTTGGAGCAGTTTCTTTTTTATCAGCAGGCTTTTGATCCTTTTTTTCTTCTGCTTTGGGAGCAGTTTCCGTTTTTGTATCCTGTTTATTATCTTTCTCAGTTTTCTTTCTATCTTTTTTTGGAATAGCTTTTGAAGGATTATTACCCGGTCTTGGCATAGGAATTACCTCTGCCTCTCCAAGAATTCTTGCAACTCTAGTCGTAGGTTTGGCACCCTGACTCATCCAATGTTTGATTCTTTCAATTTCAAGATTCATTCTGTCTTTTTTATTTTTTGGAACTAGAGGGTTGAAAAAACCTAATTTTTCTATAAATCTTCCATCTCTAGGAAATCTACTATCTGCAACAACTATTTTATATACTGGTCTTTTTTTTGCTCCACCCATCGATAATCTAATTTTAAGCATATTATTTTTTCCTTTCTTTTATTTTAGTTGGTTAAAAATTTCTGGGGGTATACCATCCTTTGGATCACCCTTAGACATTTTTTTCATCATGTTAGTCATCATTTTAAATTGCTTTAGCAATTTATTTACAGTGGCCGAATCTGTTCCTGAACCACTAGAAATTCTTTTTTTTCTTGAAGCATTAATTATTTTTGGATTTAATCTTTCTTCTTTTGTCATTGATAAGATAACTGCTTCATTAATTTTAATTATATTTTCATCAATATTTGCATTATCCATCTGCTTTTTTATTTTAGATACTCCGGGTAACATTGATAATACTCCTTCCATACCACCCATTTTTTTCATTTGTCTTAACTGACTTAAATAATCCTGCATAGAAAATTGGCCTTTTTTTAAATTTTCTTCCGTTACTTTTATATTTTCTTGATCTAAATTTTGAGAGGCTTTTTCAACAAGAGAGACGATGTCACCCATTCCAAGAATTCTATTTGCTATTCTATCGGGATGAAAAACTTCAAAATTTTCAATCTTTTCTCCTACTCCTAAAAATTTTATAGGTACTCCAGTGGTAAATTTCATACTAACCGCTGCTCCACCTCTTCCATCTCCATCAGCTCTAGTTAAGATTATTCCTGTCAAGTCAACAGCTTTTTTGAACTCTGTTGCTATATTTACAGCAACTTGACCTGTTAAAGAATCTGCTACTAGCATTATTTCGGCTGGTTTAAGAGTTGACTTTAATTCTTTAATTTCACTCATCATTGAAAGATCAATTTGAGTTCTTCCAGCTGTATCAAAAATAATTATGTCTGATCCTGATAAAGAAGCTGCGCCTAATGCCCTTCTTGCAATATCGTTAGGTAATTGTTCCTTAACTATTGGTAAAGTTTGTATAGAATTTTGTTCTCCTAATATTTTAAGTTGTTCTTGTGCTGCAGGTCGATAAACATCTAAGCTTACCAGTAAAGGTTTTTTTTTGTTATTCTTTTCAAGATATTGAGCTAATTTTGCAGCTGTTGTAGTTTTACCTGAACCTTGAAGTCCTACAAGCATAATAGAAACCGGTGGAACAGCGTTTAAATTTATCTCTGATTTTTTATCCCCAAGTAATTGAACTAATTCATCATAAACTATTTTTACAATCATTTGACCCGGCGTAGTGGATCTTATAATTTCTTGGCCGATAGCCTTAGGTTTTATATTTTCAATTAATGTTTTGGCTACAGGCAGAGCTACATCAGCTTCTAGCAAAGCTTGCCTGATACTCCTTAATCCTTCCTCCACTTGTTTTTCATTAAGTGAAGGAGCTTTTTTTAATGAAGAAAAAATTTCTTCAAATTTATTTGTCAAATTTTCAAACATTTTACAATATCCAATAACAATCGCATTAGTGGGCGAACTCTCGCTGACTAATGTCGATCTCTTTGTCTCCAAAGACACCGCAAAGAACTCCTATTTTTTGCGGAAGTTCGTGTAAATTACATTAGACCTTCAAAAAGTCAATAAATAAGTTAAAAGTCTAAATATTATGAATTTAAAAGCGTACAAAATGGACGGACTAGGAAATGACTTTGTTATTTTTGACAATAGAAAAAAAATAACTCGATTAAATAAAAATGAAATTGTCAAAATTGCAGATAGGAATTTTGTAGGTTGTGACCAACTAATTTTTATTAACAAAAGTAATGACTATGATGCAGAATTGGATTTTTATAATTCTGATGGTGGAAATTCGTCAGCATGTGGTAATGGCACTAGATGTATCGCTTATTTCATTTCAAAAGAAAAAAATAAAGAAGAGATTTCATTTAAAACTCAAAGTGGAGTGCTTAAATCAAAAATTTTAGGAAACAATATAGTCGAGACAAATATTGGAACTCCAAAATTTGGTTGGAAAGAAATTCCTTTAAATAAAGAAATTGATAACACAAATCTTGGAATTACTATATTCAATCAGGATGGAATTAGTTTGACTGGCGGATATGCCTTAAGTGTTGGAAATCCTCATTTAATTTTTTTTGTACATAAAACTGAAAATTATGATCTATCTAAAATTGGTCCAAAATTAGAAAAACACTCAATGTTTCCAGAAAAATGCAACGTAACTCTTGCAGAAATTAAAAGTAAAAAATTAATTAAAGTAAAAGTATGGGAAAGAGGTGTGGGAATAACAAAAGCTTGCGGAACATCTGCCTGTGCAACGGCAGTTGCAGCTTATAAAAAAAAATTGACACAAAATATAATTGATATTCAATTTGAACTAGGAGTTATAACAATTTCTATAGATAAAAATAATTCTATAAATATGAAAGGTAAAGTTTCTGAAATAAAAGAAATTGATATTAAAATTTAGTTAAAAATGGGAATTTTTGAAAAATTTAAAATTGGTTTAAATAAAAGTTCTAAAAATCTCTCTGAAGGTTTTAAAAATTTAGTTATAAATAAAAAAATTGATTCAAAAACTCTTGATAATCTAGAAGATTTTTTAATTGAGTCTGATGTAGGAGTAGTTTCCGCAAAAGAATTAAAACAAATTTTTACTGACACTAAAATTGATCCCAAAAAGGATAGTTTAAATCAAGTTAATTTAATCGTTGAAAATTATATTAAAAAATCAATGAAACCACTTGAAAAAAATATTGTTATTGAAGAGGGTATAAAACCAAAAGTTATACTAATTGCGGGTGTTAATGGAGTAGGAAAAACTACAACGATAGGAAAGCTAGGTAAAATATTTTCTAAAGATAATAAGCAAGTTGTTTTTGCTGCTGCTGATACATTTAGAGCTGCTGCTATTGAACAACTGGAAATTTGGTCAGAAAAAATTGGTGCCAAAATAATTAAATCAGAAACTGGTTCTGATCCTGCATCTGTTGCTTTTAAAGCAATAGAATTTTCAAAAAAAAACAATATTGATTGTCTCTTAATTGACACAGCGGGCAGACTTCAAAATAAGAAAAATTTAATGGATGAATTTAAAAAAATATCAAAAGTGTTAAAAAAAATTGATCCTAATTCTCCTCATGAAACAATATTAATATTAGATGCAACTACTGGACAAAGTGCTTTAAACCAAGTTGAGGAATTTCAAAAAATTACCCCTATATCTGGATTAATCATGACAAAACTTGATGGTACTGCAAAAGGAGGAATTTTATTAGCAATCGCTCGAAAATATAATTTACCTATTATTGCAATAGGTTTAGGTGAAAAAGAAGATGATTTAGAATTATTTAGAGCAGAAGATTATGCAAAGGCACTGATGTCTTCTAATTAATTAAATTTATGGAAATTAAAGGTTTGTAATATTTACATTCATAAAGTGAGTTCATATTTTTAAATCCACAACCTTTAAGAATAGAGGAAATTAAAAAATTATATTGATTATTTTCTGCCAACGTCTCAAGGGTGTTAGTTTTGATGTTGTATTTAAAGTTTTTATTTATTGATTTAACTGCACTAATCATAATAATCGTATGATTATCGCCTAATAAATAATAAACATAATCTTCAGGAAAAACTGGATATTCATAATTGCTTATTAAAGATTTGGCCTTATTAGGAAACCAATCATAGGTGATTAATGGTTTAGTTTTTTCTGTTTCATTATTAAATAGATAAAGGTCTTGAGGATAGTCAGTAATATAATTAAAATCCTGACCTTTTGCTAGAACAGCTTTATTTCTAGTTTTAAAAAAAAGTGTAAATTCTTTATCATGAGATAACATTTTTCCAATATTAAATACTTCTCTGACATCATGTTTGTAAGGATTAGATTCATTTGAATTTGCTTCTATATTAAAACAAAATAGAAAAAAAAGAGTATAAAGTAAAAATTTTTTCACAAAATAAAACTAATCTCTTTTTGTGAAGCTTATTTGTTTAAATTGTGACTTAATTTAAGCTTTCTACAAACGATTTTAGTTCTTCTAAGAGCAATTTATCATAATCCATCATATGATCGTCATATTTTGTAAAATAATAAAATTTAGGTGAATTTGCAGAATTATAGATTTTTTCTCCCATCTCAAAAGGCACTATACTATCCTTCTTACCATGCATAACTAGAACGGGAATATGGATATTTTTTATTTTTTTTAAGCTTTCATATTTATCTTTCAATAATAAACTTACAGGAAAAAAAGAATAATATTTTTTCCCCATTTCAACCATCGATGTAAATGGAGATTCCAATACTATTCCTGCAAAATTTTTATTTTGGGCAATTTCTATGGCAACAGCCGTTCCTAATGATTCACCAAATAAAATAATGTTTTCTTCTTTAACTCCTTTCGATTCAAGCCAATTTACAGCGCTTTTAGCATCATCATAAAGTCCCTTTTCATTTGGTTTACCAGAATTCCCGCTAAATCCTCTCCAGGCTATTATTAAAAAGTTTAGGTCCAAATTTTCAAAATGATTTAGTTTATATATTCGATTTTCTAAAGAACCGGCATTACCATGAAAAAATAAAATAGTTTTTTTTGAAATATTCTTTTTGTAAAACCATCCTAAAAGATGATGATTATCTGAAGTAGTAATAGTGACTTTTTCTATTTTGGGAATTAAATTATTAACTTCAGTATAACTATTTACATTTGGATGATATAACAATTTCCCCTGGTAAAAGTATAAAAAAATTAACAATACAAGGTAGACCGAAATAATTAAAATAATAAATTTTGTAAAAAACATTTTATTATTCAAATTTATAAAAAAAATAAATTTTTTTTATTTTTTAATTGATTTTAAAGAATCATAAATCAAAAGAGATAAGCAGAATATAACTATTACCCAAAAAGGAAGACCTTTCCAAAAACCAGCAAGACCCGTGCTTATACTCCAAGCTAAACCAAAGAGAAATATTGCAACAAGCGCGACCCCTAAAAAAATTGTAAATTTTTCATTAAATTTCATATTTTTACCTAATCATCTTTTAATTTTACTTGCCAGCCAACTAGCATTCCTAAACAATCTTTCATCATCAAATAAAGACGAAACTAATTGTACACCAACTGGAAGACCATTTTTTCCCTGCAATAAGGGTAAGCTAATGCAAGGCATTCCACAATATGTCCAAACCGTACAAAATATGGGATTACCAGTAGATTTCAAACCTTTGGGAGCTTCACCACATGCTGAAGGTGTTAAGATTGCATCATAATCATGAAAAAATTGTTTAAAGTAGGTATTTGCTACATCAATCTGGGACAAGGCATCATTGTATTCTACAGAAGTATATTTCATACCTCTTTCAATAGCCTCAATAATTTTATCACTTAATTTATTTTTTGATTTTTTGTATTCATCAGAAAAAGATCTTGCCATATCTGATTCCATAATTATTTTATGCCAATCGGGTATTTTAGCAAAGCCCTCGGGTAACTCAATTTCGTCTACCTTGCCTTTAAGTTCATCTTTCACTTCATTAAATCCTTCCATTACATCGTCATCTAATTTATCCATGAAAGGCAATTTTATGTACGCCAATATAGGTTCCATAGGCGGTTTTTGTCTACTTGCTGCTAATAATTTTGGTTTAGGTTTTAAAGATGTATCAGGATCTTGTTTATCATGACCAATAAGTTGTTCACTTATCAATGCCGCATCTTCTATAGAATTTGCAAAAACACCAACCTGATCTAACGGGCGAGAAACTTGCATTACTAAATGTCGTGAAATTAATCCTTTGGTAGGTTTGTAGCCTACAACACCACAATAAGAAGCTGGTCTAATAACTGATCCATTGGTTTGACTTCCTACAGCAAGCGGAACCATATGTGAAGCTACAGCTGCAGCTGAACCACTGGATGATCCCCCGGGAGTTCTAGTAATGTCATGTGGATTTTTGGTTTTGCCGGGAGAATAGTAAGCAAGTTCTGCTGTAACTGTTTTTCCCATGATGACTGCTCCTGCCTGTTTTAATTTTGATACAACTGTACAATCATTCCAACTCAGATTTTTTTTATGAATTTCTGTACCATCTGTAGTAGGCATATCTGCAGTATCAAAAATATCTTTGATACCAACGGGAATACCATGGAGATCTCCGTGTTTACCTGATTGATGTAATACATCTAGTTTTTTTGCTTGAGCAAGCGCAAGCTCTTGATCAAAAAATTCCCAAGCACCTATATCTTTTTCTTTTTTTTTTATTTGTTCTATATAACTTTTAACAAGTTCTTCTGATGTAATTTCCCCCTTTTTAAGGGATTGAACCATTTCTACTGCGGAAGTTTTAAGTGTAGACATTAATACTTATTTTCCAATACCAAAGAAAAAGTCTGGTAAAAATAATGCTATCCCTGGGAAATTATACATAAGAACCATAGTAAATATTACTATGAACAAATAGGGCATTATGCTTTTAAAAATTTCTATTAATTCAATTGCATCTCCCACAACACCTTTTAAATAATAAGCTGCCATGGCCATGGGGGGTGTTAAAAATGAAGTTTGAAGATTCAAAGCCACCAACATAGCAAAAAAGTAAGGATTAACCCCAAATGCATCAAGCATGGGTAAAAAAATTGGAACAAAGATAATTAATATCTCTGTCCATTCTAGTGGCCATCCCAACAAAAATATTATCAACTGTGCCATAACAAGAAATTGCCACGGTTCTAAATTCATTCCAAGAATCCAGTGTTCAACAACCGTATGACCACCCAAATATGAAAAAACAGATGCAAAAGTCCAAGAGCCCACAAATAACCAGCAGACCATGGCGGTAGTTTTAGCTGTTAAAAAAATTGACTCTTTTAATGTTTTCCAATTAAGCGCTTTATAACAAAAAGCCAAAAACAATCCTCCAAATGCACCTATTGCGGCAGCTTCAGCAGGAGTAGCTAATCCTAATAAAATTGATCCAAGCACTGCTAAAATTAATAATGACAAAGGGACAAAAGAAGTAAGTAACTGTATAATAATAACTCTTGTCGAAGGTACTTCTTCCTCTAAAGGTTTTGGTGCAATACTTGGATTAAAATACGCTCGAGCAACTACATAAACCATATAAAAGCCCGCTAATAAAAATCCTGGAATAATCGCTGCAGCATAAAGTCTCAACACCGATAACTCTGCTATAGCTGCATAAACGATAAGCATAATACTTGGAGGAATTAAGATACCTAAAGTTCCGCCAGCACAAATCACTCCTGATGCAAATCCTCGATGATAATTAGCTTTAACCATCGCTGGAAAAGCTAGCAACCCCATTAAAGTAACCACGGCACCAATAATTCCACTCGCTGTCGCAAAGATTGCACAGGTAGCCAGTGCTGCAACAGCCATTGAACCTGGAAGATGGCGGGTGGCTAATTGCAAACTAAAAAATAATCGATTGACGATATTTGCCCTTTCAACCACATAACCCATAAACAAAAATAAAGGTATGGCAACCAGGATATCGCTTTCCATAACGGAATATGTGTTCTGATTGAGAAGATAAAAAATTTGGTTATTGAGTAAATTATCTGCTTGAAAATAAGCGTAGTATCCAAAACCAACACCCATTGAAATAAGGGTAAATGCTATCGGAAATCCTAACAAGACAAGGAAAATAAAAGTTGAAAGCATGAAGATAGCAACTTGTGGGTCTGTCATTTAATTTCCTTTTCCTAATGCTTCTTTTCGTCTTTGTTCTTCTTGTTGTTGTTTGATTAAATCTTCTTCAGTTTCTCTGACATCTTCGTGTCTTTTCATCCATTGGCCCTCTTTGATACACAAAATACATCTCATACATTCTGATATTCCTTGAATAATTAATAGTCCTCCAGCAAGTGGAATAAGCGATTTAAAATAATAGATTTGAATTCGTGCAGGACTATTCCAACTTACTTCTTTATATCTCCAAGAATCCGATGCAATTTCATAACCAAACCAAAATAGAGCCAGCATTCCAGGAAAAAAGAAAAATATATAAAGTATTAGATCGAGCCATGCTTGAGTTCGAACTGGAAACAATCGATATAATACATCACCTCTAACATGTGCGTCTTGTGCTAAAGCATAAGGTCCAGCCATTAAAAATAGGCCACCATACATTTGAACCATCATATCGAAAACCCAAACTGTAGGAGCATTCAACACATAACGTACAAAAACTTCGTAAGTGACGGAAAGAGTTAAAACTAGAATACACCACCCAAAGGCTCTTCCTACCCAGATGCTTACGCTCTCAAAAAAATAAATAAATTTTTCCATGAAATCAATGCCCTCGACAAAATATTTTATATAAAACTGAACTAAACTCAATAAAAAAGGGCGACATTAAAATAATGCCGCCCCTATAAACTTAATTTAAATATTTAAATTGCTTTAGCTGGTTCACCAAAGTGATGTCTATAAGCCATTCCATAATCAGGTGAATTCAGCAATAAGTACGCCATAACTTTTTTAGCATATCCCATTTGCGATTCCACAACTTTTTTGAAAAATGGATCTGTAGCATTAAACTTTTTCACTATAACATCCCAAGCTTTTAACTGATCTTGCATAACTCCATCAGGTGTACGATAAACGTTTACACCTAATTTGTTTTTCAATTTAACAAGGTCATCAGCATATCTTAAAGTATTATGCCAGAAGAAGTTTGAGTTCTCTGCTTCTGAAGCATACTCAAGAATTTTTTGTAATTCTGGAGCAAGACCATCAAACTTACCTTTATTAAATGCAATTTCGAAAGCTTCCTGTGATTGGTGGAAACTTGCTAAGTGATAATGTTTTGATACATCTTGCATACCAAAGTCACTATCAGAAGTTGGATTGTTAAACTCAGCAGCATCAATTAAACCACTCTTCATTGCAGGTTGAATTTCTCCACCAGGTAATTGAACAACTGACATTCCCATTTCACCAAGAACGTCTGCAGCTAATCCCACGGTTCGATATTTCAAACCTTTCATTTGAGAAGATTTTTTGATTTGCTCTTTAAACCATCCAAGTGGTTGAGCTGGCATCGGGCTATTAAAGAAACCAACAAGGTTTAAACCTAAGTTACCCATTAGTTCATAATATAACTCCCTGCCTCCACCATAGTGTATCCATCCTAACAACTCTTGTGCGCTCCAGCCCCAACAAGGGCCAGTTCCAAAAAGTGATGCGGATGCAGCTTTACTATACCAATATGCTGGAACATAATGAGCTCCATCTAGAACCCCTCTGTGAACAGCATCTTGCATTTGACTTGTTTTCACTACAGAATTTACAGGTAAAAGATCGATCTTCAATTTACCACCAGACATTTCGTTAACTCTTTTAACGTATGCATTGGCATTCTCTAGAAAAATTCCACCACCCCACGCAGCTTGTACTTTCAATGTTGTTGCAGCAGAAGCAATATTAGGCATTGCTAGAGTTGCAGCAGCAGCAGCACCAGTTGCAGCGGCAGCTTTAAAGAACTTACGTCTTGAAGGAGTTTTTACCCCTTTTAACGCTTTAACTTTTTTTGACATGAGTTCCCCTCCTATTTTGTCATTTAGTTAATTAACTTAAACGAATTTAAGCACATCTCTTTAATAGAGTCTTTCTAATTAATATATAAAAAGTAGTGATAAATATTAAATA
This sequence comes from Pelagibacteraceae bacterium AG-464-P07, assembly GCA_003211695.1. Taxonomy (GTDB): domain Bacteria; phylum Pseudomonadota; class Alphaproteobacteria; order Pelagibacterales; family Pelagibacteraceae; genus AAA240-E13. Next base: position 40,163 of record QCSA01000007.1, on the reverse strand, counting down.
TAAAAAATAAATACAACTTTATGTTGAATCTAATTTACAATATTTGTGCACTTTCCTGTTTTGAAATATTCTTCGATATTGTCGATCGCCAAATCTGCCATTGCAGTTCTAGTTTTTTTTGTAGCGCTGCCTAAATGAGGTAAAATAAAAACATTTGGTTGATTTAAATAACCTGAATGAATGTCTGGCTCACCATTATAAACATCCAAACCTAGAGCATAAATTCTTTTATTTATTAAAGCTTGAACCATAGCTTCATCATTAATCATATCACCTCTTGCACTGTTAGTAATAATAGCTCCCTGAGGAAAAAATTCTAAAGTTTCTTTATTTATTATATTTTTCGTTTCTGATGTTGCCGGACAATTTATTGACAAAATATCTGATACAGAAAATAAACTTTGAATATTGTTATGGTAGGTTGCACCCGCTTCCAAATCTGAGTTTAATTTTGATCTATTATGATAATGTATTTTCATGCCAAAAGATTTTGCTCTTAAAGCAACTGCTCTGCCAATTCTACCCATTCCTAAAATTCCTAATCTAGAATCTTCAAGCTGCTTGCCTATTAGAAAATCAGCAGACCATTTCCAATTTTTATTTCTTACCCATTTTATTCCCTCAGAAGCTCTTCTTGCTGCGCCAAGAATTAACAACATAGCTATTTCTGCCGTTGCATTTGTTAAAACATCGGGGGTATTGGTAACTATGATATTTTTTTTTCTTGCTGTTTTTATATCAATATTTCCAAAGCCAACCGCGAAATTAGATATAATTTTTACAGAATCTGAAAGCTTGTTAATGGTTTCCTCATCAATTTTATCTACTATTGAGGATAAAATGCCGTCACAATCTTTACTTAATTCTATTAATTGATTTTGTGAATAAATTTCATCATTTAAATTTAATTTAGCATCCCAAAGTTTAGATAATCTCTCTTCATTGGATCTCAATAATTTTCTTGTAATTAAAACTTTTTTCATAATTGTGATAAAATTTTTGGTTTTGTTCCTCCCGTATACCAATCAATTATTTCAACAGTATGCAATATAGGTATTGTTGTCCCATTTGCAATTTGAGCTATACAACCGATATTACCGGTAGAAATTATATCAGGTTTAACTTTTTCAATATTCGTTATTTTTTCCTTAAGTAGTTTATCTGCAATTTCGGTCTGTAACATATTATATGTTCCTGCGGATCCACAGCAAAGATGTCCATCTGGAATTTCTATAACTTCATTTCCTGTTTTTTTTATTAAATTCATTGGTTCATCATGAACTTTTTGTCCATGTTGCATAGAGCACGGCGAATGGTATGCAATTTTGTAATTTTTTTCTTTATTTATGTTTTTAAAATTAAGTTTTAAATTTTCAATCAAAAATTCGGAAATATCTTTTGTGAGTTCAGAAATTTTCTTCGCTTTCTTTTTAAGTTCTATATTTTCTCTAAAGATAAATCCATAATCCTTTAAAGTAGTACCACATCCAGAAGTATTGGAAATAATTGCATCTAAACCTCTGTTTAAATACTCATCATACCAAATAAGTATATTATTTTTAAAATCTTTTTGTGCAGAGTTTTCCTTTCCTAAATGATGATTTAAAGAACCACAACATTCTATTTTTTTAGGAACTACAACTTCAACTCCATGTCTATTTAGTAGTCTAATGGTGGCTTCATTGATTTGAGGGGAAAGTGTCCTTTGTACACAACCCGATAAAAGTGCAACTCTGGCAATTCTTTTCTCAATTTTTACTGGGTATATTCGTTTTTCTATCAATTGTTTTTTAGGGAATTGTGATGGTATTAAAGTAATCATTTTTTTAATTTTTGTAGGGAATAAAAATTTAATTGGTTTTAAAAGCCTGGTCAAAAAACCTACAATTCGAAATAAATTTTGATTGGGAAGTATTACTGAAAGCAAATTTCTAATTTGTTTATCCCAAAAAGGTCTTTCATAATTTTTTTCAATATAATTTCTACCGTGATCAATAAGATGCATATAATTAACTTCGGAAGGACATGTGGTCATACAACTATAACAAGATAAACATCTATCAATATGTTTAACAACATTTGCTGATGGTTTTTTTTCATTCTCCAACATATCCTGTATTAAGTAAATTCTTCCCCTAGGCCCATCTAACTCATCACCTAACAATTGGTATGTGGGACAGGTGGCATTACACATGCCACAGTGGACACACTTTCTAAAAATTTTTTCTGAAGATTTATTATCTTTGTCTTTAAGTTGGTTTTCAGTAAAATTGGTCTGCATTAAACACTCCTGTACATTTTACCGGGATTAAATATCCCTTTAGGATCAAAACTTTCTTTAATTTTTTTTGATATATGTAATCTTGTCTCATTAATTGTAAAAATATCGTTTAGTGGAGTAGAATTTTTAATAACGGTAAGATAACCACCTAGTCTTATAATATAGTCTTTAATATTTAACAACTTTTCTTCATTCATATCTGGTATTTCAATCCAAAATAAAGAACCACACCAATCAATATAATATTTGTAATCACGGTTTAAATATTTCATTAAATCAATACACTTAAAAGGAGGTATGACAATTCTAACTAGGCTATTTTGAGTATTTGAAAATATTTCAAGATTATTGATTCTTTCCCAAAACAACAATGATTGGTGAACATCTAAAAGAGATTTTTTTTTATTTTTAAGATTCAGTTCAATTGTTAAATCTCGAATTCTTTCATCAATTGATTTTTTTGATCCTTCCATTCTTACCGCCAAAAAAGGTCCTTCATTTTTAAGATCATTGAAGCTGAATATTTTTTCACGATTTTGAATATATTTTTTATTATTTGGTTCAATTGGCACAAATACTGAACCTGATATTTCATTACTAGAACTTTGAATGTTATTAAATAATTTTGCTATTTCTTCTTTACTATCTTCGTGTATTACTAATGTGCTACTAGAATCCTTTGTTGGAAGGACTTTAAAAGTGATCTCTGTTAATGCAATAAGCGTCCCGAAAGATCCTGTAATTAATTTGGAAAGATCATAGCCTGTAACATTTTTTACAACTGTTCCACCTGATTTTATTGTATCTCCTTTCCCATTAACTCCCCTAAATCCTAAAACGTGATCTCTAACACTTCCTGATTTAAACCTTCTAGAACCTGAAAAATTACATGAAAGACATCCGGCGGCTGTACCTTTATTGCTTTTTGAAGAACTAATATATCCAAAATCAATTGGTTCAAAAGATAGTTGTTGATTATTTTTTTTTAAAACTTCTTCAATGTTTGCTATAGGAGTACAGGCCTTTACTTTTATATAAAGTTCTTCAGGTAAATATTCAACGATACCAGACAATTTTGAAAGATCTAATATTTTTGCACATTGCAACTTATTACCTATAAAACTTTTTGAGTTTGAACCTATGATTTCAGTTGGAAGATTTTTTTTATAAAGATCTTTTATAATTTGAGAAACTTTTTCTTCATTATCAGGCCTTAATATATAATCAGAATCTTGGGAGATCTGGGAATTTTTCCTCACCTCGATGGACATGGACTCTTCCTTCCTCTGCACACTTTCTTAGTATTGGATAAACTTTTCCTGGATTGAGCAGATTTTTTGTGTCTAAAGACTTCTTAATTTTAAGTTGTTGTTGAATATCATTATCATTGAACATTTCACACATTAACTCTCTCTTTTCTATCCCAACTCCATGTTCACCTGTTAATACCCCACCAGCTTTCACACAATATTTCAAAATTTCAGCTCCAAACTCTTCAGTTTTTCTAAGCTCTTCTTTATTGTTAGCATCAAACATTATAAGCGGATGTAAATTACCATCACCTGCATGAAATGCATTTGCAACTGGTAAATTATATTTTTTTGATAATCGTTTTATTTCTTTAAGAACCTCTGAAAGTTTGCCTCTTGGTATTGTTCCATCCATACAATAATAATCTGGCGCCATAGCTCCACAAGCAGGAAAGGCAGCCTTTCTACCAGCCCAAAATGCTAATCTTTCTTTTTCATTTTTGCTTATTCTGATACTTGTAGAATTATTTTTTTTTGCAATATCGCTGACTTTATTTATGAGTTCATCAACCTCAGAATTTGTTCCATCTAACTCAACAATCATCAAGGCCTCAGCATCTCTAGGATAGCCTGCTTTACAAAAATTATCTGTGGCTTCTATTAAAGCCTTATCCATTATTTCCATGCCCGAAGGAACAATACCAGATGAAATAATCTCTGAAACACAATTTCCTCCATCTTCTATTGTAGGAAATCCTATTAAAACTGCTCTAACTGTTTGTGGTTTTTTTAAAATTTTTACAGTTACCTCCGTAATTACTCCTAATAATCCTTCAGAACCACAGATTAATCCGAGTAAATCGTAGCCTTCTTGATCAAGAGTTTTTCCACCTAACCTGCAAATTGTACCATCCATTAAAACTAATTCAGTACCTAAAATATTATTAGTTGTTGTTCCATATTTTAAAGAATGAATACCTCCTGAATTTTCAGCTACATTACCTCCAATTGAGCATGCCAATTGGCTTGAAGGATCAGGAGCATAATAAAAACCTTTATGTTGAACTGCATGAGTAATAGATAAATTTGTGACTCCAGGCTGTGCAACTACACATTTGTTGTCAAAATCAATTTCTAAAATTTTATTAAATTTACCTAGACTTAAAAGTATTGCATCTTGTAAAGGTAATGCTCCACCTGACAATCCTGTACCTGCTCCTCTTGGTATAATTTTAATTTTTTCTTCATTACAATATTTTAAAATTTTGCTTACTTCTTGGGTATTTTCAGGCAATACAACAGCTAAAGGTTTTTGTTTATAGGCTGACAGTGCATCAGTTTCGTAAGGTTTTATTTCATCATTATGATCTAAAACGTTTTCTAATTTTATTATTCTTTTTAATTTGCTAACAATTTTATCTTTATTTAAAATTATTGATTGATCTACTTTTGGTAAAGCTAATTCTGACATATCTGATAAATACTAGCCTAACATATTATTAATTTTTTCTAAAGCATTGGAAATATTGTCTTGTGAAGTTGCAAAATTGAATCTTACATGATCTGTTGCAAATTTCCCAAATGCAGTTCCAGGAATCATAGCAACCCCAGCTTCTTGCAAACATCTCTCTGTAAATTCTTCACCGTTCATTCCGGTTCCCTTAACATTAGGAAATACAAAAAAGGACCCCCCTGGTAAACTACACTCAACACCCTTTAAGCTTCTTAAGCCATTTACGATAAGTTTTCTTCTTATAACAAACTCTTTCATCATATCGTTCAGATGATCTTCTGGTCCATCTAATGCTGCAGTCGCGCCATATTGAGCTGCGGTATTCACACATGAGTGATTATTTACGCAAAATTTGAATACATGTTCTATTAAATTTTCTGGCCATACTCCCCAGCCTAAGCGCCATCCTGTCATTGCATAAGTTTTACTCCATCCATTAAGCACGATGAGTCTGTCATAAAGATCGGGATAATTAAAAAAAGTTGGAATTTCTTTCTTATCAAATATCAATCTATCGTAAATTTCATCACATAAAATTGTTACATGAGGAAAATTTTTTAAACCTTTAGCTAATTTATCTATTACAGTTTTTTCAGTGAAACCACCAGTAGGATTATGTGGATTATTTAGAATTAGCAATCGAGTATTTTCATTAATTAAAGATAAAACTTTATCAGGATTAATTGAAAAATTTTTATTTTCAGTCATGTCAAAAGGAACTGCCTTGGCTCCAGTATAGTTAATCATCGATTCATAAATAGGAAAACCAGGATCTGGATATATAATTTCTGAACCTGGTTCTCCAAAAAAAGAAATGCCATAATGCATTGTAGGTTTGCCGCCTGGCATAATAACTATTCTCTCTGGATCAATATCAGCGTTGTATAAACTTTTGATTTTTCGACTTACAGCTTCTCTACATTCAATTATTCCATTTGGCAGCGTATAACCATGTTGGCCATCTTTTAAAGCTTGAATTGTGGCATCAACTGCATGCTTTGGTGATTTAAAATCGGATTGACCTAAACTTAAATCAATAATTTTTTTTCCTTGTATCGCTAATTTTTTTGTTTTTGCAAATATGCTGTAGACCGCTTCGGTACCAAGCCTATTTACACTTTTGGCAATTTTCATAATATTTTTTTGTAATTAATTGGTAATGTTAGTTTTTATCTAAATGCGATTTTGGATCTGTTAAGATCATTAATAGTTTTGCAGCCCATTAATATCATATTTCTATTAATTTCATCTTTCATTTTTTGCAATACAGATTCAACACCTGCCTGACCGCCAGCACTCAATGCAAATAGATATCCTTTGCCAAAGCTACAAGCTTTTGCCCCAACTGCTAAGGCTTTTAAAATATGAGTACCTCTTCGAATGCCGCCATCTAATATTACTTCAATTTTGTCACCAACAGCATCAACAATTTCTGCTAATTGATCAAAAGGTGCTCTTGATCCATCTAATTGTCTTCCACCGTGATTCGAAATCATAATTGCGCTTGCTCCCACATCTAAAGCCTTTTTAGCATCCTCAACCGACATCACTCCCTTTATTGCAAATGGACCTTTCCATTTTTTTATACAGTATTCAGCATCTTTCCAATTCATTGAGGGATCAAACTGCTCATTAATATAGTCAATAATTGACTTATCAATACTAGTTCCCTTTTCAGTCATATGAATAATATTTGCTAATTTAAATTTTTTATGGGTAAGATAGTTATAACTCCAGGCAGGATGAGTAATAAAACTAATTAAACTAGATAAAGTAAGCCTAGGTGGTGTTGTAAAACCTGTTTTTCGATCTCTTTCTCTATTACCAGCCACGACGGTATCTACTGTTAAACACATCACATCAAAACCAGCTTGCTCACATCTTTCGATCAAATTATCAGTAAGTCCTGTATCCTTGTGTATATAAAGTTGAAAAAGTTTTGGTGATCCTGTGACATTTCCAATTTCTTCAATACTAGTTGTTGACATTGTTGACATGCTAAAAATTGTTCCAAATTTTTCAGCTGCCAAAGCAGATGCTTTTTCACCGTGATGATGATAAAGTCTATGCATTGCAGTGGGAGCTAAAAAAAGTGGGAAATTTATTTTTTTTCCAAAAACTGTTGTTGATAAATCTATATTTCCTACATCACTTAAAACATTGGGAACTAAATCACAGTCATTGAATGCTTCGGTATTTCTATTTAACGTAATTTCATCATCTGATCCGCCATCAATGTAATGAAAAATTGGAGAAGGTAATTTTTTTTTGGCTAATTTTCTATAATCGTCAAAATTATGACAATCTTTAAGATTCATTATTTTTGAAAATCAAGCTTAAAATCTTTTCAAGAAATTAAACATATAACTGTTTGCTCCAGGATTTTTATCTCCTAAACTTGCATTTGATAAATGATTATATGACATGCCTAGCTCACTATTTTTAGATAGGCTCCACGATGCTTGAACTTCGCTTTTAAATTCCAGGATATGACCTAAATCTTTTCCTTTTCCTTCACCATAAAGCCCAGGTGCAAAACTTGGTGTAAAATTGAGCGGGCCAATATCGAAATTCCATTCAACTCCCGTATAAGCATAAAGGGCTTGGTTTTCTGTTACAAAACCTCCTGTTATAGGTGATAAGGTTCCTAAAAATGTATCTCTATATAATTCTTCATTTTGATGTTGAAAGCCAACTAATACAGCTCTTTGTTTTTCATCACTGAAATCAAACATTCCAGAATACATATTCAATTGTGTATTTGGTACTTGTAATTTTTCTTCTTCAGCAAGACTTGTCGACCCCAATCCAGCAATTAATATTATAGGAAGCAATAATCTATTTAATAGTTTCATATATTTTAACATATACTTCGTAATCATTATTTTAAACACTAAATTAGTTTAAAAAAACCTATCTTTTTTCATTTTTCCTTAAATTATAATGAAAATAAATATTATATGAAAAAAAATTTATATTAGGCAAACTAGCCCAATTAAGAACGAAGAGGGAGATAATGATGCTTAGAATATACGTCCCTAACTAGGCTATACGTATATTATCGAATCTTAATTTGTTCAAGATTTGTATGAACTATGTTTAATTTATGGCAGGTTAATCTAGTTTGAAGGCTTAAAATATCCTGAACCTTTTTTTCCTGAAAATATTTCGTTAATTAAAGGATGCCTAATGGGTTCTTCAGAATCATCTAAAATTAAGTTCTGTTCTGAAACATAAGCTTCGTATGTAATTTCATTATTTTCAGCTAAAAGATGGTAGTAGGGCTGATTTTTTCTTGGTCTAACATCCTTCGGAATAGACTGGTACCACTCCTCAGAATTATTAAACTCAAAATCAACATCATAAATCACACCTCTAAAATCAAAATGTTTATGTTTAACTACATTGCCCATTGAAAATTTCGCAGTTTTAGTTGTCATTGAGATAAGTTCAAAATAGTTATATTTAAAAAAAAATCAATAGTAAAAAATAGTTTAAAGTTATATGGATATGCTAGCATATATTAAATGAATAAAGGATTCATTAAATTTATTACAGACTTTGGTCCTCTCTTAATTTTTTTCATTTTTTACTACCAAAGCGGACTTAATTTGAGGGTTGCCATACCTCCTCTTATAATTGCAACTCTATTATCACTTGCAATAATTTATTTATTAGAAAAAAAAGTTCCCTTTATACCTCTTACAAGTGGAATTGTGATAACATTTTTTGGAGGTTTGGCATTATATTTTAATAATCCTATTTTTATGTACATGAAACCAACAGTGGTAAACATATTATTTGCATTGGTGTTAATATTTGGAAAATTCTTTTCAAAAGAACCTCTGCTCAAAAAACTATTTAAAAATTCACTTAAACTATTAGATGAAGGATGGAAAAAATTTAATGATAGATGGATATTATTTTTTTTCTTTTTAGCAATTTTAAATGAAATAGTGTGGAGAACTCAATCGGAAGAATTTTGGGTAAATTTCAAAGTTTGGGGATTATTACCAATTAGTTTTTTATTTACCGCTTCACAAATTCCATTAATAAAAAAATATCAAATTAAAAAATAAATGAATCATTTAAAACTTATAATAAAAAACTCAAATTTAGCAAAGAAGAAGGTAAATTATTTTTTTGACAAATCTGAATTAAAAATAATTCTTAATCTTTATGCCAGGATGGTTTCTAAAGGTTTTTGGAAAGATTATGGTTTAAATATTTCAAAAGAAAAAGGAGAAGTTAGTTTTAATGTATACAAAAGAGCCTCTGAAAATGCAGAGTTTAGAATAAGTAAAAATTTTAGACAAAAAAATAAAAATCTAAAATACTTTACATCAGATTCCCAAGGAAATATTTTGAATATATCCAAAAATTTAGAAGAATTATTAAATAAAACAAGATGGAAAAATTTTAAACTTGTAAACTGAAAAATTATCTTCTTTGACCAAATAACCTAAGCAACATTATAAATAAATTAATGAAATCCAAGTAAAGAGTTAGTGCGCCCATAACAGCTTTTTTGCCCATAATTTCTCCACTATCGCTGATCAAATACATATTTTTTATTTTTTGAGTATCATAAGCAGTCAGTCCAACAAATATTAAAACTCCAATTATAGAAATTACAAAATACATCATAGTAGATTTCATAAAAATATTTACTATTGATGCAATTATTATTCCTATTAAACCCATCATCAAGAATGAACCAAGTCTTGTTAAATCTTTTTTGGTGGTATATCCATATATGCTCATAGCAGCGAATGTTCCTGCAGTAATAAAAAATACTCTAGTTATACTTGATCCGGTATAGACTAAGAAAATCGAAGATAAGGAAGCTCCCATTAAAGCAGCAAATATCCAAAAAGTATTTTGAGCTTTTAATGAACTCATTTTAGCAATTCCAAAACTCATGTAAAAAACAACGCCCAATGGTGCCAACATTACAACCCACATTAAAGCCGAATTATATAAGGTATTACCTATGCTCGTTAGGCCGATAATTGCACCTTCAGAATTAGTCACAACTGAAAGTTTGAATAACAATAATGATATAAAGCCAGTTAAAAATATGCCTGAAGACATATAGTTATATACTTTTAACATATATGATCTTAAGCCTTCATCAATTACATGTGTTTCGGTCGCACTTACTTTTGATCGAATATTTTGTCTATTAAATTCCATATAAGCAATATATAAACTAAAAAGTAAAATTTCAATATATTGAAAAAATTTATTTAATCTTTAAAAATACATAAATCAAATGTACCAAAAATTTATTAATTCGTTATATATTTCTTTCATAATAATTTTAATTTCCTTTTCAGCTAGATCCGCTGAAGATCTTAAAAGTATTGGTAAATTTAAAGATTGGGAAACTTTTACCGTAACTGAAAACAATAACAAAATTTGTTTTGCCCAATCTATTCCAATACTAAGAACGCCAAAAAAATTTGAAAGAAATCCTTCAAGATTATTTGTAAGTTTTCGACCCACCGAAGATATAAATGACGAAATAAGCACTACTTCTGGATATACTTTTCAGAAAGAAAAGATTGTAAAAGCAAAATCAGGAAAAAAGACTTTTGATTTTTTTGCTCAAGAAAACTTTGCTTGGATTCATGACGATGAAGAAGAACAAAAATTTGTCCAAGCAATGAAAAAAGCTTCTAGAGTAATGATAATTGGAAGAACAAATAAAGGAAAGCAAACCATTGACCATTATTCATTAATGGGCTTTTCCAAGGCCTATAATACAGCTAAAAAAAATTGTAGCTAAAATATTTAATTTTAATGCGCAAAGTAAATCATATAAGTAAAGTATGGCCAACTTTATTGGCGAGTTTTTTTATCCTGAACATGAAAAAATTAAAAATGATCAAATAGTAGAATTTCCTTAAAAAATAATGAATAAAAAAAAAATTATTCTTGCCTACTCGGGCGGTTTGGATACATCTATTATACTTAAGTGGCTTCAGGATAATTATAGTGCTGAAGTTATTGCTTTCACCGCAGACATTGGACAAGAAATAGATAAAAAGAAAATAATTAAAAATGCAAAATTGCTGGGTGCAAAAAAAATTATTATTGAGGATCTAAAAGACATTTTTGTAAAAGAGTATGTCTATCCGATGATAAGAGGTCATGCTATTTATGAAGGAAGTTATTTATTAGGTACTTCTATTGCTAGACCTCTAATAGCAAAAAGACAAATAGAAATAGCTAAAAAATTTAAAGCCTTTGCAGTTTCTCATGGAGCAACAGATAAAGGAAACGACCAAGTAAGATTTGAGTTAGGTTATTATTATTTTGGCTCCAAAATTAAAGTGATTTCTCCATGGAGAGAATGGAAATTTTCTTCAAGAACCGATTTAATTAAATATGCAAAAAAAAATGGAATTTCCATACCGAAAGATAAAAGAGGTGCTCCACCATTTTCTATTGATGACAATCTTTTTCACACTTCAACTGAGGGAAAAATGCTTGAAGATCTCAACAATAATCCTCCGGAATATCTTTTTCAAAGAACGATTGCTCCAGAAAAATCTCCTAGCAAACCTACGATAGTAAAAATTGGTTTTAAAAATGGAGATCCAATTTTACTAAATAAAAAAAAATATTCTCCGAGTAAATTGCTTGAGAAGCTGAATAATTTAGCAGGAAAAAATGGAATAGGTAGAGTCGATTTAGTAGAAAACAGATTTCTAGGAATTAAATCTAGAGGTGTTTATGAAACCCCTGGGGGAACTGTTCTTTTGTTCGCACATAGAGCTATTGAGTCAATTACGTTAGATAAAAAAACCATGCATATTAAAGAAAAAATCATACCAAGATATGCAGAGCTTATATATAATGGTTTTTGGTTTTCCAAAGAAAGAATATCTCTTCAAAAAATAATTGATGCAAAGAAATCCAGAGTGAAGGGTGAAATTAAAGTAAAACTCTATAAAGGTAGTATATCTATAGCTGGAAGGAAATCTAAAAGAAGTATTTATTCTAAAAAAAAATCTTCGTTCGAAAGTGGTAGAATATTTTCTAAGAAATATGTAAAAAATTTCATAAAAGTTGCAGCAAAAAAACTTGGAAAGTAGTAATATATTTTAGGCAATAAATAGATTGTAATATGAAAAAAATAATTTTTACTTTTATTTTTTTGTTACTAACAAATCTTAGTCTAGCAGCTATGAGTGGAGATAGCGGCGGAAAAGATAGCGGTAGTAATCAAGAAAATTTATATAAAGCTGCTAAAAGATTGGTCGTCAAGGCAAAAAAGCTTGAAAAGAAGGATAAATTAGAGAAAGCTTTGAAACTATATTCAAAAGCTTATGACAAATTGAAAAAAGCCTATAATAAAGATAAAAAAAATCCTGATATCTTAAACTATTTAGGCTTTACTTTAAGAAAAGCTGGAAATTTTGAGGAGGCAGAAAAATTTTATCTAGCTGGTCTTGAAATTAAACCTGATCACAAAGGAATAAATGAATACTTGGGCGAACTTTATGTAAAAACAAATAGGATCGAATTAGCTAAAGAAAGATTAGAAGTTCTTAAAGGTTGTAAATGTGAAGAGTTTGAGGAATTGAAAGAACTTATTGAGAAAAATTAATTATGAACGTCATAGAAGTGTTAGGTAGAATATTTCTTTCAGCGATTTTTCTAATTAATGGAGTTGGAAAAATTTTTTCTTACGAAGGAACTATTCAATACATGGAAGATTTTAATGTTCCTGGTAATTTAATTATCCCCGCAATCATTGTTGAAATTCTGTTTCCAATATTGTTAATCATAGGTTATCAAACTAGATTTTCTGCACTTATACTGTCATTATTCACTTTAACTCTCGCAGTAATTTTTCACACAGATTTTTCAAATCAGATACAATTAATTTCTTTCTTAAAAAATATTGCTATTGCAGGTGGTTTTTTAATCATTTTTGTTAGAGGTGCTGGAAAATACAGCGTAGATCATAAGTTTAATTAGATCTAGTTTTTTTAAAACATTCAACAGTATTACTTAGTAAACAGGCAATGGTCATTGGACCTACACCGCCGGGAACTGGACTAACTGCTTTTGCTACTTTTGATACTTCATCAAAATCAACGTCACCCACTAAGCCAGAATCTGTCTTGTTAATACCAACATCAATAACTATTGCATCTTTTTTTACCCAGTCACCCCTAACTAACTTAGGTCTACCAACAGCTGCAATAATTATATCAGCCCTTTTACATTCAGTTCTTAAATCTTTTGTTTTTGAATGCGTAATGGTCACAGTACAATTTTCTTTTAAAAGCAATTGAGCCATAGGTTTACCATTTAAATTTGATCTGCCAATAATAACCGCGTGTTTTCCATTTAAATCCTTTTCAATGTCTTTAATTAGCAAATAACAGCCTAAAGGAGTGCAAGGTATCATGCTATCATAGCCAGATGATAAATTTCCAACATTCACTGGATGAAAACCATCTACATCTTTATCTGGCAAAATTGCTTCTATTATTTTTCTTTTGTCAATATGTTTTGGAAGAGGCAATTGTATTAAAATACCCGATACATTAGAGTCTTCATTCAATTCCTTGATCTTATTTAAAACAGTTTTTTCTTCAATTGTATTGGGATACCTAACTATTTCAGATTTAATACCAACTTCGTTTGCAAATTTTTCTTTATTTTTTACATAAATTTTACTTGCTGGATCTTCACCAACTAAAATTACTGTTAATCCAGGAATAGCTTTATATGTAGATTTGAGTTCGCTTATCTTTTTTTTTAATTTTTCTCTTAAAGTAGCTGCAGTTTTTTTTCCATCAATCTTAAACATAATTTTAACTAAAATAAATTTGGCGCAAGTAATTCAAAAATGAGGTTTCTAATAAAAATTAACAATAGAATCAATACAACCGGTGAAATATCTATTGAACCTAGATTAGGGATAAATCTTCTAATTTTGTTTAGAACAGGATCTGTTAATTGGTGAGTTGCATTTAGTACTGCAAAAACAAATTTATTTTGAGTGTTTAAAATATTAAATGCTACTAACCAACTAAGCATGACATTAATTATAATAAGCCAAATATAAATATTTATAACACTATCTACTAGAAGGAATATTGATTTCATTTTTTTTCAACATAAATAGACTGACTAGGAAATGCAAAAGATGCATTATTTTTTTCTACAATCTGTTTAATTTCTATTGCTAAGCGTTCTTTTACTCCAAGCCATTCATCCCAATCATCTGTTACAGTAAAGCACCTAATGTACATATCAATAGAGCTATCTGAAAATTTATCTACTCTAACTGCATAACCGAGGCCGGTTTTATAATCTTTATGAGTAGTAATATATTTTTCTATTTCGTCTCTAATTTTTTTTAGTTGTTCAACAGTCGTGTTATATTGCAATGTTATAATCCAACTGATTATCCAATTAGTTGTTGCACTTACATTAATAACTGCATTTTCTGCAAATTGAAAATTTGGAATAATTGCAAGCGATTTATCAAATTTTCTAACTACTGTAGATCTAAATCCAATACGTTCCACAATACCCTCAATAATATTTTCAACAATAATCCAATCTCCAATTTTAAATCTTTTCTCTACAAGAACTAATATTCCAGAAATCAAGTTTTTAAATAAATCCTGTGCTCCCAGTGCAACCGCAACACCCAATAAACCTAACCCAGCAATAATTGGTCCAATTTTTATACCCCATAAATCTAATACAGCAGCAGCACCTAAAATAATTATAAGTATTTTTAGTGCCTTCAATATCCAGCCAGTTAGTTCTCTTGTTAAAACTTTTTCTAAACCTCCCAGAAGATATGAAACTGGCTGGATAAATTGATGCAATAACCAAAAAATTAATACTGTAATTAGTGATCTATTTAAATTATCTACGAATTGCTGAGACTCTGAACTAAATTCTAAATAATTACTTGCAATAAAAAAACCTATTACAATTGGAAAAAATTGAGCAGGACCTTTCATCGCTTCTACAAAAGTATCATCAAGCTTATTTGAAGTTTTTTTTGCTATTTTTTCTAAACGTCGAATAATAATTTTACCAATTAATCCTCTAAACAATAAAAAAATTAGAAAGATTCCAAGGCCAATTAATATTTGAAATATATCAATTCCTAAAATACCCTCATTCCAAACTTCAAAAAATAAATTTATAAAATTTTTAAATACATCCATAAATTAATTTACTTTATTTAAAAAAAATTCTTCCTCCCCTGGATTAAAAAAAATAATTTTTTTCCACTTAATAAATTCTAGTACACTCGCTATTTTTTTACTTAGGCACATTAAATTAGTTTGCGTCATTACGTCAACTAATGAGTATTTACCAATTAAATCTTTTAAATTAATAGCGCTCTTTTCTGAATAAACACAAATAACATCTGGTTTATTTTTTTTTATATATTTTAAAGTATTTTGCTCAATTTGAGCAACTGGTTCTGAGGTATAATTAACTATCCTATCAACTAAATAGCCTTTTTTGGTTAATTCAATATCTAAATCTTTTGAAACAAATTCACTACTTATATAAATTAACTTTCCAGTTTTTTTATCGAAAGTTCTAATAATTAATTCAATAAGTGCTTCGACGTTACCACCTGCGGATATCGCATTATAAAATCCAATATTTTTTGCTTTTTTTTCGGTGGCTTCACCTACGCAAAAACAATAAATATTTTTAGATATACCATTAATATTTAAAAATTTTATTGCATTCGCACTAGTAAAAATTATTCCCTTATAATCTTTAAAATTAATATTTTCGTTGGAAATTTTCCTAACACTTATGAGCGGAAGATATGTAATTGTATAATTAATAATTTTTAAATTTCTTATTAATTCTAAAGAATCTTCAATTGGTCTAGTTATAATAACATGCATATTGGTATATTATCTTTTTTTGTAAGTATTTCCCGCTTTAGCAATAAGTTCTTGTCCTATTTTAATTCCAATTTTTTTAGCTTCTTCAATTCTACCAGAAGTTTCGGCTGAAAATTTTTTTTTACCATCTATTGAAAAAAGTTCACTTTTTAATGTTATCAAATTATTATCAATCGTAGCAAGTCCTCCAACTGCAGTATCACAATCTCCTTCAATTGTTTTAAGCATTTCTCTTTCAGCAATTACACAATTGAACGTACTTAGATCGTTAGCTTTAGAGATTAAATCTAAAATATCTTGATCATTTTTACGAGTTTGTAAAGCTATAACACCTTGACCAACACAAGGTAACATTTCTTCGAGGGAAAAAACTTTAGAGATTTTGTTTTCAAGACCTAATATTTTTATACCTGCATACGATAAAACAATCGCATCAAATTTTTTTTGTTCTAATCTATGAATTCTTGTATCTACATTGCCTCTTATAAGTTTTATATTTAGATCTTTTCTTAAAATACTTAATTGTGCAGCTCTTCGAAAAGAACTAGTTCCAACGACAGAATGAGCTTTTAAATCAAATATAGATTTATAATTAAGGCTGATAAATACATCTCTTGGATCATTTCTTTTTAAAAAAATTATTGTTTCTAGACCATCAGTTTCATCTGATGGCAAATCTTTTAAAGCATGTACAGCAATATCAATTTTTTTATCTAATAACTCTTCTTCAATTTGCTTTGAAAAGAGTCCTTTTCCTCCTATTTCAGATAAACTTTTAGAATGATGAATATCACCTGATGTTTTTATGATTTTTATATCAATATTTAAATCAAT
The DNA here is from genome assembly GCA_003211695.1 of Pelagibacteraceae bacterium AG-464-P07. GTDB lineage: Bacteria > Pseudomonadota > Alphaproteobacteria > Pelagibacterales > Pelagibacteraceae > AAA240-E13. The sequence continues at coordinate 23,366 of QCSA01000007.1, read as the reverse complement.
ATAATTATCCAAAATAGTTTTTTTGGCTTTTTTTGCATAAAGAATTGCAAGTTTACTTCCTCTTGAACCTATAATAATTTTATTTTTAATCATTAATTTAAATGTAAAAGTTTATTTATATTGAATTTTTTATGAATTGGTAAAATATAAATCAATGAAAAAACAATTAATTTTTTTAGGTATAGAAACAAGTTGTGATGAAACAGCAGCATCAGTAGTTAGGGAAAACTTTAATGGAAACGTTGAAATACTTTCAAATGTTGTTTCTAGTCAAATTGATGAACATAAGGAATTTGGTGGAGTAGTTCCAGAAATAGCAGCAAGAGCACATGTCGAAAAAATAGATTTTATTATCAATAAAGCTCTAAAGGAAAGTAAAACTGATATTAATGATGTTGACGGAATTGCTGTAACAGCTGGACCAGGATTAATTGTGTGTTTAACAGTTGGACTAAGTGTTGCAAAAGCTATTGCAGCTTCTCTCAATAAACCTTTGATTGCAGTAAATCACTTAGAGGGTCATGCTTTAAGTCCAAAAATTATAAAAAAAATTAATTTTCCTTACTTACTATTATTAATTTCTGGAGGGCATACACAGTTTTTAGAAGTCAAGGGTGTTAATAACTATAACAGATTGGGAACAACAATTGATGATGCAGTAGGTGAAGCTTTTGATAAAACTGCCAAACTCTTGGGAATAGAATTTCCAGGTGGACCAAAAATTGAAGAGTTTGCAAAAAAAGGTAATGAAAATTACTTTAAGTTACCTAAGCCAATTATCCATAAAGGCGGATGTAATCTATCTTTTTCTGGATTAAAAACCGCAGTTTTAAAAATTTCCAAAAAAATAAAAAATAAAGAAGAAAAATATCATCTTGCAGCTTCGTTTCAAAAAACAATTGAAGATATACTTTCTGAAAAAAGTAAATTTGCAATGAATTTGTTTAAAGAAAAACACAATAATAAAAAAAAAGTTTTTGTAATTGCAGGAGGAGTGGCTTCTAATAATAAAATAAGAAAAAAATTAATTGATCTTTCAGTTAAAAATAATTTTGAACCAATATTTCCACCAAAAAACTTATGCAGCGATAATGCTGCAATGATTGCGTGGGCTGGTATAGAAAGATTTAAGTTAGGTCTTTCAAATAAACTTGATTTCCCGGCAAAAGCTAGATGGCCACTAGACGAAAAAGCTCCTTTTCTAAAAGGGGCTGGAATAAAATTTTAAATGAAATATTGGTTTTTCAAATTTTTTTCTAAATTTTGTTAAATAAAAGTGGGTCGTTATCTTGTAATTATGCCAGCGACAGATTGGTCTTTAAATTTATTTTAGAAACATTCACCCGCACTTTGGTATTTTAGCTAAGAAATATACCGACAGACTCTTATAGAACATCTTGGTATTATATTTTAAATTAAATAAGAAAGAAAAATATGAAAAAAATTGTCATGATTTTATTATCAAGCTTTCTGATCACTTCCTATGCTTATGCAGGCGCTTGTCCGGTCTTAATGAAAGAAGTTGATGCCAAACTTGCAACTGCTAAAGAATTGTCAGAAAAACAGGTAGCTGAAATTGAAAAATTGCGTCAAGAAGGCGAAGAGGCTCATAATACGGGTAAACATAAAGAGTCAGTTAAATTACTCCAGGAAGCTCTAACTAAACTGAATATATAATCACAAAGCACCCGAAACCAGAGGCGGGATAAATGAAAAAACTATTTCTGGGCTCTGCTCTACCAGCTGATATATAAGAACAAGCCTGACTATTTAAAATAACTACTTAATTAATCAAAAAATTAAATTAAGTTTATTCTTAAAAAATCAGGCTTTTGTTTTATGATGTTTTATGCAATTTTTAAACTAACTGCTGATGGACCTTTTTCACCATTCTCTACTTCGAATGTTACTTCTTGACCCTCATCCAGCTGGTTTAAACCAGCATCACGAACTGCAGATGAATGAACAAACACATCTTTTTCTTTATCTTCTCTTTCAATAAAACCATAACCTTTTGCTCCATTGAACCATTTTACTTTACCTTTTAGACTCATTTTTACTCTTTCTTTATTGTTTAACTTATATTACTTACATTTAAGCAATGCGCATCCTTATTAGATTTAATGATGTTTTGTCAACAAATAGTTTTGTCTATTAATAAATTAATTTTTTTACCTTAATTTTTAGCTAAAATTATGGTGACCAGGGTCGGAATCGGCCGCCGACACAAGCCTTTTCAGGACTCTGGCTCCTTGGACCAGTCTACTAGGCCCCTGCTAAATCTAGCTTTTTAATTTTAGAACGTTAAAAAAATCTGTCTGAGTGAGTCCATAGTGTGCCCAGAAATTCTGTAGTATGCTGAACTCAATGAAAAAGCTTTTAGGGATCTTGGTTCTGGGTTTAATGTTTTACAATACAGCTCTGGCAGAAAGTTCGTTACCTAGCTGTAAGGGAACTGATTCTTTCAAATGGACAAATTGTTTTGGAAGCGAGAAAAAAAGCATTGCATATGATCTCTTATATAAGGACCAATATAAAAACAAAAAAATTTTATACGAAGGAGAATATAGTAATGGAAATTTTCACGGGCAAGGAACCTTAACTTATCCTGATGGAATAAAATACATTGGAGAATTAAAGTATAATAAGCCAAACGGACAAGGAATCATGACTTTTTCACATGAAACTAGACATATTGGTGAATTCAAATATGGTCTTCTGAATGGACTGGGAACTGCCACAAATCCCAATGGAAACACATATATAGGTCAATTTAAAGATGGCAATTACCATGGACAAGGAACTTTGATAGACTCTATTGGAAATAAATATATTGGAAAATACAAAAATAATAAGCGAAACGGTAAAGGAACCAACATATACGCCAATGGCAATAAATACGTTGGAGGAATTAAGAACGATATGAAACATGGACAAGGAATTTACACATGGGCAAACGGTGCAAAATATGTTGGAGAATGGAAAGATGCTAAACTTCATGGATTAGGAACTTATACATTTCACGATGGAAGAGTTTTAAAAGGTATCTGGAAAAAGTCTGAATTAATTGAACAACATTAAATGAAAAAATTGTCATCAAAAAGGAAAATACGACAAATCCGAATGTTAAAGAAAAACTTAAAAAAGATGAAGAAAAGGAAAAACAAGAAAGAAAAAAACGCAAAAGAAGCAGCTGAGAAACAACGTGTGTTGCCAAGGTCGCGTTAGATGAAAAATTTTGTGTAGTACGTCGTGTACTATGCTTGCTCCCTTTTAGACTGTTGGTTTGCTATAAGTGGTTCTTACGTCTATCTTTTAGTATTATGAAGTATTGGTTGCTGAAAACTGAACCCGAAGATTGGTCTTGGAAAAATCAATTAAATTCAAAAAATCAAAGTACAGAATGGAATGGGGTTAGGAACTATCAAGCGTCCAATAGTTTAAAAAGTATGAAAAAAAACGATTTATGTTTTTTTTATCATACAAGTAAAGAAAAAAGAATTGTAGGAATTGTTAAAGTAATTAAAGAACATTTTAAAGACAAGTCAGATAAAACTAATAAGTTTGTATCAGTGATAGTTCATGCTGAAGATGAATTAACAAAACCGGTAACTTTGAAAGAAATTAAAAATAATGATTTTTTTAAAGAATTAGTGCTGGTAAAACAAAATCGATTATCTGTTATGGAGATTAATATAAAATACTGGAAAAAAATATGCAAGATAGGTAAAATGAATCAATATTGAAGAGAGATTTGTGACTAAAAAAGATAAAAGAAAGAAATTAAAAGTTAGGAAGAAAATAAAGAAAGCGAAGTCAAAAACTAGAAAAAAAATTATCTCAGAATCAGAAAAAGAGTTGATTATTAAAATATCTAAAGCTTGGTCCAAACGAGCTTATGTAAACAAAAGAGCATATGAAAAAAAATATAATTTTTCTATCAAAGATAATGAAAATTTTTGGAAGAAAGAAGGAAAAAGAATTACATGGATAAAACCTTATACTAAAGTTAAAGATGTAAACTATAGTAAGACAGATGTTAGAATAAGATGGTATTATGACGGAACTTTAAATGCTTCTGCAAATTGCATTGATCGACATTTGAAAAACAAGAAAAATAGAACTGCAATAATTTGGGTTGGAGATAACCCTGAAAATTCCAAAACTATTAGTTACCAAGAACTTCATAGAAATGTTTGTAAAGCTGCAAATGGATTAAAAAGTATAGGAATTAAAAAGGGTGACATAGTCACAATTTATTTGACCATGATACCTGAACTTGCTTACATCATGTTAGCTTGTGCAAGAATTGGAGCAATACATTCTATTATTTTTGGTGGTTTTTCTCCAGATTCAATAGCTGGAAGAATAAATGACTGTAAGTCTGACTATATAATTACTGCTGATGAAGGGTTAAGAGGTGGAAAGATTATTCCGTTAAAAGAAATAGCTGATGAGGCTTTAATCAAATGTCCAAACGTAAAGAAATGTGTGATTGTAAAAAGAACTGGCAACGAAGTTAATTGGGTTAATGATAGAGATATTTGGTATGATGAAATTATTTCAAATGTTTCTGACGAATGCGTTCCGAAAGAAATGAATGCTGAAGATCCATTATTTATACTTTATACTTCAGGATCAACAGGTAAACCTAAGGGTGTTTTGCACACCATAGGTGGATACATGGTTTATGCATCTATGACACACCAATACATATTTAATTATAGGGATAAAGATATTTTTTGGTGCACCGCTGATATTGGATGGATTACGGGACATAGTTATATAATCTATGGCCCTTTGGCTAACGGGGCAACTACAATAATGTTTGAAGGAGTACCAAATTATCCGGACAGTTCAAGATGGTGGAAAATAGTTGATAAATACAAAGTAAATATTTTTTATACTGCACCAACTGCACTTAGAGCTCTCATGAAAGAAGGGGAAGGACCAGTTAAAAAAACTAGTAGAAAATCTCTTAGACTTTTAGGTACAGTTGGAGAGCCTATAAATCCCGAAGCTTGGATGTGGTATTTTAAAACTGTTGGTGATTCCAAATGTCCAATAGTAGATACTTGGTGGCAAACCGAAACAGGTGGAATATTAATTTCACCTCAAACAGGAGCAATTGATTTAAAACCTGGTTCTGTAACAAAACCATTTTATGGAATTGAGCCAGTTATTGTTGATGAAAAAGGACAAACTTTAAAAGGAACGTGCAAAGGAAGGCTTTGTATTACTCAATCATGGCCCGGACAAATGAGAACAGTGTACGGAGATCATCAAAGATTTATTGACACTTATTTTTCCCAGCATGATGGAAAATATTTTACTGGTGACGGATGTAGAAGAGACAAAGATGGTTACTACTGGATTACTGGACGTGTTGATGATGTAATAATTGTATCAGGACATAATCTTGGTACTGCAGAAATAGAAAGTGCATTCGTTGCACATCCAAAAGTTGCTGAGGCAGCAGTTGTGGGATATCCTCACGATATTAAGGGGAATGGTCTTTATTGCTATGTAACATTAAATGTTGGTGAAAAACCTTCTGGTGAATTAGACAGAGATTTAAAACTTTGGGTAAGAAGGCAAATTGGTCCTATTGCAAAACCAGATCTTATACAATTTACTCCGAGTTTACCAAAAACTAGATCAGGTAAAATAATGAGAAGAATTTTAAGAAAAATTGCATCTAACGAACATGATCAACTTGGAGATACCACAACTTTAGCTGATCCATCGGTCGTTGATAGTTTGGTTGAAAATAGACGAAATAAATAGATTTAAAAATTTAATGAATGGTTTATTAAAATCTTTTTTTGACTTTATTAAAATATAAAAATATAAATTTTCCTATGTCTTCGGCAGTTAAAATATCTCCTTCAATTTTATCAGCAGATTTTAGCAAATTAGGTATTGAAATTTTTGAGTTAGAAAAAGCTGGAGCAGATTTAATTCATATAGATGTAATGGATGGACATTTTGTTCCAAATATAACTATCGGCCCAGATGTTATAAAAGATCTTAAAAAACACACTTCTTTACCATTCGACGTACATTTGATGATTTCTCCTGTTCACAAATATATAAAAAATTTCGCAGAAGCTGGTGCGGATATAATCACAATACACCCCGAATCCACTGATAATTTAATTGAAACAATTAATGAAATTAAAAAATTTGGTAAAAAAGCTGGTGTATCTCTTAACCCAAAAACTACTATAGAAAAAGTACTACCTGTTCTTAGTTTAATTGATTTAGTTTTGATAATGAGTGTAAATCCTGGTTTTGGAGGTCAAAAATTTATTAAAGAAACATTAGAAAAAGTTAAATTGTTAAGGAAAGAAATTGATCAAAAAAAACTCGCTGTAGAAATTGAAATAGATGGAGGAATTAATTTTGATAATGCTAAAATAGCTAAAAAAGCGGGTGTTGATATTTTAGTTTCAGGTACTACAATATTTAAAAATAATGAAGGTAATATTAAAAAGAACATTGAGATTCTAAGAAATCATTAATTTAATGCAAAAAATAAAAAGTATAAGTGAATACTTTTTTTTAATTTTTAAATTTTTTTTGTTTAAATTAAAAATATTTTATTTTAAATCAAATTTTTATAACAAAAAAATTTCAAATAATTTACCTTCTAAATTTAATTACAAACCAAGTTCACATATAATTAATTCTCTAACATCGTTTAATAAAAAAAAAATTAAAATTGAAAGTTTCTCGCTGAATTCTCTTTGGAAATTAAGCTCCAAAAATAAACTAGAATTTCAAAATTTACATAATTTTTTATGGCTTACATTCCTAGATATCAAAACAAATAAAGCTTCGGCACAAACTATTATTGAAAATTGGATTGATAACAATAATGATTTTAATGAAGAAACATGGAAATTAGATATGCTTAGCAAAAGACTAATTGCTTGGATTTCAAATTCTAATTTAACTTTAGATGGGTCTGGTCTAAAATATAAAGAAAAATTTATTTTAAGCATAATAAAACAAACTAATCATTTATTAATAAATATTGATAGCTTGGAAGATAATGAAAATAAATTAATTTGTTGTTCATTATTAATTTTAGTTGGTTTGGTATTTAAAAATCAATATAAACATTATAAATTAGGCTTATCGATACTTCAAAAATTTATCAAAAATAATTTTGATAATTCTGGATTTCCAAAATCTAGAAACCCCGAGGAATTAATGGCTTGCCTAAAATATTTAATCTTAATAAAAGAATGGATAAAAGAATCACAAAATCAAATACCTGATTATCTGGAGGAAATAATTTTTAATTGTGGAAAATCTTATAGTTTTTTATCAAAAAATTTAAATGAATTACCGCTCTTTAATGGATCTTCAGAAGTAAAAAACGAAGAATTTGAAAAATATCTAAATTATCTCAATTATAATTTTGATGATAGTTCAAAAGAAAAAAATGGATATGTTATATTTAAAGATAAAAAAATAGTTCTTATAATGGATATTGGAAACTCTCCAGATTTCAAATATTCAAAAAAATATCAATCTGGATGTCTTTCATTTGAAATAACTTCAAACGAAGAAAAATTAATTTGTAATTTAGGTTTTGATATAAATAAAAATAATAAAATAAAATTATTAAGTAGATCTACTGCAGCCCATTCAACTTTATATTTAAATAATCATTCTTCTTGTATTTTCAGAACTAGTTATCCTTTTAAAATCCAACATGAAAATAGGTTGTATGAAGGATTAAAAATTGTAAAAAAAAAAATTATTATTGAAAAAGATTTTCAAAATATTATTGCTAGTCATAATGGATATCAAAACAGATATGGTTATATTCATGAACGATCCATAAAATTTATAAAAAAAGAGAAAATTTTCTTTGGAATAGATAATTTAATTAAAAATAAAAAGGTTAGTAATATAAGCTACGGAATTAGATTTCATATTTATCCTGGAATAAAAATGGTAAAAACTAAAAATTCTCAATCTGTTTTATTGAGTTTAAAAAATGGCGAAGGATGGAAGTTTAGTTGTCATAATAAAGAAGTATTAATTGAAAAAGGTATTTATTTAGGAAATAAGAATAAAATTATAGAAAATGAAAATATATATATTTTAGGCATGACTAATGGAAAAAATCAAATAATCGAATGGAGTTTTGAAAAAATATCTTAATGAAAAATATAGTTAAAATTAAAAGAGCTTTAATTTCTATTTCTGATAAATCATTTTTAAAAAGTTTGTTATCCGTTCTTACCAAATATAAAATTGAAATTATTAGTTCTAGAAAAACACATAAAAAAATAAAAAAATTTGGTTTTAAAAGTATTGAAATTTCAAATTTTACTGGCTCTAATGAAATACTCGGAGGTCAAGTAAAAACACTTCATCCTAAAATTTATGCTGGGATATTAAATATAAGAAACAATAAGAATCACAAACTTGATCTTATTAAAAATCATTTTGAAGAAATAGACTTAGTTATTGTAAATTTTTATCCTTTCGAAAATGTTATAAAAAAAAAAAATAATTTTAAAAGTATAATTGAAAATATTGATATCGGTGGCCCTACTTTAGTTAGAGCAGCAGCCAAGAATTTCAATAGTGTCTTAGTAATCACAAATCCAAGAAATTATATACACGTAATTAACGAAATAAATAAATACACAGGTTCAACATCTTTGAGCTTCAGAAAACAAATGGCTATAAATGCATTTAATGAAATTGCAAATTATGATTCTATAATTGCAAATTATTTTAATGATAAGTTTGATGTTCAATTTCCAAATAAAAAAACTTTTACTGGAAAATTAATTGAAAACTTAAGATACGGTGAAAATCCACATCAAAAAGCTGCTATTTATTCAAATGAAAATAATTTAAATATAAAACAATTACATGGAGAAAAATTAAGCTTTAATAATTACAATGATATTTTTTCTGCTCTATCAATTTCTAAATCTTTTGAAAAAAATAGTGGAACTGTAATTATTAAACATGCAAATCCTTGTGGAGTTTCAATAGAAAAAAATAATTTAAAATCATTCAATTTAGCTTTTAATTGTGACCCTATGAGTGCATATGGAGGAGTAGTATCATGTAATTTTAAAATTGAAAAAAATTTAGCAAAAAAGCTTAACCAGTCTTATTTTGAAATTATCATTGCAAATGAATTTAAAAAAGATGCTTTGAAAATCTTAAAAAAAAAGAAGAATGTCAGATTAATAAATGCAAGTAATTTTCAAAATAAGGGTAATTCAAATATCCTGTTTTATAAAAAAACGTTTTTATATCAAAATTCAGATGATTTAATTATTAATAAAAAAAATTTAAAAGTAGTTTCAAAAAAAAAACCATCTAAAGATGAAATGGAAAGTCTAATTTTTGCATTTAATGTTTGTAAATATGTAAAATCAAATGCAATAGTACTAACCAAAGAGAAATCAACAATAGGAATAGGTTCGGGACAACCAAGCAGGTTGGACAGTTGTGACTTGGCAATAAATAAAGCCAAAAAGTTTCAATTTAAAAATCTTTCAAATTCGGTCGCTGCATCTGATGCTTTTTTTTCATTTACAGATGCTCTTGAAAAGTTAATTCAATCAGGAATTAGCGCAGTTATTCAACCTCAAGGATCAATTAGAGATAAGGAAATAATAAAATTAGCTGATAAAACGGGAACTGTCTTAGTTTTTTCAAAAACTAGACATTTTAAACATTAGAAATATTATCAATTTTTGCTGCTAGAATAAAATCATTCTCAGATAAGCCGTTAATTGCATGAGTATAAATTTTAATTTTGCCATATCCCCATCCAAAATTAATATCTGGATGGTGACCTTCTTTTTCTGAAATATCTCCTACTAAATTAACAAATTTTTGGCTAGATAAAAAATTTTTAAATTTAAAATTTTTTTCTAAATAATAACTTTTTTTATTATTTTGTTTTACTTCCCAACCATTTACTTTTTTTAAATATTTGTGAATTTCAGAATAATTGAAAGCTGAAATATTTCCTTCACAAGGGATACATTTTTTTTCTGAAAGTTGTGTCATTTCTTTGTAAATTGTTTCAAAATCTCAATATTCATAATAACACAAATAGCTGTAAATAAACTAACTAAAACAATATCAAAAAATGCTTTGATATATATAAAAGTAAAATACATCTTAAACATAATAAAATAATTTGCGAAGATAAAAAAAATGTATTTAAATAAAATAAAATAGAACAAATATTTAAATATTTTAATTTTAAAATTGTCTTTTAATTTTATTACGAATGGTAAAAGTAGAATTAAAAATATTTCCCTATAATGTACATTATCAGATATCAAATAAACAGAAATAGATAAATTACCACCTAATATAAATAATTTTTCTTCAAAAAAAGAAATATTTACTTTTGAAATAAAATTTGATTTTTGAAAAATTTTAAATGAAACGATTGAAGAAAAAATGAAAAAAATATAACTGATAATTAAAACTGTAGAATAATCAAAATCTTTTAATTTTTTCAAAACTAACGATAAGCCTCTAATTGAAAACTGATTTCCCCATGTAGGAGAAATCATTTTCAATTTATGTTGAAAGAGTTCTAAACTTTCACCAGTTAGGTAAAAAAAGAAACCAAAGGTCATTATAAATAACAATAAAGTTATTATTATCTGTATTATTGATCTCTTTTTTTCAATAAAAAAATTTACCATTAAAGTAAGTGGATAATATTTTGCCAAACTTACTAAAGTTAAAATTAAAAAGTTTAATGTTGAAGAATTGAAATAAACAATCAATACAATAAAGAGAAAAACTACAATGTCAGTATTACCCCTTTCAATAGCAAGTAAACTTGATGGAGCAAAAATTATTAATATTAATAAAAAAAATTCAAAAAAATTTTTTGGCTTAATTAAACTAACAATCGAGAAAATAAATAAAAAACATATTATGATTGGAATATAAAAAAAATAAAATTTTTCAAGCGATTTAAAATATGGAATATATAATAAAATGTTACCATAATTAAAAGGATAATTAAGGCAAGAACTAGTATAAAAAACGTTAAAGCCTAATTGATGACATATTGCTAATTTAATTGGTGTAGCCCAATCTGCAAAAATGTGCAGTTGATTTTCCTTAATAACTGGAGAAAGACTATAAGTATAAAGAATACCCGATTTCCATAGAAAAAAAATACTAAGAGCAAACAACAGAGAAATCATTATATTTTTTTTTATCATGTGGTATCTCATTCTTTGTCTTTTAAATTAATCAAAATTTAATTATTTTAAAAGGTAATAAAAAATTTTGGAAGTAATAAATAAATGAATTATAAAAGCATAATAGTTGGATCTGCACCAAGAACTGGAGGAATGTGGATATATAATGTTGTAAGAGAAATATTTGTTAATCTGGAAAAAAAAATTATTCCTTTACACATACCACAAGACGATGATCAAATGTTAGATTATCACTTTAGAAATTTAAAAAATCAAAATGATTTTATTTCAATAATCAAAATTCATAAATTAATAAAAAAAGAGTACACAAATAAAACGAAAATATTAATTAATATCAGAGATCCGCGGGACGCAGTAATATCATACAAACGTTTTATGAAATTAAAAAATTATAGTTTTCAACAATCTATAAATTTTATTAAAAATTCTATAAATAGAATTTGGCATTATAGAGAAAATTTTGAAAAGGAAAATTTATTAGAAATTAATTTTAAAGATATAGGTAATAATCCTAGAAAAATTTTTTTTCAATTAGAAAAATTTTTAAATTTAGAAATTAACAAAAAAATAGTTGACCAAATTATTAAAAAATTTTCAAAGGAAAAAGTATCTGAAATGATAAAAAAAAAGGAAATTTTTATAAAAAAAAAGATAAAAAAAAAACAAAAAATATATAAGCAAAATTTACTTACTTTTGATAAAAATAATATAAGAATATTCGATGAAAAAACAGGTTTTCAAACTGGTCATATATCAAATTACAAAGATGGAGAATGGAAACAACATTTTTCAAATAATGAGATCTCAATTATAAATGACAGATTTAAAAAATGGTTTCTTTCAAATAATTTTAGTCTTTAACTTTCTGATTGAAAAATTTTTTTTATTTTTCCGATTTGGAGCGGGAGAAGGGAATTGAACCCTCGACCTAAACGTTGGCAACGTGTTCCGTATACCGCAGAGCATGTCCCAACTATCTCTCGCTTTGTCTCTTTCTAACGTTGTTATGCCTCTGTTTTCACAATAATTCATAACAAAGTCTCTACGTTTATTGAATCATAGATTGTATGAGATTTCAACGATTTAGTGTGATCAGTGTGATCAAATTGAGTCAGATTGAATCACAATGGTCGCTGCAAAAGGAGTCTCTTTTGATTTTGGAATTTGAAATTTTTAAGTAACTCTGTTTTCCTACACTCAAAAAGATCGAGTCATTATCTTGCATACACATAATGTTAAGTATGTGGACTGGGGTTTTTAGACTTTCTTCCAAATAAAAAATGATAACAAATAATAGGCTAAAAGAAGCATAACATAGTTCCATTCAACGATATTATTAAAAGCATCACTTTGATTTATAAAACTCATCACCAAGGCAACTACAATAGTAAATATTATTAAAAAAATACTAAAACTCAATTTAATCCATAAAACTTTTTGTTTTATTAAGTGAAGTATACTTTTTCTTATTTTTGTTAGTTTAATTACTAAAAGAAATTGTGCAGTCAACTCTAATAAAATAAATGAAATAATAATAAATCTTCTGAATAATTTGTAGAGGTCAACATTATAAAGTTCTTTCCAATCTGGTTTGCCTAAAAAATAAGCATGTAAAAATAAAAAAATTGTAGAAGCAACACCGGCAATGAAAAAATAATTAATTTCAGATTTTTTTGTCTCTATAATTTTTTTCATAATGTTCTTATAATTATTCCAATACAAAAACATGAAAACACAACATAAAAAAATAGCAGGCTTAAATATAAAGTTATTTGTATAATAACCCCTTACAGCAGCACTTATTGATATTCTTCCATCTATATATGGTAAAGTTGTTTCAGTAAGCAGGTAATGTTTTTCTAGGGCATTTAAATGTATTCGTTCTAAAATCGGAAATTTATCATAAATGGATAAAATAAATTTATAATCGTCCACACTGTACAGGGATATATAATTGTTAAATAACAAACTTAAATTGATTGCTAGCATAGGCAGTAAAAAAATTATTATACTAGAAATACGAATTGTTATAATTTCCTTCATTTTATATTAATAAGCATTTTGTGTTTAATTTTAAAAAACAAACGTTATTTATTAATTTTTTTTTCCAGAATATTGCGGACAAAAGATAGAAAGTTAATAAAAAGCAAAAATAGTTCCATTTTAAAATATTATTAAGTGTTTGATCAGAATCAAAGGTAATCTGTATAGCTGCAGATATAATTGTAATCAACGCAATAATTGTAACAAATGTTATCTTTAGATAAATCAAAATTCAATAAGTATAATTCGATAGAAGATTATTTAAAATAAAAATTTCTCCCTGCGTGACCGTATGTAAGCCATGTCTTTATTCCTTTTGTTAATGAGACAAACTGCGTCCCACACTGCAGCCAACAGGATTTACTTATGAAATTGTTAAGGATTAGCAGGGGACAAGAACAAAGGACACAGACGTTGGCAACGTGTTCCGTACACCGTAGAGCATGATCAGGTGTGATCAAATTGTGATCATTAGACTAGCAACGTGAAAATTTTGGAGCGGGAGAAGGGAATTGAAGTAATACGCCAAATCCAAAAACCCTTAAACCACAACGGTAATAATCATAATTTAAAAAAGAGTGTGTGCCGAGTGTGTGCCTCTGCACCATAACAATTAATTGATATGATTACGCAACCAAGCAATAATTTCTTTTTTTGCAATTACAATTTGAAGACTATCATCCCAATTATTTTTAATTTTTAGACTTTTTTCATATTCTGTACAAGCGACTTTAATTTCATCTCCTGAATCAAAAATAAAAAGGATGTTATGACTTTTGCTTTTACCAGTAGGATCAAATGGAAATACAGGAGTTTGTTCAACTTTTCTAGCGTTTTCATATAATAAAGAAAAATCTTCTACAATTTCTTTTTGCTTTGCAAAACACTGTTCTAATTTATCGTCATATGAAATTGATCCTTTTATACTATAAATTATATAATTATTATCATTTGGTTTTACTTTAAATGCCAAGCGATCATAAATTTCAAATTTACCAAACAAATATACTTCTCCAAACTCGTCGGTTAAATAATTATACGCGGGTTTGGTCCTTTCTATTCCAGTTATTATTTTTTCTTTGGATAGATGATCTAATAAACTATCGCCTATACTAATTCCCTCAATTTCATATTCGGATATATCAGCAGAAAAAGAGGGTGCTGAGAAACTGAAGAGAATTAAAAACAGGTAAGTAGATAGTTTTTTCATTGGGTTTAGTTTAACCCAACATCTTATTCATAACAATTATCTTTGAAAAAAGTGTGTGACAAGTGTGTGACAATCCAAAATCAAAAAGTGAGTGGTTACTTGGAATATTGGAGCGGGAGAAGGGAATTGAACCCTCGACCTAAACGTTGGCAACGTTTCGCTCTACCACTGAGCTACTCCCGCTTTATAAAAAAACATTATCAATTAACGTTTATTTAAGGTCAAGCTTTCTTTAAAAATTAAGCTAATTTTTTAAGAATTTTAACGATATTGAATAAATGATACAAAGTTATAAATTCGAATCAACGATATGCAATCAGCAAATTATTCAAAAATATCTAGTTTTTTTAATAAAAGAATTATTGAAATTATTGGTTTATTAACAGTTTTATTATCTTTTTTTCTTTTATTATCCCTATCTACTTACACGCCCGAAGATCCAAATTTTATAGTTTCAGAAAATACAAAAATACAGAATTTATTCGGATTTTATGGAAGTGTTATATCGGATCTAATTTTACAATCATTTGGTATAATTTCATTTTTATTTTGTATTACTATTTTTTTTACAGGTATATTAATAATTAAATGTAAAAAGCTTGAAAATATTTTATCAAATTTATTTTATTCGATAATTTATATTATTTCCGGTTCCACGGTTACAAGTATTTATAAAGATGATTCTTTCTGGTTAATCATAAATGGAAATGGGGGTTTTGTTGGTCGTAATATAAAAGAATTTATTTATAGCTTTAATGGATCAGTTGATCAAAATATAATCTTTTTTTTATTATTAAGTTTAACAATAATTTTCTTCTTATTAAGTATCCAATTCAATATCAAGACTTTTATCAGATTAATAAAATCGGTATTACTTTTTATGAAGAAATTTTTTTTTTCAAAATTAAAACAAAAAAATTTTAATTCTGATGTCGAAATAAATTTGGAAAAAAAAATTAATGAAAATATTAAAACTGAAACTACTCAACCTAACTTGCCTTTTAAAAAAGTTGAAAAAAATTTCATTACAAGAAAATTAAAATTACCTCCAATTGAATATTTGAAAAAATCTTCAAAAAATTATTTAAAATTCGAAAATTCAGATAACAAACATGCTAATCCTGAGCTTTTAGAAAAAATTTTTTCAGATTTTGATATTGAAGGAAAGATCAAAAAAATTAGTCATGGCCCTGTTGTAACTTTATATGAGTTTGAGCCTGCTCCTGGAATAAGAGTTTCTAAAATAATTAATCTCTCTGATGACATTGCTAGAAACACAAGCTCTCTTTCTACAAGGGTTGCTACAATACCCGGAAAAAACACGGTAGGAATTGAAATTCCTAATCAAGCTAGAGAGAATGTCTTTTTAAGTGAGATTATTTCTGATGAAAAATTTAAAAAAAGAGAGATTAATTTACCTATTGCATTAGGAAAAAGTATTTCGGGATTACCGATTATAGAGGATTTAACTGCTATGCTACATTTGTTAATCGCTGGCACTACAGGGTCAGGTAAATCGGTTTGTATTAATACTATTATATTATCTCTTTTATACAAACTAACACCAGAAAAATGTAAATTGATATTAATTGATCCTAAGATGTTGGAATTATCAACCTATGAAGGAATACCTCATCTACTGTGTCCTGTAATTACAGAAGCTAAAAAAGCAACATCAGCTCTTGGATGGGTCGTTAAAGAAATGGAAAACAGATACAAGTTAATGACTAGAGAAGGAGTCAGAAATATCGAGGGTTACAACAATAATAATAAAATAGTTATGCCTTATATAGTCGTGATTGTTGATGAAATGTCAGACTTAATGTTGGTAGCTGGAAAAGAAATTGAAAATTATATTCAAAAACTTTCTCAAATGGCTAGAGCTGCCGGAATTCATATTATAATGGCAACACAAAGACCTAGTGTTGATGTAATTACCGGAACAATTAAAGCAAATTTTCCAACACGAATCTCCTTTCAAGTCAGCTCAAAAATAGATAGTAGAACAATTCTTGGAGAACAAGGAGCAGAGCAATTGCTAGGAAAAGGTGACATGTTGTTTATGTCATCTGCTAACAGAATTATAAGGATTCATGCGCCATATGTTTCTGAAAATGAAATAGAAAAAATTAATAGTTTTTTAAGATCACAAGAAAAACCCGATTATGTTGATGGAATAATGAGTTTTGTTGACAAGAAAAAATATGATCAAAGTTTTAATGAGAATGAAAAAAAAGATCAATTATATAAGAATGCGATTGAATTAGTAAAATCTGAAGGAAAAGCATCTACTTCTTTTTTACAGAGGAAATTACAGATTGGTTATAATAGAGCCGCAAGAATAATCGATATGATGGAAGATGATAAAATAGTCAGTAAAGCAAATCATGTAGGAAAAAGAGAAGTTCTGTAGGTTTAAATTGATTAGAAGAATATTATTTTTTTTAATAGTCTTTAGCCTTTTTAGTCAAAAATCTTTTTCATCTCCTAAAGAAAAAATCATAAATAATTTTATCAAAACAAATAATATTTATTTCGAATTCCAACAAAAAATTGCAGATAAAATTGAAGTAGGAAAATGTTATATCAAATACCCAAAATTAATTTACTGTCTTTATGATAATAAGGATAAAAAAGAGATGGTTTCAAATGGTAAAGGCTTGGTAATTAAAAACAATAGATATAATAAAATTTATATTTATCCATTAAAAACCACACCGCTCGAATATATTCTCGATAAAGAATTTATATTAAATAAGATCAGAAATTTAGAGCCAAAAATAAATAATAATACGATAGAATTCTTAATCACTACTAAAAAAAAATTAATAAGTATATTTTTTAATAGCCAAACTTATGATTTAGCAGGGTGGAAAACTGTGGATATTTACCAAAAAGAGGTTATTTTTCAAATTAACAATTTAAAAAAAAATATAGATATTGATGAAAATAAATTTAAATTACCCTCTTTAAATTAAGCAGGTCGTAGTTTTGAAATTACTTTTATTAAAAGCTTAAAAAACATCAAAATCACATCAATTCTAAATAATATTGATAAATTAAAAGGTATACCTATATTATTTAAGTTTTCAATTGCAAAAGTTTTAGTCATTTTTATAAACCCACCGGACTCTCCCTCTTCAAAACATCCGTTAACCGTAAGAGTATCAAAACCAAAAGAATTATTAAAAATGAAATCAAGAGATTTTGAATCCATTGAAACATCATATGCTGCATTAGTTAACGATAAATTTTCAGCAAATAAATCACACTCAATATTTTTTTTAAAATCATTAATCTTTATAATAAACTTTTTAAATGCCCCTAGTGTAGGGATTTTGCTTAAAATATACATTAAATAATATGAATTCTTTTTAAATATTCTATTTCTATATTTTTGATATGCATTATTTAATTCATCAATTGAGGACACCTTATCATAAATTATAAGCTCCTTATCATTCAAGTTATTGAATTGTTCTCTCCAAAATTCAATCGATTCATTATTTTGCTTAAGATTGTTAATATCTTGTTCTTCATTAGGCTTGAGAAATAATAAGTCAAACTTTTCATTACCAACTTTAGAAATAAGTTTATCAGGTGTATTGATATGATCATTCAAGTAATGATTATTTATATTAGAAAATCTTATAAAACTTGCAAAAGGAATTACTATTTTTGTATTAAGCAAATTTGATTGATTTTTAACTGTCTCAATTTTTTCTTGTGCTGCTTCGATCCTCCAATTTTTATTACTTTTACCACCTTTCCATGCGGCATAACTAAATTGTGTAAGTAGAATATCACATGAACCGTATTTGTTATAAAATTTTTTAATTTGTTTTTTATCATGTATTGGACAATCATTTAGATTAAAAATTTTTTTTCTATTTACTTCCATTAATAATGATGAGTCATAAAAAGATGATTTTACACATTTAATCTTAAAGTCTTTGTCTAAATAATAATCTTTTGAATGATTTAATTCTTTTATTTTTAGATTTTGAGACGTTAAAAAACTATAAACTCTTCTATCTTTTGTTAATTGAAATAATATCTCGATTTTATTTTCTTTTAATATTTCATTATATTTTTTAAAGAAAGGAATAGAAAAATGATCAGGATGTTCGTGACTAATCCATATGTGTGTTACTTCATTTAATAGTTTTCTTATTTCAGAGTCTTTATTTTCATAAATTAGTGACCAACCTTCATGAAATGATGTACCAAAATACCAAGGATCAGAAAGAAGAAAAATTGCATTATGTCTAATTAGAACAGACGCATGATTAATAAATTTTATAGATGTATTAAATGAATTCACAAAATTTACACTATGTCACATTTTTCAATATTTTATATAATACTTTTATTTTTTAATGAATAAATTTCAAAGTGTGTAGTAAACGGAATATAAAAAAACAAGAGGAAACTCTTTAGCTGACCATTTTTCCTACTTTTTCCCCACCAAATAAATGAAAATGTAAATGAGGTACTTCTTGCCCACCATGTTCACCAATATTAACTAATGATCTATACCCTTTGCCATTATCATTTAAAGAAATACCCAATTTTTTTGCAACAAAACTAATACCTTTAATTAATTCGCTTATTTCTTTTTCTGAAGCTCTTGAAGAAAAATCATCTAAATCAATGTACTCACCTTTTGTAATTACAAGTGCATGTACTTTTTTTTGTGGATTAATGTCATAAAAAGATAAGATATATTCGTTTTCATAAATTCTTTTACAAGGAATTTCGTCCCTTAAAATTTTGGCAAATATATTATTTTTGTCGTAACTCATTATTTAACTATCTATTTCTTTTTTCTTCAAAGCCTGAAGTTCCTTCTCTATTATTTAGTTCTTTCATGATGTCATTAAAATTGATCCCCGTGGACTCTAAGGTCACCAATAAATGATAAATAACATCTGCGGACTCATGGATCGTATTTTTTTTATTTTTCATTGCGTCCTCCAATTCTCTTAACTCTTCTCTAAGCTTATTTAGACAGTAATCACTTCCTTTAGATAATAAAAATGATGTATAAGATGATTTAACGTCATTTTCTTTTCTTGATTTAATTGTTTTCACAAGTTTTTCTATGGTATCTGACATGATTAAATTCTAACAGGTATACCTTTTGAGTCCAAATATTGTTTAGCTTCTAATATTGAATATTCTCCAAAATGGAAAATTGAAGCTGCAAGGACAGCACTTGCTTTTCCAATTTTAATACCTTGATGTAGATGTTCTAAATTTCCTACTCCACCTGAAGCAATGACAGGTATGTTAACAAGGTTAGACACCTTTTTAGTAAGATCCAAATCATATCCTTTTTTTGTTCCATCTCTATCCATTGAAGTAAGTAATATCTCGCCTGCGCCTAACGACTCCATTTTTTCAACAAATTTTAAAGCATCAATGCCAGTAGGTTTTTTTCCACCATGTGTAAATATTTCCCATTTATTATCGCTTATTTTTTTGGCATCAACAGCAACAACAATACATTGAGATCCAAATTTTTCTGAACTTTCCTTAACCAAATTTTTATTGCTAACCGCTGCTGTATTTATAGACACCTTATCAGCTCCAGCGAGTAGTAAATTTCTTATATCTTCTAAACTTCTTACGCCCCCTCCTACAGTTAAGGGTATAAAACATTTTTCTGCAGTTTTTATAACTGTATCTAATATAATATTTCTGTTTTCATTTGATGCTGTAATATCTAGGAAACATATTTCATCTGCTCCTTGTTCATCATATATCTTTGCTTGCTCAACTGGATTCCCTGCATCAACTAAATCAACAAAATTAATCCCTTTAACTACTCTTCCATTTTTTACATCTAAACAAGGTATAATTCTATTTTTGAGCATTTTAAATTAGTTCTACCAAATCATGAATTTTTATATCACCATCATAAATTGATTTACCCACTATTACCCCTTCTATATTTGAATTATTTAATGATTTAATTTTTTTAATATCATCAATAGAAGAAACTCCTCCAGAAATAACTAATGGAATTTTTACTTTACTAGATAATTCAATGGCATTTTTTATATTTGGGCCTTTTTTCGTACCATCTCTATTTATGTCAGTATAAATAATTCTTGAGACTCCAAAATTTTCGATCTCTTTAATAAAATCTAATGCAGAAATATTAGTTTGTTTTGTCCAGCCAGACAACGCGATTAGACCATCTCTAACATCCAAAGCAATTGCAATTTTATTTTTAAATTTTTTACAAGCACTCTTAAGTAGTTCTTTATCTTCTACAGCAGCAGTACTCATTACCACCTTATCAACTCCAGTCTCTAACCAACTATTTATAGTATCAACATTTCTTACGCCACCTCCAATTTGAATTCTTAATTTTACTTTTTTAATTATTTCTTTGATAACGTCAGAATTACTTGATTCACCGAGAAGGGCTCCATCTAAATCAACAATATGAATATCTTTAAAACCACTTTGAAAAAAAATATTAGCTTGATCGATCGGTGATTTATCGTAAGAGGTTATTTTATTAAAGTCACCTTTTAAAAGCCTAACACACTTGCCGTCTTTAATATCAATAGCTGGAAATATATTCATCTAAACTTCCCATTTTAAAAAATTTTCTAAGAGTTTTAATCCATTTTTTTGGCTTTTTTCTGGATGGAATTGTGTTCCAAAAATATTGTCTTTTGCTATAGCTACAATAATCGAATTTCCATAATTTGTTGTAGCAACTATGCAATCCTTTTTCTTCGTTGAAAATTCGTAGCTGTGAACAAAATACATATGAGATTTATTTTCAATACCAGAAAATAATAAAAAATCTTTTTTAAGTTCAATTTGATTCCAGCCCATGTGTGGAAGTTTAAGTGTTTTATTAATATTATTTATTTTTTTTACAATTCCATCGATCCATCCAAAACCTTTTGTTTCTTCAGATTCATAACCAATTTTTGCAAATAATTGCATACCAACACATATTCCAAAAATAGGTTTTTTTTGAACCAAAACAAAATCATTTAATGTATCTATTAAACCATTAATTTTTTTTATTCCTAAATAACAGTCTCTAAAAGACCCTTGTCCTGGAAGAATTATTTTATTCGATTTTTTAATTACCGTAGGATCAGATGTTATTACTATTTTTGAGTTTGTGTTTATATTTTTGTTTGCAACTTCAAGTGCTTTGGCTGCCGACCTTAAGTTGCCAGAACCATAGTCAATTATTGCAATCGACATTATTAATTTTATAAAACACCCTTGGTTGAGGGAATTTTATTTTTAATTCTTTTATCTATTTCTAGAGCTTCACGTAACGATCTTGCTAAACCTTTAAAGCAGGACTCAATTATATGATGACTATTATCTCCATAAATATTTTCAATGTGTAAAGTAATACCAGCTGCCTGTGAGAAAGCTTGAAACCATTCTTTAAATAGCTCAGTATCCATTTCACCTAATTTTTCTACTTTTAATTTAACTTTCCATACTAAATATGGCCTGCTAGAAACATCGATAGATATTCTCGTTAGTGTTTCATCCATAGGTATTAAAGCATGAGCATATCTTCTTATTCCTTTTGATGAACGAAGTGCCTTTTTTACGCATTCTCCTATAGCTATGCCGGTGTCTTCAGTTGTGTGATGCAAGTCAATATGTGTATCACCTTTTGCTTTTAAATTAATATCAATCAACGAATGCTTTGAAAGTTGTTCCAGCATATGGTTTAAAAAACCAATACCAGAATCTATTTTATATTTTCCTTTTCCATCAATATTGGTTTCAACATTAATTATTGTTTCTTTCGTTTTTCTCGATATTTTTGCTTTTCTGGGCATTTTGGTTTTGGATAAAGGTATATAATTAAATAAATATGATATCAATAATACTAAAAATACTCTTGAACTAACAAAATAAGTATCCACATAATCTATAACTATGAGTGAAATTAATAATTGGCATGGAACTACCATTATTCTTATAAGAAAAGGTAATGATGTTGTTGTTGCAGGAGACGGACAGGTAAGTTTAGGCAATACTATAATTAAAAGAACAGCAAAAAAAGTAAGGAAAATAGAAAAAAGAAACGTTATAGCTGGCTTTGCAGGATCAACTGCTGATGCACTAACTTTGTTTGAAAGATTGGAAGCAAAATTAGAAAAACACGCTGGAAACTTAACTAGAGCAGCTGTTGAATTAGCCAAGGATTGGAGAACTGATAAATATCTTAGAAGACTTGAAGCGTTAATGGCGATAGCAGATAAGGAAAAAAGTTTTATTATTTCTGGTACCGGAGATGTTTTGGAACCCGAAGATGGAATTATTGGAATAGGATCTGGTGGTAATTTTGCCCTTGCTGCTGCAAAAGTTTTGATGGAATCCAAACTCACAGCAGAAGAAATTGCAAAAAAAGCAATATCTGTAGCTGCAGAGATTTGTGTGTACACAAATAGTAATATTACAGTTGAAAAAATTTAATGGAAAAATCTAATATTACAAGTTTCAAACCTAAGGAAATTAAAGAGAGCATAGAACAAAGTCCTAATGTAACCTCTTTATCCCCACGAGAAATTGTATCTGAGTTAGATAGATATGTAATTGGACAGAGCCAGGCAAAGAGAGCTGTTGCAATTGCTTTAAGAAATCGATGGAGACGTCAAGCATTAACAAATGAAATGAAAGATGAAGTTTTACCAAAAAATATTTTGATGATTGGCCCAACTGGAGTTGGTAAAACCGAAATTTCTAGAAGATTGTCAAAATTAGCTGAGGCTCCTTTTATTAAAGTAGAAGCTACAAGATTTACTGAAGTTGGATATGTAGGAAGAGATGTAGAACAAATTATAAGAGATCTTCTTGAAATC
>QCSA01000006.1 GCA_003211695.1 Pelagibacteraceae bacterium AG-464-P07 | reverse complement strand
AATAGCATCAGTAATTTTAATTGGTCTATTGTCCGAAGATAATAATTCAAAAGCTTTATCTAGCGGAGGGACAAACTCTAATGTAATATTTCTGACATCGGACATTAATATTTTCCCAGAACCATCCAATAAATGTATCTCGTCTAATCTTCTTATTAATCTTTGATGTCTTAAAACATCTTTCAAAATCTTGGGATTATCATGAAAAAATATAGCATTTCTATTTATATCTATTGCAACCAATAAAATATCAGCTTCAATATTATTTCTAGTTTCAACTACATAATTTTTTGCAACATCATATGAATTATTTACTGCTGTGGTAATTTTTTGATCAAAATACTTTTGTAGTCCTACAGAAAATAAAATTAAAGAAAATATTGCGATAAGTACGGATGGTAATAAAGTAGATATAGAAAAAAAGGTTATATATCTAAGATTTGCCTTTGAACCTACTCCTCGCAGGTCTTTATCTTTAAAAAGTTTATAAATCTCCCTTAGAATTATTAAAAAAAATAATAAAACCAATGCTAAGTCTATAACTAACAAGGTTTGAAAATTAAAATAGTTTAATTCAATAAAACTTTCATTAATAAATGTAAAAAATGTTAATATACCTAGCAGAAGACTTATTGAAAAAATAACAAAAACCCATTTATTTTTTTTAATAAAATCTAGCATCTTAAAATAATAAAATATTTAGAATATTATTGATATACAATACATAATGAGCATTTTTCTAATACTATTAGCCGCTGGTGAAAGTAAAAGGTTAAAATCAACAGAGCCAAAGCCCTATATAGAAGTTAATAACAGAACATTGGTAGAGCACAATATAGAAATAATTCAAAATATAAAGGCCATTAAAAAAATTGTTATTGTTTATAATAAAAAACATAAAAAGAAGCTTAAAAGTTTAAGTATAAAAAATCTGATTAAAGTGATCGGCGGAAAAACTAGATCGCAGTCTACCTATTTAGCATTAAAAAGAATTAAAAACTTAAAATGCTCAAAAGTATTAATTCATGATGCTGCAAGGCCCAATGTTTCGAGAAAATTAATTGAAAATGTAATCCATAATCTTAAACTTCATAATACAGTAATACCCGCTATTAAAGTAAGTGATTCAATTAAACTAAAAAATCAAATGGGATCAACTTATAATATTGACAGAAAAAATTTATTAATAACCCAAACCCCTCAAGGATTCAGATATAAAGACATTTTTAAACTACATGAAAAAAATATAGATATAAATATTACTGACGACTCTACTTTGTTTGTTAATGATAAGAAAAAAATTCATTTTATAGAAGGAGAGAAACAAAATTTCAAAATAACAAATAATCAGGATCTAAAATTATTTAAAAATTCAAAACTAAAAACAGTCAATTATGGAATTGGATTCGATATCCATAGATTGGAAAACAAAAGAAAATTATACCTCGGAGGAACTAAGATCCCTTTCCCTATGGGTTTAAAGGGACATTCTGATGGTGACTCAGTGTTGCATGCTCTTATTGATAGTCTACTAGGAGCTTGTAAATTAAAAGATATAGGAACTTTATTTTCCGATAAAAATAAAAAATATAAGGGTATTAGATCAACAAAATTATTAAAGAAAGTTGTAAATTTAATTAAATCTAAAAATTATTCTATAAACAACATAGATGTAAATATTATTGCTCAAAAACCTAAAATAAAAAAATATGCAAATAAAATGATAAATAGAATAAGTAAGATATGTGAAATAGATTCTAATCAAATAAACATCAAAGGTAAGACAACAGAAAAACTTGGTTTAATTGGAAAAGAAAAAGCTATAGCTGCAGAAGTTATAGCTTCAGTTATTAAATATGATTGATAAAATTAATTTAGCTATATTAACAATGTGTAATATAGGTCGCATAAAATATGCTCCTGGTTCTTTTGCATCATTAATAACATGTATTTTATTTTATTTTTTTTATAAAAATATTTTTGAAAATTTAATTTTTGTTTTTATTATTTTAATAATTTTTTTTTTATTATCAATTTCTTTAATAGATAAATACTCAAAATTTTTTAAAAAAAAAGATCCAAAAGAAATAGTTATTGATGAATTTTTTGGACAGTTAATGCCTTTATTCACCATATTTTTTATAAACTCTAATGAACCTTTTTTACATGGGAATTTGTTTTACAGTACTTTTTTAGCTTTTTTTCTGTTTAGGCTCTTTGATATATCGAAACCTTTCCCATGTAGCATTATTGATGAAAAAATGAAAAATGGTTTAGGTGTATTACTTGATGATATTATTGCGGGAATTTATGCTTCTATAATAATATTATGTATATGGAAACTATAGCAAAAAAAATTATAAATTTATTAAAAAGAAAAAAATTAAAAATTTCTTTTGCAGAGTCTTGTACTGGAGGTTTACTTTCAAGTACTATTACTTCGGTTAGTGGATCTTCTAAAGTATTTGCTCTTGGTTTAGTTACTTATTCAAATCAATCTAAAAATAGTGTTCTTAAAATTCCAAAAAAAATCATAAGAATGTATGGTGCAGTTAGTTATCAAACCTGCCTTTCTATGTTAAGAAACTTAAGTAAAATCGGTAAAACAAGAGTATCTGTTTCAATTACAGGTATAGCTGGCCCAAAAGGTGGTACAAGGAAAAAACCTGTGGGCTTGGTTTATATCGGTATTAAAAAGGGTAATAAAACTTTAATTAAAAAACACTTATTTAAAAACAAAGGTCGTTTGTATATTCAAAAAGCCGCGGTCAATAAATCTCTAGATCTTATTTTAAGTTTTATTAAATAACTCGTTAGCTCTTTTTTCAAAAGCATCTGCTATTTTTTTTAAACCTAAATCAAAAGTTTTAATCATTAAAATATTTAAAATTTTATTTTTAAGCTCAAAATCAACATGAAAATCTACCTCGCTTAAATCGCCAGTTTGCCTAAAAGTCCATTTATTTTCCAAATGTTTTAGCGGTCCTTCTATATTAGTTACATTTATTGAGTCAGTAGATTTATTGTAAATAACAAAACTTTTATATGTTTCGCTAAAAAAACTTTTTCCAATGGTAAGGTCAGCAGTAATTTCTACTGTATTTCCCTTATCAATGTTAGTGTGAATTTTTCCACCTAAACACCACGGGACAAATTCTGGATATTTTTCAATATCAAGTACCATTCCAATTAAATTCTTTTTAGAACAGGGAATTTTTTTTGTTATTGAAGCTGATGGCATTGAGACTGATTTTCTCTCAATTTTTTCATATTAGAAAAATCTTCATCTGCGTGGTATGATGATCTAGTAAGTGGTGATGAAGCGACTATTAAAAATCCCTTACTTTTTGCAATTGTTTTTAACTCCTCAAACTCTTCTGGATGAACATATCTCTTTAAAGGGTAATGTTTAACAGAAGGCTGTAAATATTGCCCTATTGTTAAAAAATCAACTTCAGCGCTAATTAGATCATCCATTACTTGCAAAATCTCATCTCTTTCCTCTCCTAGTCCAAGCATAATTCCAGATTTAGTAAATATTTTATTATTTATTTTTTTGGCAGACTTTAATAGTTCCACGGAAGCAAAATATCTTGAACCTGGTCTAACTTTTAAATAAAGACTTGGGACTGTTTCTATATTGTGATTAAACACGTCAGGATTGGCCTCTACAACTTTTTTATAAGCATTACCTTTTCTTAAAAAATCTGGAGTTAAAACTTCAATAGTCGTATTTTTATTAAGTCTTCTAGTTTCTCTTATTACTTCTGAAAAATGTTCTGCGCCACCGTCTCTTAAATCGTCCCGGTCGACCGATGTAATTACAACGTGTTTTAAACTAAGTTCTTTGGTAGCTTTTGCAATTTTTATGGGTTCTAATAAATCCAAGGATTTTGGTTTGCCAGTTTTAACATCACAAAATCCACATGCTCTCGTACAAGTATCACCCATGATCATAAATGTAGCATGTTTCTTGCTCCAACATTCAGTAATATTTGGACAGTTCGCTTCCTGACAAACGGTATTCAAATTATTTTTTTTAATTATGCTTTTTGTTAAAAAAAAATTCTGGGAATTGGTTATTTTGGACCTTATCCATTCAGGTTTTTTTTTAATTGGATTTGATGGTTTGTTAATTTTTTCTGGGTGTCTAATTATCATATTATCGATTTAAATATACTTCTTCATTTGGTTTTCCGTAAAAAAATTTTTCTCTATAGAGAATTTCCAAATAATCTAAATCAATATTTTCTGTCAAAAGAAGAATTTTTTTTTCAACATCATTAAGTTCAGTTGTTAAATTATTTTTTTTCTGAATTAATTGATTTTGAATTACCTTTTTTTCAAAATATGAAAATAATCCACGTTCTCCATCCAATAAATTAAAAGCAATATAAATAAAGAAGAATATATTAATTAGAAGAAAATAATTTTTTTTTAATATTTCAACTATCCTCATTCATTAAATATTAGCCATTTTTGCATGTTTTCCAAGTTCTTCTTCAATTCTTAATAACCTATTATATTTAGCAACTCTTTCCGATCTTGCTAAAGATCCCGTTTTAATTTGAGAAGAACCTGTGGCTACTGCTAGATCAGCTATAAAAGTATCCTCTGAGTCTCCTGATCTGTGTGATATGATTGTTTTATAAGCATTTTTATGTGCTAATTTGATGACATCTATAGTCTCAGTTAGTGTACCTATTTGATTTGGTTTAACTAATATAGCATTTGCTCCCTGCTCTTTTATACCTTTACTCAATCTTTCTTTATTGGTCACAAATAAATCATCTCCAACAACTTGGATATTTTTATTACTGGCTTTGATTAATTGCATAAATCTAGCCCAAGACATCCAATCATCTTCTGCAAAAGGATCTTCAATAGATTTGATTGGATATTTATCAATTAAATCTAAATAGTAATCAATTGTTTTTTTTGGATCATCAAAATTTGCAGACTGCACAGAATATTTTCCATTTTTATACAATTCGTTTGAAGCAACATCTAAACAAATTGAAACTTCATTGCCTGGTTTAAAGCCTGCTTTTTCTATAGACTCTAAAATAAATTCAATTGCCTCCTCATTATTATTTAAGGATGGAGCAAAGCCACCTTCGTCACCTACCGATGTTGAAAAATTTTTTTGATTTAAAAGAGTTTTTAATTTTTGTATTACCAAAAAACATATTTTTACTGCTTCTGAAAACGTTTTTGCTTTTTCTGGACGTATCATAAATTCCTGTATTCTAAGTGAATTGCTAGCATGTGCTCCGCCGTTAATTATATTCATTAATGGTAATGGCAATTGATTACTTGAAATTCCACCTAAATATTTAAATAATGAAATTTTTTTTGAAATTGCAGCTAACTTGCTTGAAGCTATAGAAACTGCCAAAATTGAATTTGCACCTAGTTTCTTTTTTTGCTTCGTTCCATCTAAATTCAATAAAGTTTGGTCTATTTTTCTTTGATCGAAAGTGTCAAAATTATTCAAAGATTTGGAAATAATAGTATTCACAATTTCAATAGATTTTAAAACACTCTTTCCTAAATATTCTTTGTTTTCTAAATCTCTTAGCTCAAATGCTTCGTGAGTGCCCCTAGAAACTCCTGACGGAACTATTGCGGAAGCATGATTACCATCATCTGAATAAACTTCAGCTTCAACCGTAGGATTTCCTCTGCTATCAAAAACCTGTCGGCCTTTAATCTTAATGATTTTTGGCATTCTTAATTAATTTATCAATTTCAACGAGTTGCTTTAATAAATTTGGCATTTTTGATAGTGGAACCATATTGGGTCCATCAGATGGTGCGTTATCTGGATCAGGATGTGTTTCCATAAAAACTGCAGCTACTCCTACTGCTACAGCAGCGCGTGCAAGATACTCAACAAATTCTCTCTGGCCTCCAGTTTGATCTCCTAAACCTCCTGGTTGTTGAACTGAATGTGTAGCATCAAAAACAACTGGATAACCATTCTTTGCCATGATGACTAGTGATCTCATATCAGAAACCAAAGTATTGTAACCAAAACTTGCACCTCTCTCTGTGACTAAAATGTTTTTATTACCTGAGTTTTCTATTTTATTTGTAACATTTACCATATCCCACGGTGCTAAAAATTGACCCTTCTTAACATTTATAATTTTTTCTGTTTTAGCAGCAGCAACCAATAAATCTGTTTGTCTACATAAAAAAGCTGGTATCTGTAAAACGTCTACGTGTTTAGAAACAATTTCACATTGTTCTATTGTATGAACATCTGTTAATATTGGTATTCCTACTTCTTTTCTAATTTTATCAAAAATTGGAAGAGATTTTTCTAGACCAGCTCCTCTTTTGCCTTTTAGGCTAGTTCGATTAGCTTTGTCAAAAGACGTTTTAAATATCAACCCTATATTAAGTTTTTGAGTGATTTCTTTTAACTTACTAGCAACATCTATGGCGTGTTTCTCATTTTCCAATTGGCATGGTCCTGCTATCAAAGTAAATGGACTAGAGTTTGAAATATTTAATTTCCCGCACTTAACTAGTTTGTTTTCCATCAATGTTTCCTTTTATTTATTGCTACGGCTTTAACAAAAGATGAAAATAAAGGATGAGGAGTAAAAGGTTTTGATCTGAATTCAGGATGAAATTGAACACCAACAAACCATGGATGATTTTGTAATTCAATTATTTCAGGTAACATACCGTCTGGTGATAAAGCAGAAAAAATCAATCCTTTTTTTTCAAATTCCTTTTTGTATTTTATGTTTACTTCATATCTATGTCTGTGTCTTTCTTTAATTTTTTTCATCGAATAGATTTTAGATATCAAAGAGTTACTTTTTAATATTGCCTCATATAAACCTAATCTCATTGTTCCACCTAAATTTTTTTCACTTCCTTTAAATATTTTTTTTCCTTTTTGCCATTCTTCTAGTAAACCAACAACTGGAGTACAATTATTACCAAATTCGCTGGTTGAGGCGTCTTTTATCTTTAATAAGTTTCTGGCTGCCTCAATTACTGCCATTTGCATACCAAAACAGATTCCAAAGAAAGGTATATTGTTTAATCTTGCATATTTTATGGCAGCGATTTTTCCCTCACTACCTCTTTTGCCAAAACCACCAGGAATAAGTACGCCTGACACGTCTTTTAATAATGATTTTAAGTTTTGAATTTTTAAATTTTCCGAATCTATTCTAGTAAGATTAACTTTTAAATTGTTTGATATTCCTCCGTGTATTAACGCTTCGTCTAAAGATTTATATGCATCTTTAAGATTAACGTACTTTCCTATGATACCTATGTTTACATCTTTTTTTGAATTTAGGATTTTTGAAGTAATGTTTTTCCATTTTGTAAGATTCGGGTATTTTTTACTCTTAATATTAAATTGCGATAAGACTCTATCGTCAAGTTTTTCTTTATGAAAACTAATTGGTGCTTCATAGATCGTTTTGACATCAATAGTTTCAATAACATTTTCAATATTTACGTTACAAAATAAAGATATTTTTTTTCTTTCTGAGATTGGAATTTTCTTTTCTGATCTACATATAATTATATCGGGTTGAATACCTAAACTTCTTAGTTCTTTTACTGAATGTTGAGTTGGTTTGGTCTTGAGTTCACCTGAAGCTTTCATGTATGGAACTAGAGTTAGATGAATAAACAGACTATTCTTTTTGTCTATGTCGTTAGAAAATTGCCTAATTGCTTCAAGAAAAGGTAAACTTTCTATATCACCAACCGTTCCACCAATTTCACAAATTACAAAATCTTCGTTTTTTATATCGTGAGATATAAATTTTTTTATCCGGTCAGTCACATGGGGAACCACTTGGACAGTTCCACCTAAGTAATCTCCTTTTCTTTCTTTTTTTATTATATCGCTGTAAATACCTCCTGTTGTAATATTATCAGATTTGGTAGCTGAAATTCCTGTAAATCTTTCGTAATGACCTATATCCAAATCAGTTTCTGCTCCATCATCGGTTACAAAAACTTCTCCGTGTTGAAAAGGATTCATCGTTCCAGGATCTACGTTTAAATAAGGATCTAGTTTTCGAATTCTGACTTTAAAACCTCTTAGCTGCAATAACGCTGCTAGCGATGCTGAAGATAATCCTTTTCCAAGCGATGAGACCACGCCGCCCGTGACAAATACATATCGCGCCATGGAAGTATGTTATAACTAATTAAATTTCAAATTTAAAGGATTAATTGCCGTTTTTAGGAATTTTAGGTAATGAATCTTCTTTTTGTTCTTCAATCTTGTCTATTACTGAAATTGAGGTAGGCAATTCTTTTTTGCCAATAATAGTTAAACTTAAACTACAAATTATGAATAAGGTGGCAATTATCGCTGTTGCTTTAGTGAAAAAATTGCTAGCTGATCTTGAAAACATGAAGCTCTCTTGGGAAACACCAATTCCAAGAGCTCCTCCCTCTGATTTTTGTAATAAGATCAAAATAATCAAGATAATTGCAAATATAATGTTTAATGTGAAGAGTATATTTTCCATAGTGATTACTTATAACAATTTTTTAATATATCAATAAATTTTTTTGCGGATTGTGATGCTCCTCCTATCAAAAAACCATTAATACCTTGAATGGTAATCAATTCACCAATATTTTTTACATTTACCGAGCCACCATAAATTATTTTCACCGAATGTTTATTATTAAACTTTTTATTCAATTTATACTTTATGAACGAAACCGCGTTATTTAATTCTTTATGTGTTGGAATTTTTCCAGTCCCGATAGACCAAACAGGTTCATATGAAACAATAATTTTATTTAAGCTTTTTACTAACCTAAGTCCTTTGTCGATTTGCATAGATAAAATTTTATTGGTTAAATTTTGTTTTTTTTGATTTAAAGTTTCTCCAATACAAAAAATAACGACCAGATTATTCTTAATCGCAGATTTAATCTTATTATTGATTAGATTATCCGTATCCCCTTCAATTCTATTTTCTGAGTGTCCTAGAATTACATACTTTGCCCCAGCGCTTTTAATCATTTTTGAATTAATTGAACCAGTGTGGGAACCATACTCATCTAAGTAATGACAATTTTGCGCTCCAATAAAAATATTACTTTTTTTTAATCTATTGCTAAAATAGCTGATTAAAGTGCTTGGAACACAAAATATAATTCTACTTTTTTTTGATTTTATTTTGTTAATATAATTATTAACTAAATTTATTATCTTGAATGATGAAAAATCACCAAACATTTTCCAATTTGCAATAAAATACTTGTATTTGTATGTCATGAATTTGGTTTTAATTTATAGGTATGTAATCTATAAATCAAATAACTTTAAGATACATAATGCTTAATTCTATCAGAAACTTTACAAAGTCTTTTTGGGCAAAAATATTACTTGTTATTATTATTATTCCATTCGTTTTTTGGGGAATGGGTAGTGTATTCAGAGGAGGGAGTCAAAACACAGTCGCAAAAATTAATAATTACAATATTTCCACAAAAATTTTTTTGGAACATATTAATTCATTAAATATTAATCCAGAAATTATTAGAGAGAATATTGACAATTCAATAATTGAACAATTTTTATCTGATTTAATTAGCAAAACCACTTTAGCTTTCCAGTCAAAAGATTTAGAAATAGTTCTCTCGGATAATATTCTATCTGATATAATAAAAAAAGATGAAAAATTTCTTGATAAAAATAATCAATTTTCAAGAACCAAATATGAAAAATTTTTAATAACCAATAACTTTAATGTAGCTTTTTACGAAAATAATCTAAAGAATAAACAGACAAATAAATTGTTATTTAATTATGTCAGTGGAGGAACTTTTCCACCAAGCTTTTTAGTAAAAAATACTTATGATTATCAAAATAAAAAGCTTATCGTTCAAGCCATAAATTTAAATCCTCTTTATAAAAAAGAACAAGATTTTGATGAATCAAGTATAAAAAAATATATTGATGATAATCAAGATAATTTAAAAGAAGATTTTATTTCCATCAGATTTGCTTCTTTCAATCCATTATTACTTATTGATTCAAAAGAATTTAATGAACTTTTTTTCGAAAAAATAGATGAAATAGAAAATTTAATAATAAATGGTACTAACTATAAAGAAATTGTAAAAAATTATAATTTAAATGTTACCACTATAAAATTAATTAATAAAGACGGCAATAATGAAAATGGTATTATTCAAGAAAATATAAGCCAAGATCTAGTAAATAAAATTTTCGGATTAAAATTCAAAGAAGTTAAGAATATTCATTTATTAGAATATGGAAATGAATATACGCTTTTGATTATTGACGAAATTAAAAATTCTATCCCAAATATTACTTCTAAAAAATTCAAAGAAAAAATAATAAGTAGTTTAATCAACAGAGATATTATTGAATATAATACGAAATTAATTGCAAAAATTAAAACAAATTCTCTTACAGAATCGGATTTTGTTCAACTAGCAAAGACAAGTCAGATAGATATTAAAGATATTTCAATAAATGGTATAAGTGACAATAATTTTTTTTCTACAAAATCTAATAATCAAATATTTAAACTCCAAGAAAATAATTTTACGATAGTAGGTGAAATTGAAAAAAATAAAATTTTTTTGATTCGGGTAAAAGAAATTCAAAAACCATATTTAGATAAAACTTCAGATGAATATGAAAAATATTACCATGAAACAGTAATAGGTTTAAAAAATAATATTTACACTTCATTTGATCACTTCATTAATCAAAAATACAAAGTTGAAATAAATTACCAAACTTTAGAAAGATTAAAAAATTACTTTAGATGAGAATTAATACAAATCTAAAAAATTTTAGAAAACAACACTTAAAAAAAAATAATCAAATTATTTATCGTGTAGAAAGTCTTAAAAATATGCGGATAATTGAAAACTTAATTGAAAATTTCTTAATTGATAACAATAGCTTTGTTTTTGAGTCTGTCGAAAAAGGAAAAATCAGAGGTAGATATACCATTTTTGGAAAAAATCCTGATAAAATATGGGAATTAAAAAAAAACAAAGTATATCTCTATAAAAAACAAACAAAAAAAATAATTAATAAATCCCCATATATTTTTTTAAAACAAATGGTCGAAGAATTTAAATTTCAAACGCCTAAAAATTTACCCCCAATTTGTTCATTATTAGCTGGTTTTTTTTCATACGATATAATTCGTTATATTGAAAAAATTCCAAACAATTGTGCCGATGATTTAAACTTGCCTGACGTTAGAATATTAAGACCTACTTCGCTAATTATTCATGATTATGTGAAGAAAAAAATCTTTTATATTGTTAACTGTTATAACGATGAAAAAATAAGTGATTATCAAAAAAAATTAGAAAAAATAAAACAGGAATTAATTAATCTTAAAAAATGTACGAAGTATAATATTGTAAATTCTTTAAAAATTTATTCTAAACAAAATAAAATCAAAAAAATAAAAAGTAATTTAAGCAAAAAATATTTTAAAAAAATAATTTTAAAGGCGAAAAATTACATTAGAAAAGGTGATATATTTCAAGTTGTTCTTAGTCAAAGATTTGAAACTAATCTTACAAAACATCCTTTGGAAATCTATAAAAAATTAAGAATGACTAATCCATCACCATTTATGTATTTTTTTAATTTTGCTGATTTCCAAATTATAGGTAGCAGTCCAGAAATATTAGTTAGACTGAGAAATGAAGAAGTAACTATAAGACCAATAGCTGGTACAAGACCAAGAGGAAAAAATAAGGCAATGGACTTATACTACAAAAGAGATTTATTAAAAGATAAGAAGGAACTTGCTGAACACTTGATGCTTTTGGATTTAGGCAGAAACGATGTTGGAAAAGTTTCCAAAATTAACTCTGTAAGAGTTACAGAAAGATTTAAAATAGAAAAATATTCACATGTAATGCATATCGTTTCTAATGTTAAAGGAAGTTTTAATAAAAAAAACTCTAAAATTGATACTTTATTATCTGGTTTTCCTGCTGGAACTGTATCGGGAGCTCCTAAAATTAGAGCCATGGAAATAATTGATGAATTAGAAAAGTCAAAAAGAAAAATTTATGCTGGAGGAATTGGTTATTTTTCTGCAAACAATGATTTTGATACATGTATAGCTTTAAGAACCGCTTTGGTTAAAAATAATAAATTCTATATTCAAGCTGGCGCTGGTATTGTTGCAGATAGCATTCCTGAAAAAGAATACCAGGAGACAGTAAATAAGGCCAAAGCATTAATAAATGCTCTTAATTGAAAATAAATGAGAATTTTATTATTAGATAATTACGATAGTTTCACTTACAACCTATATCACTATTTCTCTTCACTAGGTTGTTCTGTTGAAATATATCGGAATGATAAAATTTCAATAAAGGAAATTGAAAAAAAGAAGTATAAAAAAATTATTATATCTCCAGGTCCTGGCACTCCTAATCAATCGGGTTTATGCCCTCAAATAGTCAAATATTTTGCTCCCAGTATACCTATCTTGGGTGTTTGCTTGGGACACCAAATCATAGGGCAAGTTTTTAGTTCCAAAATCATCAATACAAAAAAAATAATGCATGGAAAATTAAGTACAATTAGACATAAAGGAATTGGTATTTTTAAAAATATTAAAAAACAATTTGAAGCAACACGATATCATAGTTTAATCGTGGATAAGAAAAACTTAGGTAAAGACCTTATTATTACGGCTGAAACCAAAGATAATGTTGTTATGGGAATTATGCATAAAAACTTTAATGTACATGGAGTACAATTTCACCCTGAAAGTATTAAAACGTTATGTGGATTAAAAATTTTGTCAAATTTTTTAAAATATAAAAATTAGATAATGGAAAATATATTAAAAAAATTAGCTAATAAACAAAATTTAAACTTTGATGAAAGTAAAGATACTTTTGAACAAATAATGACTGGGCAAGTTAATGCAGAACATATTTATAAATTTTTAACTTTGCTTTCAGAAAAGGGCGAAACATCAGATGAAATAGCTGGTGGAGTATATGTTCTAAGAAATAAAGCAAAAAAAGTTAATATTATTGGCAATGCAATTGATACCTGTGGAACAGGAGGAGATGGTAAAAATACTCTAAACATATCTACTGCCTCTGCAATTTTATTGTCCAGCTTAGGAATTAAAGTAGCAAAGCATGGCAATAAAGCTGTGTCTTCTAAATGTGGATCTGGAGATGTTCTAGAAAAACTAAATATAAAGATTAATCTAGAACCTAATCAAGTAGAAGAAAGTATTGATAAAGTTAATTTTGGTTTCATGTTTGCGCCTAATTATCATTCTGCTATGAAATATGTTGCTCCGATTAGAAAAAAAATTGGAAAAAGAACAATTTTTAATTTGATCGGTCCCTTAAGTAGTCCGGCCAAAATAGAGAGGCAAGTAATAGGTGTTTTTGATAAAAAATGGTTAAATCCTTTTGCGTTAGCTCTTCAAAATTTAAATATTAAATTAGCTTGGATAGTTAATAGTGAGGATGGTTTAGATGAAATCTCTCCTTTTGCAAAAACAAATATTGTTCAATTAAAAAATAATTCAATTGAAGAATTTTCCATTAATCCAGATGATTTAGATATTAAATTAACTAAATTTGAAAATATTTTGGGTAAAGAAGCTGAATATAATGCTGAAAAAATCAAAGAAATTTTTAAAGGAACTGATAATGAATTTTCAGTTGCAGTATCACTTAATGCTGCAGCAGGTTTGATTGTTTCTGAAAGAGCAAGTAACTTTAGAGAAGCTTACAAATTAACAAGAAATCAAATATTATCTGGTAAAGTTTATGAACATTTAATTCAAATTACAAAATTTTAAATGGTTAGTGTATTGGATAAAATTATTGAAGAAAAAAAAAATACTCTAATAAATCTTAAAAATAAATATTCATTTTCATCAATTATTGAAAAAATCAAAGAAAATAAAAATAATTTAAATTTTATAAAAAAAATAAATGAAAATAATAAATTAAATAAAATTTCAGTTATTGCGGAAATTAAAAAAGCAAGTCCATCTGCAGGTTTAATAATTAAACAATACAACCCAATAGCAATTGCTAAAAATTTCTTTCTGAATGGGGCTACCTGCCTATCTATCTTAACTGAAGAAAAATTTTTTTTGGGTGATTTACAGCATATTGCTGATGTAAAAAATAAGTTTAAAATTCCAATTTTATGCAAAGATTTTTTTATAGATCCATATCAAGTTCCTCTCGCAAAAAGTTTTGGAGCTGATGCAATATTAATCATACTATCCGGGGTTGATAACAAGTTAGCCATGGATTTATATCAAACCGCAAACGAATTAAATGTCACTTCAATTGTTGAAGTGCATACCCCTGATGAGGCAGAAGAATCTCTTAATTTTGAAAAAGCAATAATTGGAATTAATAACAGGAATCTTAAAGATTTGAAAACTGATATAAAAACTACTTTGCAATTATATAAAATTTTATCATCTCATAGTTGCCCGATAGTTTCTGAAAGTGGCTTTAAATCAGAAAAAGATGTTAAAGAAATTACAAATAAAACCGGAATAATGAATTTCTTAATCGGTGAATCATTATTAGAAAATATTGAGGGAACGTCTTTACTTAAAAAAATTGTGCAAATTAACCAATAAAACCAGTGCTTTTAGCTGGTTGTAATTATAAGAGAACTTTTATAGAACAGATTTGTACAGGATTTGTTCTATGCTAACAAAAAAACAAAGAAATTTACTAATTTTCATAAATAAAAAAATAAGAAGCACAGGGATTTCTCCTTCCTACGATGAAATGAAAAACTCTCTTAATTTAAAATCTAAATCAGGAATACATAGATTAATCAGTGCTCTTGAAGAAAGAGGATTTATAAAAAGACTACCTCATAAAGCTAGAGCTTTAGAGGTGTTAAAATTGCCAGAAACTGCTAGCGCGAATGACATTTATAACAGCTTTACTCCAAGTGTGATAAAAGGTGGTTTGGATGATGCCAATTCTAAATTAAATAATGAGGAAATTTCAGTTGTGGG
This sequence comes from Pelagibacteraceae bacterium AG-464-P07, assembly GCA_003211695.1. GTDB lineage: Bacteria > Pseudomonadota > Alphaproteobacteria > Pelagibacterales > Pelagibacteraceae > AAA240-E13. Next base: position 50,628 of record QCSA01000006.1, on the reverse strand, counting down.
TAATATTGCTGCAGGTACTACGCCCATTGAAGCAATTCAAAACGAAGTCTCCAAAATTACACTTCCAGTAGAATTTCACAACAAAGGTGATTTTTTTGGTTTGAAAATTCAGGGTGACTCAATGATTGAGGCTGGCATCAATGAAGGAGATACCGTAATAATTAAAAAAACAAACCACGCCGATAACGGACAAATTATTGTTGCTTTGATCGATGATAATGAAGCAATGCTAAAAAGAATAAGACGAAAAGGTAATTCCGTGGCCCTTGAAAGTGCAAACAAAAATTACGAAACTAAGATATTTGGTCCTGATAGAGTCAAAGTTCAAGGTGTTTTAGTATCTTTATATAGAAATTTCTAAAAAATTGTCTAATAATATATAATGCCAAAAGTAGCAACTAGATTTGCTCCTTCACCTACAGGTCCTTTGCATATTGGTGGAGTAAGAACTGCTCTATTTAATTGGCTATTTTCCAAAAACCAAAAAGGTTCTTTTTACCTAAGAATTGAAGATACTGATAAAGAAAGATCAAAAGATGAATATAAAAAACAAATTATTCAATCATTAAAATGGATTGGTATTAAACATGATGACAAAGAGTATATTCAATCTGAAAAAATTAGCGATCATAAAAAAGTTGCAGAGGAGCTTTTAAAAAAAGGCTTTGCTTATAAATGCTATTGTTCAGAAGAAGAAATTAATGAACAAAAAAATAATGCCAAGAAAAAAGGAATACCCTTTATATATAATAGAAAGTGGAGGGAACCAAAAAACTTATCAATTCCTACTAACGTAGATCCGGTCATAAGATTTAAAAGTAAAATGAGTGGAAATACTATTATTGAAGATTTGGTTCAAGGTGAAATAAATATCTCAAATTCAACAATTGAGGATTTTGTAATTCTTAGACAGGACAGTTCTCCTACTTATCAATTATCTGCTACCGTAGACGATCATTTAATGAATATTACTCATGTTATTAGAGGAGATGATCACAAAATTAACACTATCAAACAAAAACAAATTTATAATGCTATGAAATGGAAGGTTCCAAATTTTGCTCATATACCTCTAATTCATAGTAATGAAGGAAAAAAATTATCAAAAAGAGACAACGATTCCACAATAGATGATTATATAAAAATTGGAATTTTATCAGATGCTCTAAGAAATTATTTATTAAGACTTGGTTGGTCTTTTAAAGATAAAGAAATATTTACCTTAGATGAAAGTATAAAACATTTTGGTTTATCGGGTGTAGGCAAATCACCATCAAAATTGGATATGAGCCGTATTTTATCAATGAATGAAACATATATTAAAAATATTAACGAAGATAAGTTATTTTCAAGCCTTAAAAGTTACTGTGAAATATACCTGAAAAAGATTGATAATAAATTTGATGATACTTTGAAAAAATCACTTTATTTTCTTAAAAATAAAGCCAAAACACTTGGTGATATATACAATAATGCTCAATATATTATTAACGATCAAATTAAAATTTCACCACAAGATTTAAAGCTTTTAGACAATTTATCTAAGAAAATTTTAAATGATTTTTTAAAAGAATTTGAAAATCTATCAAATTTAAATAAAGAAAATTTAGAGAAAGTAATAAAAGGATTAATAGACAAGTACAAAACAAACTTTAAAGGGGTAGGACAACCCTTAAGAATTGCTTTAACAGGTTCTAAATTTGGACCCGGGATTTACGATATCATTCATTCTCTTGATAAAAATGAAACAATAAAAAGATTAAAGACTGTTAATTAAAACAGAACTTGATAGGTCAGAAGATTTATTATTTTTAAAATCTTTAATTATTTCTTTAAACTTATTAATTTGAATTGTTGAAAGGTCAGGATTAGTTAAAAATTCATCAACTTTATTAAATATATTTTTAGCATTACATTTTTCTTGTAAAAGCTCGGGTATAATTTCATTACCAGCTGCTATATTAATAATGTTTGCAAATTTAACTTTGACCAACATCTTAACAATAAAAAAATTAATGAAATTTATTTTATAAATTATTATTGATGGGATATTTGCATTACAAATTTCTAGAGAAATCGTTCCAGACTTAGCTACAGCAAAAAAAGATTTTTTAAGAATATAAGATTTTATTTTTTCATCACTTATAACATCACAGTTTTCAAAATCTACTTGGGATAATTGATTTTTGAGTGTCGTCCTATGTTCGCTTGTTGTATGAAAAATAAAATGTATGTCATTATATTTTTCTTTTATCATTTTTATAAATTTAAGTAAAATAGGCATTAAAACATTGATTTCTGAAGCACGACTACCAGAAAAAATAGAAATAATTTTTTTATCTTTACCAATAATATTACTGATATCAATTTTATTTTTTTCATTATCTTCAAGTAAGGGGTGTCCAACAAAAGTACAGTTAATGTTTTCTTTTTCAAAATATTTTTTCTCAAAAGGAAATAATAATAAAATATGATCAATAAATTTTTTTAATTTCTTTACTCTATTTTCTCTCCAAACCCAGACCTGGGGAGCTACATAATGAATAGTTTTGATCTCAGACCTTAATTTTTTGACTCTTTCTGCCACCCTTAGAGTAAAATCAGGACTATCTACACTAAATAAAATATCAGGATCAAACTCTATTATTTTATCTACAGTCTGATTAATTTTTTTTTTAATTTTAAATATATTTAGTAACACTCTCGTAAAACCAAGATAAGTAATCTCTTTTAAATCATAAAGAGATTTAATTCCTAAAGCTTTTAAATGTTCTCCACCTACAGATAGATAGTCTATATCAAGCTTTGAATTTTTAAGCTTAGAAATTACCTTTGAAGCTAATCTATCGCCCGAAGGTTCGCCTGTAAGAATAAATATTTTTTTCATTTAACTGTTAAAAACATCTTGTTTTTATTAGCAAAATTTATGCATTTGTTTTTTTCTAAAAAAACATGTTGCTTTGCTTTTAAAACAATTCCTTTAAGTCCTGCAGCTTTGCATTGAACTAAAGTTTTTAATCCAACTGTTGGTAAATCAATTCTTAGATCTTGTTTTTTCTTAGGAAACTTAACTAAAACACCTTTATTTCTTTGTGTTTTAGTTCTGTTTATTTTTAACATTCTTTCAGTCCCTCCTTTCCTCTCAATCACAACAACCTTGTTGTTTCTAACTATAGTTCCTTGGCTAAAAGTATATTTACCTAATTTGCCTAGTGTTGATATCGCTTTTTCAATATCAAGATTGTCTTCTTTGTTAGGTTTAATTTTAGAATAAGTTCCTTTTTTAAGTGTAAGTTCAGGATTATAAGTTAAAGAACTTAGAGTAATTATTTTTTCCTGTTTTAATATTTTAATTATTTCTCTTAAAATTGCTGCATCACCTAGTTTTGAGCTCCTAACAATCCTAGGAATATAATAAATGCCCTTAAAATCTAATCTAAGCTTAGAAAAATTTGGTTTTTTAACTTTTCCAGCAAATAAGACTTTTCTACATTTATTTTTTTTAAAAATTTTTATGATTTTTCCAAATTGTCCGATGGATACCGCATAACTATTCTTGTCTTTTTTGAAATTTTTTTTCTTGGTCAAATCAATAATTAAATATTTTATATGTTTTTTTTTAACCTTTTTTAGAATTTCTAATGGAAAATTTGTTTCTCCAAATATCAAACCCAACATGATTATTCTAATTCTTCAAAGGCGAGCAAATAGGTCTTTTTTTATCTTTAGAAATAAAATTTGTAACTTCTTGCACAAGTTCGTTATTTTTATATTCTCCGTTAATATTACTTAAATTTTCATGTAAATTTTTTGATGAAAATATTTTTTCATAAGCTTCATTTAATTGCATGATAGTTTTATTTTCATATTTTTTTCTTTTTAAACCAATAATATTAATACCCTTTAAAAAGTTTCTATTGCCGAATGATAAACCAAAGGGAATGACATCTTTTAATACTCCAGTCATACCACCAATCATGGCCAATCTTCCTATTCTAGTAAACTGCTGTACAGCAGAGTTTCCTCCAATAATAACCCCGTCTTCAATAGCTACATGTCCTCCCAAAGGGACATTATTTGCTATGACAACATCATTTCCAATTATACAGTCATGGGCTATATGAGAAGAGATCATAAACAAACAATTATCACCAATTTTTGTTACGCCTCCGCCTCCTTCTGTACCAGGATTAATTGTTACATACTCTCTAACAATATTATTTTTTCCAATAACTAAACTATTTTTCTCACCTTTATATTTCAAATCTTGGGGTTGGGTTCCTATACTTGCAAATGGAAAGATCTTGGTACCTGTTCCAACTTTTGTATAACCTGTAATATTAACGTGTGAATGTATTTCAATTTCATCATCAATTTCAACGTTTGGACCTATAATTGTATACGGGCCTATTTTAGCAGTTTTTGAAATTTTGGCTTTTGAATCAATTATGCAAGTTTTGTGAATCATTGTTTATTTACTTCTATCCATAATTGTTGCTGCCCATTCTGCGTCGGCCATTTTTTTACCATTAACTTTTGCTATTCCTTTATATCTCCAAACTCTACCACGTGATCTGATAGCTTCAATTTCAAGTAGAAGCTTACAGTTTGGCATAATTGGATTTCTAAAACGGGCCTTATCTACACTCATTAAATAAACTAATTTGTTTTCAACTTCATTTGAAGATAAACTATAAGCTGTAAGTGCTGCTGCTGCCTGACCAAAACCTTCTACAATTATTACTCCAGGCATAATTGGTTGACCTGGAAAATGTCCTTGAAAAAAAAAAGATTCTTTTTTAACATGTATAACTCCTACTGCAGATTTATTTGGTATAATGTTTATTAATTCATCAATTAGTAGCATTGGCTCTCTATGTGGAAGCAAATTTATTATTTGTTCTTTGTTAAGAGCTTTATTATCCATTTGTTCTCCAATTTTTAACAAATTTTTTGAAATCCATAGAAGGGTATCCCATTACTTTTTTATTATCAGGAATATCTTTAATAACTCCACTATTCCCACCAATTTTAACATTATTGCCAATTTTTAAATGACCTGAAATTCCGGCTTGACCTCCAATTACAACATTATCACCTATAATTGTGCTTCCAGATATTCCAACTTGGGAGACTATCATGCAATTTTTGCCAATTTTTACATTATGACCTATTTGAACCAGATTATCTACGAAAGTATTTTCACCTACGACTGTATCTGTGATTGAACCTCTATCAATTGTAGATCCTGAACCAATTTCTACTCCTTTTTTTAATAAAACTTTGCCAACGTGAGGAATTCTAAAATTTTCTAATTTATCAGGTATAAAACCAAATCCTTTGATACCAATTTTAACTCCATCTTTTATGTATACCTCATCATCAAGTATCGAATTTTTTATTATAACAGCAGAACCTATCTGACAATTTTGACCGATCTTAACATTATGTTCAACTATAGAGTTGTTTCCTATAATAGTATTTTTACCAATATGAACATTTTTTCCAATTAATACATTTTTTCCAAATTTTACATCAATATATTTTTTTTTAAGTTTGTCAGAAGAGGCAAGGGTTTGATCAAGATAATCAAAGTCAGCTTCTGGGTAAAACAATTTTGATACTTTTGCAGCAGACAATAAAACATTATTAACGATTATTTTAAAACAATTTTCTTGCAAATATATTGCTAAACGTTTTGTTGTGATGCAAGCAATTGCTTTTGTATTTAAAGCAGGATTTTTGTATTTTACAGAATGTAAAAAAGTAATATCTGTTTCTTTAGCTCTAAATAAATCTGTTATATTGTGTATTTTAATTTTTTTATCTAGTTCAGAATAATTTTCACTACCAGATACAGCTATTATCTTTTTTATAGAAAAAGGACCTTTATTTTTAAAAAAAAAATTATTACTCACTCTTAATTTAATTTTATAGATGGTAGTTTTTTATTTAATTTATCTATAATTATATCAGTAATATCTAGTTCACTAGTTCCAATAGCTATATTTCTCTTGTATAACATAATTGAAATCTGATTTTGTTCAAAATACTCACTTAAAATTGGGTCTAAAGATTTTAATACTTCAGCTCTAGCTTTATTTCTTTTATCGGCTATCTCATCAAACCATTTTCTTCTTTCAATTTGATAATTTTGAGCTTTTTCATTCAAAAATTTAACTTTTTTATCAAACTCCTCTCTATCCATAATATTTCTTTTGGATATAAGATCTATTTCTTCCTTCTTCAATTCTTCTTCTGTTTTACTAAATTTATCTAATTTTTCTTCATGAATTTTTGTTAGTTCTTTTTCAACGAAAATGCCTACTTTGCTTTTTTCTAAGATCCTATTCATATCAATATAAACAATTTTATTCTCAGCAAAAGAATTTGTAATTCCAAAAATGAAATAAATAATTACAAATATTTTTACAATATATTTCAATTTCATTAGAATGTTGTACCAATATTAAATCTAAAAGACTCAGGTTTATCTGTACCTGCGCTTGTTATATCTTCTGAAAAAGAAAAATTCAATGGCCCTACAACCGTAAACCAATCTACACTAACTCCAAATGCTGATCTAATCTTGTTTGAGTCATCAATGCTATTATCATAATCAACTCCCCATACATTAGCTGTATCAAAAAATACACTAACATCTGCATTTGTAAGATTAGGTAACAGTTTTGGTAATCCAGCACTAAAACTTAAGGATGTTGCGTAATTTCCACCCACATGATCTAATGCATCAACAGGTCCTATTCTTCCAGCCTCAAATCCTCTTAAGTATCTTGCGGGTATATATAATCTTTCAGAAAGTTTAACGTCATCACTGTCTGAAAGCGAATTAATTGCTCTTCCGTAAAATTTAAGAGAACCTATTAAATTTTCGCTGAAGCTATGATAAGCCGAGTAATTAAATCCATTTAAAATAGATGGACTTTCTGAATATAGGGGCAACTTTTGGTTAAATGATGCTCTATAACCTTCTGTTGGCTGGAACTTACGATCTCTCTTGTCTTGAATTATTGAATATCTTAACTCAGTATCAATATATGATCCTTCTTGCAGTTTGAGAGCTGCAGAAGCATTATCATTTGTTGATAAAGATTCATAATAAGTAGATAGTTCTGGAGATACATAAAGATCTTCATATTGCTCAAATGTAGTACCAAAAGAAACACCTGTCTTACTGCTATCGTAACCAAATGATGTCATTTTACTTGTTTTAGTACTTTCTCCTGTAAATCTAATTTCGTTGCCGCTATAATTATAATTTGGGTTAATTACAGAAAACTTTCCTCTTATAGCTGTTTCACTAACACTTAGATTAGCATCCAATCTAATGCCTCTACCTAAAAAATTATTTTCTTTAACACCACCCCCAATTGTTCCTCCTGAAGTACCCACCCCGGCGCCAGCAAAAATTTCACCGGTAGCTTTATCTTCAACTTCAATAGTAATAATTTTAAGATCTGGTGAAGAGCCCTCATAAATAGTTTTATCAACTTTTCCAAATATATTTCTTGCTTTGAGATTATTTAAAGATTTATTCAGTTGTAACAAACTGTAAGGATCTCCTTCGTCCAGTTCTAATTCACCTCTTATAACATTATCTTCAGTAACACTATTTCCAACTATATTTATTCTTTCAACAAAATATTTTTGACCTTCAAAAATATTTATTGTTACTAATAACTTATCATTTTTAATTGTTTCGATTAGTTCAGATTTTATAAACTGAAGATCTTTTTTCGTAGATAATTTATCTATACTATCAAGAATTTTTTTAATTTTTTTTGGCGAATAATACTTATTTTTAAGTTTAGGAAGATCTTTTGTGATTTCGACAAAAGAATTTTTATCCAAAGTTTCCGATATTATTAAGGAAACATTCTCAAACCTAAATCTTTTTCCTGCATTAATATTATAGGTCAATAGAAATCCTTCACCTTGTTCGTATATTACATTTGTCGCTAGTACTTTGACCTGGTAATAACCTTTGCTTTTATAAAAATTTTCTAAAAGACGAGTGTCCAAATTAATTCTCTCTTTATTTAAATATTTTTTAGAAGATATAATTTTCCATGCTTTACTCTCTTCCGATGTAATAATTCCTCTTAATTTGCTGTCTTTAAATTCTTTATCTCCTATAAAAACAATTTTTCCTATTCTAGCACGTTTCCCTTTATTAATTTCATAAATCAAATCTATTGAATTGTTTACATTTTCTTTCGCATAAGCTTCTACTTCAATAAAATAAAATCCAAGATTTCTAAAAGCACTTTTAATTCTTTGAATATCTCTAGCCAATTTATTTTCTACAAATGAAGTTTTTTCTTTTAATTCAATAACTTCTTTTATTGCTTCTTTATGTTTTTTTGCTTTAATTCCATTGAAAATTAATGTTTGGATTATAGGATTCTCTTTAACCGTGATTTTTAGGACACCATTACTTAAATCAATTTCTAAGTAAGAAAAGAAATTGGTATCATATAATTGCTTAGACAGTTCATTTATCTTTTGAACATTGTAATCTTCATTTACTCTTACATCACCAAACAGGACAATGGTTTCGGGGGATACTCTGATATTACCCACAATTTTAACTTCTTTAACAATTTCTGCGTAAGATATTGTTATTAAAAAAACAAGAAAGAATAACGATTGTAATAAAGTTTTTTTCATGGAATCACAGATCATACACTTATACGGTTAGTTTTCAACCTCACCAATTCGCTAACTTTATATATTTCGTCAAGTGAAGTGGGTTTTTTTGAATAATATTTTTTATACTCTTTCAAATTTATAATTTTTGTTAAGTTTTCTACCACCTGCCTAAGGGAAATTTTATTTTGTAAAAAAAGTTTAACCAGTTCATCATTAGCAATAGTTATGACGGTATCATAAAGAGTATTTTCTTTAGATATTTTTTTTAAAAGTTTAATTGAAGGAAACTTCAATTTATCAACTTCATAAAAGTTCAAGTTATTTAAAGTTTTTGAATTAATTTTTTTTGAAGATATATATTTTATCTTATTGTCATAAATAGAATTAAAAATTGGTATTTTCATATTTGTATCGTGTAGTAACATTTTTATTAATCCATTCTTAAATTTTATGATTGTGTGTACATATGACTGTGGATGAATTAATATTTTATATTTATCTAAATCAAAATTGAACATTCTATTAGCTTCTATTATTTCAAAAATTTTGTTCATCAAGTTTGCTGAATCCACTGAAATTTTTTTACCCATTTTCCAATTTGGATGCCTGACTGCCTTTTCTGGCGTTATTGTTTTTTGAATTTTAATTGGTGAATTAAGAAGTGGCCCTCCAGAAGCAGTGAGTATGATCTCTTCTATATCGTCATTTGAATATTCTTTAGTTAAATTCCATATCGAAAAATGTTCAGAGTCAATTGGAATAAACTTAGTGTTATATTTTTTCAATTTTTTCATTATTAAATTCCAACCACAGATAATGGATTCTTTATTTGCACTAGCTATAGTTTTTGTAAGTTTTATTACATCTAAAGTAGGTTTAAGACCGCTTAAGCCTGATATACCACATATAGTATAATCAACTTTTTTTTTTAAAATTATATTTAATTTTGTCTTTCTTGAAAAAATATTTATTTTTCTGTCTTTTAATTTTACTTTTAAAAATTCATAATATTTATCATTGTAAATTAGAATATTTTTTACTTTAAATTCTTTGGCTTGTTTGATTAATTTTTTATAATTTTTATTAGCTGTTAATAAAACTACTTTAAGATTTTTTTTATCTTTTCTGACAATATCCAATATGTTTTCACCAATGGAACCAGTTGAGCCAAGTATTGCAATATTAATTTTCATACTAAAATATCTGTGTAATTTTTAAAATATATGCTGTAGGTATAGCAAAAATTAATCCATCTATTCTATCTAGCAATCCTCCATGCCCAGGTAAAATAGCTCCCGTATTCTTAACTTTGTTTAATCTTTTAAAATAAGAAATCAATAAATCTCCTAATTGACAGATTAACGAAATAATTAAACAGAGTAGTATATTTTTTGGTAAAACATCAAAAGACATAGCGACATAATTTTGTAAATTAAATAAAAATACTGGTAATATAGAAAAAATAAAAGAACCCAAACTTCCTGAAATTGTTTTATTTGGACTAATTTTGGTTAATTTTTTTCCTCCTATAACTTTACCAAAAACATAGCCACCTATATCAGAAAAAAAACATATACATAAAATAATAATAAAAAAAATTATGCTATCAAAATTATTGCCTCTTAAAGCTATAGACGTACCTAAAAAAATAAATAAATAAACTAATCCAACAAATTGAATAAAGAAATATTTCCAACTATTTCGCTGCTTATGCTTAAAATATTTATTATTAATATTGCTCCACTCATAAAAACATATAAATAAAATTACAAAAAGTAAGAGTATAAAAACAAATTTATGTATCAAAACACAAAAAATTGTAGCTAAAAACAAAATGATTGATGTTATTATTCTTTTTCTTAGTTCTACAGTCACTAAACTTTTCCAAAATTTCTTTTAATTTTTATAAATTTATTTAATATTTTTTGAAAATCATTTTTATTAAAATCAGGCCACATTTTATGTACAAAAAAAATTTCTGTATAAGCTATTTGCCATAACAAAAAATTGCTAAGTCTTTTTTGGCCACCGGTTCTTATTAAAATATCAGGGTCAGGAAAACCTGAAGTATAAAGATTTTTTTCAAAGTTTTTGTTTGTAATTTCCTGTTTATTTTTATTTATAATTTTGAAGCTATTAATTATTTCATGTTTCGATCCATAATTTAAAGCTAGTTGAACTGAAATTTTCTTATTATTCTTAGTTTTATTCTCTGTAAGTTTTATTATTTTCCTCAAATTACCTGCTAACATGGATTTATCTCCAATGATTTTTACCTTAATGCCATTTTTAATAACTTTAAGTAAATTTTTTTTGAAATAATTTACTACTAAATTAAATAAGAAATTAACTTCATTCTTTGGCCTTTTCCAATTTTCACTTGAAAATGTAAATAATGTTAAATAAGAAATTTTTTTTTTAATTGAATAATTAACAATTTTTTCTATTGTCCTGAGTCCTTGTTGATGGCCATAATTTCTTGATTTCCCTTTTTTTAATGCCCATCTACCATTACCATCCATAATTATGGCAACATGATTAGCTGGGTTCATACTGTCATTATCTCTTTTTCTTTTTGAGATACTTTTTCATCAATTTTTTTTATTTCTTGATCTGTAATAGTTTGAACTTCTTTTTCGTATTTATTGTTCTCATCTTCCCCAATTTTCTTTTCCTTCAACATTGTTTTTAATATATCGTTGGCCTCCCTTCTTATATTTCTAATTGATACTTTGCTTTTTTCTGCCATAGTTTTAATCATTTTTTTTAACTCATTCCTTCTCTCCTCATTCAAATTTGGAATCGGAATTCTAATTAATTGACCATCAATTTGAGGATTTAAACCCATTTCTGATTTTCGTATTGAAGAGTCAATAAGTTCCACATTGTTTTGATCCCAAACTTGGATATTCAAAGATCTAGGTTCAGGTGCAGTAATAGTTGCTAATTGATTGATTGGCATTTTTTGTCCGTAAACATCAACTTTGATAGTATCCAACATACTAGCGTTCGCTCTGCCTGTTCTTAAAGTTGATAAATCCTTTGTAAAAGCCTCAAAGGTTTTGTTCATTTTTTGTTTATAATTATTTTTATCAAACATAAAAAAATATATATTTTAAAGCCTAAATCTTATTTATTCACCAACTTTATATCTAACAAAATCTTTAATGATTATACTATTTTCATTACCTAATTCAGCTATAACGTCTTTTACCTTTTTTTTGGGATCCTTAATCCAAATTTGATTAATTAAAGTATTTTCTTGTTTAAATTTTTCTAATTTTCCTTTTAAAATTTTTTCTACAATATTATTATCTTTACCTGAATTTCTAAGCTCCTCACTAATTATCTCATTTTCATTTTTCAACATTTTTTTGTCAAGTTGACTAACTTCAATTACCAACGGACTTGATGCTGCTATGTGCATTGCCAATTTGTGTCCAAAATCTTTAATTTGTTCATTAAATTTTTTTGATTCTATGCTAACTATCACACCTAGTTTTCCAATATTTTTTTTTAATGCTGCGTGTACATATGAAAAATTCATAAATTTATTATCATCAAAAAAATTGCATCTTCTAATTGTAATTTTTTCTCCAATTTTAGAAATAAGCTTAATCACATTGTCTTCAACACTATTCCCATCTTTCATTTTTTTTTTTTTTAAGTTATTTAAATCTCCCTTTAGTTCAAAACACAATTTAGAAAGATTTTCAGAAAAATTTAAAAACTCTAAATTTTTTGCAGCAAAATCTGTTTCACAATTAATCTCAATTATCGATGATTTATTATTTTCTTCATGAATACAAATTAGACCTTCATTTGCAATACGTGTCATCTTTTTACTGGCCTTAGAAATCCCCTTAACTCGCAAATATTTTATGGATTTTTCTATATCTCCACCACATTCATTGATTGCAGTATTGCAATCTCCAAAACCTACTCCTGTAAGTTCCCTAAGTTTTTTAATCTTATCTAAATAACTAGAAGATGACATTGAAAAAATTATTATTTTTCTAGATTGCGTTCTTTTGATATTGTGCTAATAACTTTTTCTTTTATCTTATCAATCAGTCGCACTTTATCTTCTTTTTTATCTTTTTTTTCTTCAACTTTTATTTTTTCGCTTGGAGTATTAATTTCATCACTTTTATTACTAGAGATCTTATTTTCTTTTTGTGCGTTTTGAATGGTTTGTTTTAATATATCACAGTATAAATTAATTGCTCTTCGTGCATCATCATTGCCAGGTATTGGATAATCGATGTCTGTAGGATCAGAATTAGTATCAAGTATTGCAATTATAGGTATATTTAGCTTAGCAGCCTCCTTAATAGCTAACTTTTCATAATTTGTATCAATAACAAATATTAAATCTGGAACACTTTTCATTTCTAAAATTCCTCCAAGAGATCTCTCGAGTTTATCTCTTTTAAGTCCCATCTTTAAAATTTCTTTTTTTGTAAAACCTATATTTTCGTCTTTTTTAAGCGCTTCATTAATTTGTTTCAGCTTTTTTATTGAATTTGAGATTGTTTTCCAATTAGTTAACATTCCGCCAAGCCATCTATAATTTACATAATATTGTGATGTGTCTTTAGCCAAATTAGCAATTGACTCTGAAGCTTGTTTTTTGGTTGAAACAAATAATATTTTACCACCACTTGTAATAACACTCGAAACTTTTGAGAGAGCTTCCTTAGTCAACTCGAGAGTTTGGACTAAATCAATTATGTGAATTGAGTTTTTTTTACCAAAAATATAATTCTTCATTTTTGGATTCCATCTAAATGTCTTATGACCCAGATGTACGCCGGCTTCTAATAATTGTTGAATTGTTAAATTAGGTGTATCCAATATATTTTCCCGGTTGTTCCACCACAGTTTTACCATTTAAGGACCGGCGGTCTAAACGACCAACAACTGTGTGCGTTTTTGGAATGTTCTACAATTTAATCGAATAAATTACAACTTTTATTATCAATTTATTTTTTTCAAATAAGGCTCGTTTTTTAACGATTTTAATATTTCTGGGTTTATTTTTCTTTTTTTAGAAAGTTCAAAAATAAGATTTTTTGAATTATTTTTAACAACAATTTTAACATCAGTATCACCTTTTTCAGAAATTAAATTTGAAAAATTCTTAAGATTTTCTAATTTTTCAATTTCAAATGTAATATTAGGTATGGATTGTTTAAAAATTTCATTTAAACTTACTAATTTTCTTACACTCGTTCTTTTAAATCGATTATTTTGGTTACTCAAATCTTTTATAACTGTAATTAAAAATGATTTTCCCTCCTTAAGAATATTTCTACTTTGTTCCAAAATTTCTGAAAAAAGAAATAGTTCAAATACGCCCCCCAAATCACTAAATTTAACAACTAAAAAAGGGTTGCCATCTCTAGTTTTTTTTTCTTGAATTTTCATTGTTGTTGCGGCAAGGATAGTTTCATTTTTGGATGAGATTATAAATGAATTAAAGTTTTGTATTTTATAAATATCAAAAACTTCTTTGTATTCATTAATCGGGTGATCCGAAATAAAGAATCCAATTGCTTCAAATTCCTTTGATAATCTCTCTTCAAACGGCCAGTCTTTTTTAATATTATTTTTAATCAAACTTTTATTGGTTTGATTACTTTCATCAAATAAATTTATTTGGTTATTAATTTTATTTTCAAATACAGACTTAGAAGCTAATATAATATTTGAAATATTATCGTGAAATTCTTTTCTGTTATTTTCTAAAGAGTCAAATGCGCCTGCTTTCACTAATCCTTCAAGTTGCAGTTTATTAATATTTTTTGGATCAACTCTATTAATAAAATTATCTAATGATTTAAACGAACCGTTAGTTTCTCTTTCTTTAACAATCTGATTAATTGCTTCAAAACCAACACTTTTAATTGCCCCTAATGCATAATAAAATTTTTGGTCGGTCGATTTAAATTCTGCAAAGCAACTATTTATGCATGGACGTTGAATTTCAATATTAAGTCTTTTTAATTCCTCATAGAATTCACTTAATTTATTTTGGTTGGCTAATTCCGTTGACATAGATGCCACAAAAAATTCTTTGGGGTGATGAGTTTTTAAAAAAGCTGTTTGATAAGCAATGACTGCGTAAGCAGCGGCATGACTTTTATTAAAACCATATTCGGCAAAAGGTTCTATTTTTTTGAAAATATAATCTGCTACATCTCTTTGAATTCCATTCTTTATGGCTCCTTCAATAAAATTTTGTTTTTGTTTTTCTAGCTCAGCTCGTTTCTTTTTTCCCATTGCTCTTCTTAAAATATCAGCTTCGCCTGCGGTAAAACCCGATAAAATTTGGGCTATTTGCATTACCTGTTCTTGATAAATAATAATTCCATAAGTTGGTTCCAGAATTTCTGTTAACTTTGGATGGAGATAATTAGGTTCTTTTTTTTTGTGCTTGCAATCATTATAGATGGATATATTGCTCATGGGACCTGGTCTATATAAAGCTACCAGAGCAATAATATCCTCCAATCTATTAGGTTTCATTTGCATTAAAGCTTCTCTCATTCCTGCACTTTCGAGCTGAAACAAGCCAACTGTATGACCAGACGATAGTAATTCAAAAACTTTTTTATCCTCAAAATTAATATTGTTTATATCAATTTCTATATTTTTTTCTTTTAAAAGAATCTGAGTTTTACTTATAACTGTCAAAGTTTTTAATCCAAGTAAGTCAAATTTTATTAATCCAGCATTTTCTGCAGAATACATATCAAATTGAGTTGCGGGTAATAATAAATCAGAAGAAAAATCTTTATAAAGAGGAACTGTTTCTGATAAATTTTTTTCTGCTATTACAACTCCAGCTGCATGAGTCGCAACATTCCTGTTTAATCCCTCCAGTTTTAAAGATAAATCCATTAATTTTTTCACACGACTATCTTGAGATATCATTTTTTGAATTCTTGGTTCGCCATTAATAGTTTCTTGCAAACTCCTAGGTCTGGATGGATCAAAAGGAATCATTTTGCTGATAGAATCAACAAATCCATAGGGAAAGCCCAAAACTCTTCCAACATCTCTAACTACCATTCTTGCTTTTAATTTTCCAAAAGTAATTATATGAGCAACTCCATTACCATATTTTTTTTTAAGATAAGAAAATACCAAATCTCTTTTTTCTTCACAAAAATCGATATCGAAATCAGGCATTGAAATTCTATCTGGATTTAAAAATCTTTCAAAAATTAAATTAAATTTTATTGGGTCAATGTTTGTAATACGTAAACACCACGCTATTAAAGATCCTGCGCCAGATCCTCTACCAGGTCCAACTGGTATATCATTATTTTTTGCCCATTTAATATAATCAGAAACAATCAAAAAATATCCTGAGTAACGCATTTCTTTTATAATATTGAATTCATGTTGAAGCCGTTTATTATAGTTTTCTAGATTGTTTTTATTTTCCTGATCAGAATTCTGTTTAAAGACGTATTTATTAAATTTTTCTTTCAAACCCTTTGTTGCTAAATTTAATAATTCTTGATCAACATCTATATCTTTGCTCACCCTTATATTTGGAAGTATTGGCAATGAGGATTTGGGTTTGTAATTACATTTAAAAGGAAAGTTAAAATTGTTTTCCAGTGCTTCAGGCAAATCAGAAAATATTTCGATCATTTGTTCAGAACTTTTTAAATAATGTTCTTCTGAATATTTTTTTCTTTTTTTCTCATTTACATAGGTTTTTTCTCCTATACAGATCAATGCATCATGGGCTTCATGCATATCCCTATCTAAATAAAAAACCTCGTGAGTTGCTATCAAGGGAATTGTTAAGTCATTAGATTTTTTTAATATAAATTCTTCAAATAATTTTTCCCCAACATCGTTATGTCTTTGAACTTCTAAATAAAATTTATCTCCAAATGCATTTTTTATTAATTTGAGGACATCATCAATCTCCGTCAGTAAATTTTTTGAAAATAAGTTTCCAATTAATCCACCAATAGAACCTGAGAGGACTGTTACTCCAGATTTTATGTTCAATAATTCTTGGAGTAAGCAATGTGGTTCATCTGTAGTTTTATTTTCTAAGTAAGATTTTGAAGATAATCCAATAATACTTTTATAGCCTTCAAAATTATTAGCAATTATTGGTAAAATACCTATTTGATCTTTAAATTTAAAATTAATCTGGCTGCCTATAATGGGTTGTGTACCCACTTTTGAAATATTTTCTCCAAACTCCAATGCGCCACATAAATTTTTGGTATCACTTAACCCTATTGCTTGAATTTTATTTTTTTTACATAAATCTTTTAAATCAATAATTTTAATTGCTCCTTCACATATTGAGTACTGAGTATGGATCTTTAAATGTGTAAATTGATTTTTATTTGTATTACTCATCTGAGCGTCTAATATTACCATCAATTATCTGTAACTTGTAGTCGGCTCTATTGGCTAGCTCTCTATTATGAGTTGCAAAAATTATTGATCGATTTTGAGACTTAAATTTTAAAAACAAATTAAATATTTCATTTGAGGTAGATTGATCCAAACTTCCCGTTGGTTCATCTGCCAAAATAAGTTGTGGTTCATTTATAACTGCTCGTGCAATTGCTACGCGTTGTTGTTCTCCCACTGAAAGGTCGCTTGGAAAATGATCAAGCCTTTTAGATACTCCAACGTTTCTTAGAATTTTTTTTGCTTCATTATTTGCATACTTTATATTTTTCCCAGTAGAAATCATTGCTATAGCAACATTTTCTAAAGATGTAAAATCACTCAACAAATTGTTTTGTTGATATACAATAGAAATCTTTTTACCTCTCACTTGATCTTTTTCAACATCGTTCATCTGAGAAGTTTTTTTTCCTTCGAAATAAATTTCTCCATTTGATGGTTGATCAAGTAGCGCAATCAGATGAAGAAATGTTGATTTGCCTGATCCCGAAGGACCTAGTAAAGCTATTAGTTCTCCTTTTTTTATTTCAATATTTATCTTTTTTAAAATATTGAGTTTTTTTTTTAAAAAAAAACTTTTTGAGAGATTAACTACTTTAATAATACTACTCATACTTTAATGCTTTAATTGGATCTAACTTGGATGCCGAGTAAGAAGGAAATATTGATACAACTACAGTTATTGCTAATGAACACAAAGTAATAATTAATATTGAATTTAAATCTATTTCTGAAGGCATTTTACTTAAAAAATATATTTCCTCTGGAAAAAGACTAATGTTAAATAAATCGGAAAATAACGATCTAATTTTTTCAATATTATGAGAAAATAGTACTCCTAATAATACGCCAGTCAAAGTTGCAAAAAAACCAATGGAAAAACCTACTAAAAAAAATATTTTAGCAATAGACTTTTGACTGACACCAAGTGTTCTTAAAATTGCAATTTCTTTGGTTTTATTTTTAACTAAAATTGTCAATCCAGATATTATATTAAATGCAGCTACAACAATAATTAGCGACAATATAATAAACATCACATTTCTTTCTACTTTCAAAGCACCAAAAAAAGATTTATTTAAGTCTGCCCACGAATAAACAAAATGATCAGAAAATAAATTTTGAATTTTTTTCTTAGCTTTATCAACATGTTCTGGTTTTTTTAAATAAATCTCTAAAAAAAGATCATCATCAGATGCTTCAAAGAATGGAATAGCATCTTTAACTGGCATAAAAATAACATTCTGATCAAATTCAGCAAATCCACTATTAAAAATTGATGAAATAGTAAAGCTTTCCTGTTTTGGAAGACTGCCAACAATAGTTTGGATACCTGCCGATGACATTAAAGTAATTTTATCATCAACTTTTAAGTCTAAGGATATTGCCAAATCTTTTCCAATGGAAACTGTATTCTTGTTAAAATTTTCCAAAGAACCCTCAAAAATTCCTTTTTGTAGTAAATTTATTTTTTTTAAGTCGTTTTTAAGATAGCCGCGGACTAAAATTCCTTTTGTTTCATCTTTATTAATTAAAATTCCCTCTCCATTGAAAGAAAACATCGTTTGCTCAATAATATTTGATAGTGAATTAAGTTCGTTAAGATTTTGATTTTCAATTTTCTTTTCGTAAGGTTTGATTATGATATGAGCATTAAATCCTAAAATTTTATCTATTAGTTCCGTTCTAAAACCATTCATTACGGACATTACAATTATTAGTACAGCAACACCTAAGGCAATTCCTAGAAACGAAAAAATAGATATTATTTTTAAAAAACCTTCTTTCCTTTTTGGTTTTAAATATCTAAAAGCAATTAATTTTTCAATTTCGGAGATCAAATTGAATTTTTCTCTTTAGTTAATTTTTGAACAACTTTATCAAGACTCAAATTTTGAGATTCTTTATCTATTTCTTTAAACTCAAAAAGATCACCTTCTGATTTTTGACCAATTATTATTTGATATGGAATACCAATTAAATTAAATTTTTTTATTTTTGCTGAAATGTTTTCATCTGTGTCATCTAATAACACATCTATATTATGTTTTATTAATTCTTTATAAATTTTATGTGCTTTTATCAGATTGGTTTCATTGTTTTTACTTATCATAGGTATAATAGCAACTTCATAAGGTGCGACTGATATTGGCCATTTCATTATATTGTTATTAAATTTTGCCTCTATTATGGCGGCAACTAACCTTGATACCCCAATTCCGTATGATCCCATTTTGACCGATATTTTTTTTCCCCCTTGTAAATCCACATTGGCATTTAATGGTTTTGAGTATTTGTCTCCAAAATAAAAAATATGTCCAACTTCTATACCTTTTGTTATTAATCGATTTTCTTGCAACACTTTTTCCTCAAAGTCACTTTTATTAAATTTATCGTCTGTAACCGCATAATATATATCAAAGTCATTTCTCATTTTTTTTAATGATGAGTCATTTAAATTAAAGTTTTTTGTATTGATTTCAAAAATTCTTTTGTCAGCATATATTTTGCTTTCTCCCGTTTCTGCCAAAATAACAAATTCATGAGATAAATTTCCGCCGATAGGACCTGTTTCTGCAGCCATAGGAATAGCCACAAGTCCCATTCGTTGAAAGGTTTTAAGATAGGCAAAGTACATTTTATTATAGGATTTAACTGCGTCCTCATCACTTAAATCAAAAGTGTAGGCATCCTTCATTAAAAATTCTCTACATCTCATTACTCCAAATCTTGGTCTAAGTTCATCCCTGAACTTCCATTGAATATGATAAAGACTTTGAGGAAGTGATTTGTATGATTTTATACTTGCCCTAAATATTTCTGTTATCAACTCTTCATTAGTTGGGCCATAAAGCATTTCTCTATTCTGACGATCTTTAATTCTTAACATTTCTTCACCATAATCGTCATATCTTCCGCTCTCTTTCCAGATATCAGCGGATTGGATAGTTGGCATAAGTAACTCTTGTGCACCAATATTGTTCTGTTCTTCTCTAACAATATTTTCAATTTTTTTCATAATCTTTAAACCAAGAGGTAACCAAGAATAAATTCCTGAGGAAGATTGTTTTATCATACCTGCACGAAGCATAAGTTGGTGGGATTTTATTTTTGCTTCCGCAGGATTTTCTTTAAGTATTGGAAGAAATAATTTTGATAAATGCATGTAAATTAAAATAATTTTTTAAGTTTAGTCAACTTAACATATAGCTAAACCCTAACCAAATTAATATTTGTATAAGGTTTTTTACCAGTTTTTTCTTTGATTAATTTTCTACAATTTTTTTTCAATTCTTCTTTTAAAATATTTTCTTGTTTAGTGTTATTTAAAGAAAATGTTCTACTTGTTTTTTTAATCTCATCTTCAAGATCAAAAATGAAATCATCATTTTGATTTTCAATAGGCAATCCTTTAAATGAAAAAATAGGTTTCTTAATCACTTTACCTTTGTTGTTGATGATAATTGTAACTTCCAAATAACCATTGTTTGCTAAATTCTTTCTCTCTTTTATTGACTGAGAATCTTCGCTAATACTAATGTTCCCATCTACATACATGCGTCCAACGGGTGCCTTATCAACAACATGAGGTTCATTGTCAGGATAAATCTGAACTATATCACCGTTTTCAATTTGTACTGGGTAAGGTACCTGCATTTCTTTTGCAAAATTTATATGTTCTATCATATGGCGATGTTCACCATGTACCGGGATGATAGATTTAGGTTTAACCCAATTATACATATCTTTTAAATCTTCCTGATTTGGGTGGCCGGAAACATGAACAAATTCATTTTCTTCTGAAATTACTTCAACACCATTTTTAACAAGTTGATTATGTAAACTATAAAGTTTTTTTTCATTACCAGGAATTATTTTTGATGAAAAAATTACCGTATCATCTTTCTCTATAAAAACATCTGGATGAACATAATTTGCTATTCTCATCATAGCTCCCATAGGTTCGCCTTGGCTACCAGTACACAAATAAATAATTTTTTCTCTGGAAATTTTTTTAGCTTCCCTTGAGTCAATAGGATCAATAACATTATTTAAATAACCACATTGTCTTGCTGCTTTATAAATTCTGTGCATAGATCTCCCAACAAGGGAAATCTGTCTTTCAATTTTTTTAGCACAATAAAATATTGTTTCCATTCTTGCTACATTAGATGCAAACGATGTAACAATAATTCTTTTATTTTTATTTTGCATGATTTTTAAAAGACTCTGCCTAACATCTAATTCTGAACCAGCCCGGCCGGGATTAAAAACATTAGTAGAGTCACAAATCATAGCCAGAACACCTTTCGCACCAATTTGTTTTAATTTTTTTTCATTTATTGTATTTCCAATCAAAGGATTAGGGTCACATTTCCAATCACCTGTATGTAGAATAGTTCCAACTGGTGTTTCTATACTCAGGCCATTAGGTTCTAAAATAGAATGTGTCAAAGTAATAAATTCAATTTTAAAGGGACCCAATTTGACTGTACCGTTTAAATCAACAATTTTTAAATTATTTCCAATTTCAATTTTTTTTTCTTTAAATTTTTCTTTTATTAAAACACTTGTAAATGGCGTAGCATAAATATTGCATTTTAATTGAGGCCATATATATGCAATGGCACCGATATGATCTTCGTGAGCATGGGTTAAAATTATTCCCAATAAATCGTCTTTTTTATCTATAATAAAACCTGGGTCAGGATAAATTAGATCTATTCCTGGCAAAGTATCGTCTGCAAAAGTAACCCCTATATCGACTATTATCCATTTTTGATTGTCTGGTTTTCCATAGGAAAAAAGATTCATATTCATACCAATTTCTCCAGATCCACCTAAGGGACAAAAAATTAATTGATCTTTTGGACTCATAATTTAATCGAAAATCTTTTTTACTTTTAATAATTCTATTAAACCTTTTACAGTAATATCTTTATCAATAAACACTTTAGATTTAATAGAGTTTTTAAATAATGAAGAAAAGCCACCTGTTAAAATAATTTTGTAATTTCTGTTTGTTTCTTTTCTAATTAGTTGTAAAATATTTTCAATCAAACCTGCATATCCCCAATAAAAGCCTGATCTTAAAGCTGAAATAGTATTTTTTCCCACCACTTTATTTATTTTTTTTAGAGTAAACGAGGGTATTTGATCAGCTTTTTTAATTAGCGTGTTTAAAGAAAGATTTACACCAGGTGCAATAATTCCACCCCAATATGTTCCTTTATTGATTACATCGAACGTCGTGGCTGTGCCAAAGTCTAAAACTATACAATCAGATTTATATCTATAATATGCACCAATTGCATTAGCTATTCTATCTGAACCAACTTGTTTTTTATTTGCTTTAATTTTGATTATTTCTGAATAATTAGTTTGCTTTAATTCTTGACATTGAATATTAAAATATTTTTTTAAATTTTTTTTGATGGCAAAAAAAACAGATGGTACTACGCTAGAAAATAAAGCTTTTTTATTTATGAATTTGTTTTGAACAAATGAAAAAATTATTTTTTTAAGATAATATTGGTTATTTATTTTTAAAGTATTAATTTTCAATCTTCTAACAATTTTAAAACTTTTGTTCAAAATGCATAACTTAGTCTCTGTATTCCCAATATCTCCAATTAAATGTGTCATACTATGTTAATTAATTTAACGACAATTTTTCCGATTTTAACTTAAAATTTGAAAATTTATATACATCTAAATTATAAAAGAATTGTTCATATTTAGCTATTATCTGTTTTATAATTTTTAACAATCGAGGCTTTTTTTTGGTTTCCTTATAAATATTGGTAGAAGGATAATTTGTAATTTTGGGATTTGATAAAATATTAATGCCAATACCAACAATTAAATATTTTTTTGATCCCTTAATAATTACTTCTTGTAATATACCACATATTTTTTTTTTATTAATATAAATGTCATTAGGTGCTTTAAAAAACGTATTTTTTTTACCACAATAATTACTTACTACATTAATATTTAAAATTGGATTAATTAAAGAAAATTCTTCAACACTTGGATAATTTTTTTTCAGGTGAAAGAAGATTGAACCAAATAGATTTCCTTTTTTTGAGATCCATTTTTTTCCATATTGTCCTTTTCCTTTTTTTTGTGATAAAGCGTAAACAAATCCATTTTCAAATTTGTTCCTTTTAATTAAATCTATAGCGGTCTCATTAGTGTTATTGACTGTATCATAACTAATAATTTTAAATTTCATTAAATGACATTTATATTTGAAACCATGTCTATAAGAAGGCTTGGATAAATAAAGTAAATCAAAATAATTATTGTAGATAAAAATAATGATACCTTAAGACCTAAATTTTTATCAATTTCAAATATTTCTTTTGGATCATCAAAATATATTATCTTAATTATTCTCAAGTAATAAAAAGCCGAGATTACGGTTGTTATCAATCCTATAATGGCAAGCGTATACATTTCTACTTTTATAACAGCCATAAATACATAAAATTTGGCAAAAAAACCTGCTAAGGGAGGGATCCCTGCTAAAGAAAATAATAACACTAGCAAACAAACTGAGATTATAGGATGGTTTTTTGATAAACCTGATAGATCTTGAATATCTTCATAAAATATATCTTTTCTTTTCATCATAAAAATACATGAAAAAATACCAAGATTCATTAATAGATAAATTGAGAGATAAATTACTGCACTTTGTATTCCCTCATTACTTCCGGTAGCTAAGCCCGCCAATGCATAGCCCATGTGACCAATGGCACTGTATGCCATCAGTCTTTTAAGATTTGTCTGACCTATTGCAGCAACTGCACCCAAAATCATGGATGCTAAGGAAATAAAAATTATGATCATTTGCCACTGATCGACTAAATTAATGAATGGCACATATAAAAATCTTATAAAGACAGTTAATGCAGCTACTTTTGGTACGATCGCGAAGAAAGCGGTAACCGAGGTAGGCGAACCTTCATAAACGTCAGGGGCCCACATATGAAATGGTACAGCTGAAACCTTAAATGCAAGCCCTACTAAAATAAACACAATACCAAAAATTGATCCAGTATTGAATTGATCAATGTTTTGGCTTATTAGGTCAAAATTTGTTGAATTTGAAAAACCATAAATCAGAGAGCATCCGTAAAGTAATAATCCAGATGACAATGCGCTCAAAACAAAATATTTTAATCCTGCTTCAGTAGATCTGTAGGAATCCCTGTTAAATGATACCAACACATATAAAGATAAAGATTGTAACTCCAAGCCCATATAAAAAACAATAAGATCATATGAACTTATCATTATCATCATGCCTAAAGTGGCAGATAAAATTAAAATTGGATATTCAATTTTGTTAATACCAATCAATTTTATATAATCAAATGAAGATAACATGACAAAAATACAAGCTACCAAGGTTAGGGCTTTCATAAATAATGAAAGATAATCAATCGTGTAACTATTGTTAAATAGTGTAGCTGAAGTATCTACCGAATGATTGAATAATAATATAAACGTGGCCAACAAAACAATCGTTGATAATTTAAAAATAAGATTAAAACTATTTTTATAAAAAACTCCAAGCATTAATAAAATCATAATAGAAGTAGTTAAAAATAATTCTGGAATAATAAGATTTAATTGATCCATTATTTTGCAGCCTCAGTTAAATAAAAAGCTAAATTCATTTCATAATTTTTTATTAACTCGGAAACAGATATATCAATAGTTCTAAATAATGGGTCCGGATAAAAACCAAAAAATAAAGTTAAAAAAGCTAAAGAAGATAAAATAAAAATCTCAGTTTTATTTAAATCATAAATTTTTTTTAATTCATTATTATTAATTTTTCCAAAAAACACTCTTTTATAAAGCCAAAGCATGTAAGCTGCGGAAAAAATAACACCCGAACTAGCTAATACTGCAACTAATATATTTTTTTGAAAAGCGCCCATCAAAATTAAAATTTCACCAACAAAGCCACTTGTACCAGGCAAGCCCACCGCTGCTAAAGTAAAAATCATAAACATAACCGCATACTTTGGAGTAATATGTGCTAAACCACCATAGGATGAGATCATTCTTGAGTGAATTCGATCATAAACAACACCCACACATAAAAACAGAGCTGCTGATATTAATCCGTGACTAATCATCTGAATAATACTTCCTTCCAAACCTTGTTTGGTTAACGTAAAAATACCAACAGTCACAAAACCCATATGAGCAACTGAAGAGTAGGCAATTAATTTTTTTATGTCTTCCTGCATTAGAGCGACAAGTGATGTATAAACAATAGCGATAATGCTTAACAAAAAGATTAATGGAGTAAAAAAATCTGAAGCTACCGGAAATAAACCAATTGAAAATCTAATAAATCCATAACCAGCCATCTTTAGTAATATTGCAGCTAATATTACTGAACCAGCTGTTGGTGCTTCAACGTGAGCATCTGGCAACCAAGTATGGACTGGCCACATAGGTAGTTTGACTGCAAAAGAACTAAAGAAGGCTAACCACAATAAATATTGATATTCCTTAGGTATTTTAATCTCTAATAGTTGAGTTATATCAGTTGTGCCAGTAATCCAATAAATAGATATAACTGCAATTAGCAGCAATACTGATCCTAAAAGAGTAAACAAGAAGAATTTAAAAGCTGAATACACTCTTCTTGGACCACCCCATATTCCTATAATTAGGAACATTGGAATTAAACCGCCTTCAAAAAACAGATAAAATAGGACTAAATCTAAAGAACAAAATACCCCAATCATCAGTGTTTCCATTACGAGTAACGCAATTAAAAACTCTTTAACTCGTTCCTTGACGCTATTTATGACTGATAAAATACAAAGCGGAGTAATGAAAGTTGTAAGCAAGATAAATAATATTGAGATCCCATCAATGCCAAATCTAAAATTAAAATATCCTCTCACCCATTGCTTATTTTCAATAAATTGAAAATCAGCCGTCGAAGTGTCAAAACAAAACCATAAAAAGATTGCAAGAAAAAAATTTGCAAAGGATGTAAAAATAGCAACGTACTTTGTGTTGTTGATAGCTTTTTCAGAAGAGTCTCTTATTAAAAGAATAAATATAGATCCTATAAGAGGTAAAAAAGTTACTGCAGATAATATTGGAAAATTCATTTAAATTAAAATTAAATAGGTTAATAATATAGAGAAGCCCACAAGCATAACAAAAGCATAATGATAAATATATCCATTTTGAAATTGAACTGCTTTATTAGAAAAAAATTTTACTAATTTTGCAAATCCATCGGGACCAAATTGATCAATTGTTTTAATATCACCATGCTTCCAAAAAATTAAACCTAGTCTTTTTATCGGTTTAACAAAAATGAAATCATATAGTTCATCAAAATACCATTTGTTTAATAAAAATTCATAAACTTGTTTGTGTGACTGAACAAATTTCGTAAGAATTTTTTTGTCCTTTAAAAATAAATAATAAGAAATTGGAATTGAAATCATAATTAATAATGGTGTTATTAATATTATCCAAATTGGCGGATGATCATTAATTATTGGATTTAAGAATAATATTGAATTTCTCCAAAACTCACCGCTGCTTCCATAACCAATAAATAAATCCTTAAATAAATAACCTGATCCAATAGCTCCAACAGCCAATAAAATTAATGGAGCTAGCATTATCATTGGACTTTCATGAATGTTTTCAATAATAATTTTTTCATTGGAGTA
The DNA here is from genome assembly GCA_003211695.1 of Pelagibacteraceae bacterium AG-464-P07. Taxonomy (GTDB): domain Bacteria; phylum Pseudomonadota; class Alphaproteobacteria; order Pelagibacterales; family Pelagibacteraceae; genus AAA240-E13. The sequence goes on along the minus strand of QCSA01000006.1, from coordinate 23,767 downwards.
TTTTCCATGAAACGTCTTAAAAAATAATCTCCACGAATATATGGAAGTGAAGATTGCTGTGAGTATTCCAATGAAGACAACATAAAATCCAATAGTTGAATTTTTTAAATATGCAAATTCTATGATGGCATCTTTAGAATAATATCCTGATAAAAATGGAAAACCTGTTAAAGCTAAGGTTCCAATTAACATTAAGATCCATGTATAGGGAATTTTTTTCCAAACACCCCCCATTAATCTGATATCCTGTTCGTTTTTGAAAGAATGTATAACGGAACCAGAACCTAAAAAGAGAAGAGCCTTAAAAAAAGCATGAGTGAATAAATGAAACATTGCAACATGATAAGCGCCAATTCCTGCCGCAAAAAACATATACCCTAATTGACTACAGGTAGAATAAGCTATAATCCTTTTAATATCATTTTGAACAAGTGCAATTGTTGCTGTAATAAAAGCTGTGGTCATTCCCACTATACAGACAAAATTCAAAGCAAATTGAGAATATTCAAATATTGGCGAACATCTCACTACCAAGAATACACCAGCCGTTACCATGGTAGCCGCATGTATTAAGGCTGAAACAGGAGTTGGTCCTTCCATGGCATCGGGTAACCATGTATGCAAAAAAATTTGTGCAGACTTACCCATGCAGCCGATAAACAAGAGTAAGCAAATTAATGTGATAACGTTTGTTTCAATTCCCAAAAAATTAATTTGTTTTCCTACAATAAAAGGAATTTGAGCAAAAACCTCAGAATAGTTAACCGTTCCGAAATAGTAAAAAATTAAAAAAATACCCAAAGCAAAACCAAAATCACCAACTCTATTCACAATAAATGCTTTGATTGCGGCAGCATTAGCTGAAGGTTTTTTGTACCAAAATCCAATCAATAAATAGGAACACAAACCTACTCCTTCCCAGCCAAAAAATAATTGAAAGAAATTATCAGATGTCACCAAAGTTAACATTGCAAATGTAAACAACGATAAATAAGACATAAATCGAGTCTTACAATCATCATGGACCATATAACCAATAGAATAAATGTGAACTAATGACGAAACTATACCTACGACAACTAGCATAGTGGATGATAAAGCGTCGATTTTAATTGACCAATTTACTTTTAAATCTCCAGATGTTATCCAGGAATAAATTGTAATATTATTTGCATAACCTTGCACAACAACAAAATAAAAAACTACAAAAGATAAAATTGTAGATATTGATACTAAAAAGCTTGTAAAAATTTCAGAAAATCTATCGCCAGTTATTTTGCCAAAAAAACCCGAAACTATTGCACCAATCAGAGGTAAAAATACAATCGCGTATTCCATTTAACCTTTCAAAGAGCTGATATCTTCAATTCTAATTGATCCTTTATTTCTATAATAAGCAACTATAATTGCAAGTCCTATGGCAGCTTCAGCAGCAGCAACAGTTAAAATAAACATCGTAAATATCTGACCAGTTAAATCCTGTGTAAAAATTGAAAAAGAAACTAAATTAATATTTACCGCCAAAAGTATTAGTTCAATTGACATTAAAATTATAATTACATTTTTTCTGTTTAAAAATATTCCAACTACACCAATCATAAAGATTATTGCTGCAAGTATTAGATAATGACCCAAAGCAATATTAATCATTCAAATTAACTCCTTTATTACTTTTGACATCGACTAATGTGACCCCTTCTGCTTTTTCTCTGCTAACTTGCCTAAAGTAACTTTGTCTTTTAACTCCCTCTCTTTTTCTATACGTCAAAACTATCGCTCCAATCATTGCAACCAGAAGTATTAATCCAGCCAATTGAAATAAATGTATATAATCAGTATAAATTACATTTCCTAAAGCATGAGTATTGGTAAAATTGTTATCAATTTGAATAGATGATGTTTCAATTAAGTTAGGTTTATATTTCCAGCCACCAATAACAATTATTAATTCAAGAAAAATAATTATGCTAATTAAAGTTCCAAAAGGAATATGAGAAGTAAAAAATTTTCCTTTAAACCACTCATCTTTCTGTTGAGCCACATTAAGCATCATCACTACAAACAAAAAAAGTACTGCTACAGCACCAACGTAAACTATCAACATAATCATTCCCAAAAATTCTGCCCCAATCATTATAAAAAGACAGGAAATACTAATAAAATCTAAAATTAAAAAAAAAACCGAATGAACTGTATTTTGGGAAGCTATAACCATTATGGCGGAAAAAACTGCAATGATTGAAAAAAAATAAAAAAATATAGAGTGTGCAATCATTTATCTATATGGCAAGTCAGCTTTAATATTTTCTGCTAAAGTTTGTTCCCATTTATCCCCATTTTCTAATAGTTTTTCTTTATTGTAATAAAGTTCTTCTCGTGTTTCTGTTCCAAATTCAAAGTTTGGGCCTTGAACTATTGCATCAACCGGGCAAGACTCTTCACAAAGTCCGCAGTAAATACATTTCAACATATCAATGTCATATCGGATAGTTTTTCTACTTCCGTCAGCCGTAGGTTTAGATTCTATTGTTATGGCTTGAGCAGGACATACCGCTTCACAAAGTTTGCATGCAATACATCTTTCTTCTCCGTTTGGATAGCGCCTTAAAGCATGTTCACCTCTAAATCGTGGACTAATTCTTCCCTTTTCAAAGGGATAATTGATTGTTTTTTTTGATTTAAAAATTTCCTTAATTGCAATAGCTAAGGCTTTAACAAACTCTAACAAAAAAATAGTTTTTATAATTCTATTCAATTTCATTTTAAGTACTATTTGGCAACATTCCGAAATAATATAGATAGCTCGCTGTTAAGATGACCCAAATTAACGAAAATGGTAAAAAAACTTTCCATCCTAATCTCATTAGTTGATCAAATCTATATCTTGGAACAATCGCTTTAACTAAGGCAAATAAGAAAAATAATAATAAAATTTTTAAAATCATCCAAAACGGAGATGGTAACAGATTAAAAGGATATAAATTGATGGGTGATAACCAGCCTCCTAAAAATAGAATTGAACCCATTGCACACATTAATAAAATATTTGCATATTCGCCTAACCAAAACATTGCGTACATCATTCCAGAATATTCCGTCTGATACCCAGCTACTAACTCGGATTCTGCTTCAGGTAAATCAAAGGGTGGCCTATTGGTTTCTGCTAAAGCCGAAATAAAAAAAATAACAAACATGGGAAATAAAGGGATGATGAACCAAATATTTTTCTGAGCCAAAACTATATCTTTCAGGTTCAGCGAACCAACGCAAAGTAAGACATTAACTATAATAATTCCAATGGACACCTCATATGAAACCATTTGTGCGGCAGATCGTATGGAACCCAAAAAAGGGTACTTAGAATTTGAAGCCCATCCACCCATTATAATTCCATAAACCCCTAATGATGAAATGGCAAAAAGATAAAGTATTCCAACATTAATGTTTGATAACACTAGTTCTTCACTAAAAGGAATTACTGCCCAAGCAATTAAGGCTAAAGTCATAGTTACAATTGGAGCTAAGATAAAAATTATTTTATTTGCACTAGCCGGAATAATTATTTCCTTAAAAATATATTTTAATGCATCAGCTACCGTTTGAAATAAACCAAAAGGACCCACTACATTAGGTCCACGTCTTTTTTGAACAAAGGCCCAAACTCTTCTATCAAACCAAACTATCAATGCAACGGATACTAAAATCGGAATTAATAAAAATAAAATTTTATAAATTTCGTTAAATAAAAGAAATAAATAATTCATATTTATCCCTTAGTTCCAGTTGATAAAAGTTTATTTTTTATGGATCTACATTCATTCATGGTCATTGACGATCTAGCGATATGATTGCTAAAATAATAATCTACAAAATCAATCTCTATCTTTGAATTTACAAACGAAAACTCTTGAGTTTCATTTGTATCAACTTTTGATTTTACTATTTCTCCTATTTTTGAATGAATACTACTAGAATTAATTAATCTTTCCTCCAATTCTTTTCGACTATTAATATTTAAAGTTTTTCCTAAAGCTTTTGATAGTTGGTTTATTATATCCCAGTCTTCTTTTGCGTCACCAGGAGGATACGAAGCTTTGAATGCCTTTTGAATTCTTCCTTCTAAATTTATGAAATGTCCATCTTTTTCTGTATAGGTTGGACTTGGCAAGATAACGTCAGCTATTTGTGCTCCTAAATCACCATGTGAACCTTGATAAATTATAAATTCATTTTTTTTATTAAATCTTAACTCATCAGCTCCAAGTAGATACAATATTTTGAATTCGTTTGTATCAAGTTTATTTAAAATTGGAAAATTATCTTTTTTATTTAATTTATACAGACCTAAATCAACTGCTCCAACTCGAGATGCATTTTGTGTTAAAATATTTAAAGCATTCCACTCATTGGTAATATGATTATTTTTTATTAAATAATTTTTTATACTTTCAAATACGTATTCGCCGTAATCATTTTTAAGCGCTGATTCTCCAATTATAACTATCGGTTTTTTTGACTGCTTAAACTTGTCCGAAATTTCATGTTTTTCATCAATAATTTCTTTTAAAACTTGAGTGTTTGAGCCAATAATTTTATATGGATAAGTAAGATCTCCGGGATTTCCAATAGAAAATATTTCAATATCATTCTCTACATAAGTTTTTCTAATTCTTGCATTTAATATAGTAGCTTCTGACCTAGGATTAGTTCCAACCAGCAACATTAGGTCACATTGCTCGATTCCATTTATTGATGAATTAAAAATATAATTCATTCTATTTTTAGGATTTAAATAAGTCTTTTTAGTTCTACACTCTAGATTTGATGAAGTTAAAATCTTGTTAAAAAACTCTTTAAAAATAAACATGCTTTCCATATCCACCAAATCGCCTACTATACCTGCTATTTCTTCTGGTTTAGTATTATTTAATTTTTTAACTATTTTTTTTAATGCTTTAGTCCAAGATGTTTGAATTAATTTTCCATTTTCTCTTATATAAGGTGTATCCAATCTTTGTTTTAATAACCCGTCACAGGCATATCTGGTTTTATCTGAAATCCATTCGTCATTAATATCTTCATTTATTTTTGGTAAAACTCTTTTTACTTCCCAGCCATAGGTATCTATTCTGATGTTTGATCCTACCGCATCCATAACATCTATACTTTCAGTTTTTTTAAGATCCCAAGGTCTTGCTTCGAAAGCATATGGTTTGGACGTAAGTGCTCCCACTGGGCATAAATCAATGACATTTGCGGATAATTCTGAGTCCATAGACTTTTCAAGATAAGTTGTAATTTCCATATCTTCACCTCGTCCTATAGCTCCTAATTCAGGAATACCGGCCACTTCAGTCGCAAATCTAATGCAGCGAGTGCAATGAATACACCTGGTCATTTCAGTTTTTATCAATGGACCCATGTATTTTTCTTTCACCTGTCTTTTATTTTCGGTAAATCTTGAGTGATCAAATCCATAATATAAAGATTGATCCTGTAAATCACATTCTCCTCCTTGATCACAGACTGGACAATCTAAAGGGTGGTTGGCTAACAAAAATTCCATCATACCTTTTCTAGCTTTCTCAACAAACGGAGTATTTGTTTTAACAACCATTCCATCAGTTGCTGGCATAGCACAAGATGCAATAGGTTTAGGAGATTTTTCAATTTCGACCAAACACATTCTACAATTACCGGCGATAGAAAGTTTTTCATGGTAACAAAATCTTGGAATTTCAGCTCCAGCCAGTTCACAAACTTGAAGTACTGTTAATCCTTCCTCAAACTCAATTTTTTTTTCGTTCACTGTAATTTTAGGCATTTTCGTTCTCTAATAAATGTTGATCTATTAAATATGGTATTTTATCACCTATTCTTTTCGTTAATGGATCGGAGCTGTTTCTCCTTTCAATTTCTTTTCGAAAGTGTCGAAGTAATCCTTGTACAGGCCAAGCTGAACCTTCTCCAAAAGCACAAATAGTATGCCCTTCAATTTGTTTTGTTACATCAAATAACAAATCGACTTCTTTTAAGGTCGCCTCTCCTTTTGCCATCCTCTCAAGCATGCGCCACATCCATCCAGCACCTTCTCTACAAGGTGTGCACTGTCCACAGCTTTCATGTTTATAAAATTTTGCAATTCTTGCCATACATTTAATTATGTCTTGGTCCTTATTCATAACCACTATAGCTGCTGTCCCTAATCCGCTTTTCTGATCAAGTAAATAGTCAAAATCCATTCTTATGGTATCGCAAATATTTTTTGGCAATAGAGGCATTGATGATCCACCAGGAATAACTGCTTGAAGATTATCCCAACCACCACTAACACCGCCAGCATGTTTTTCGATAAGCTGTTTTAGTGGAATACCCATTTCTTCTTCAACATTACAAGGGTAATTTACGTTTCCAGAAATACAAAATATTTTTGTACCTGTGTTTTTTGGTCTACCAAGGGAAGTAAACCATTTAGCACCTCTTCTCAAAATAGTTGGGATTACAGCTATTGTTTCAACATTATTTACAATTGTTGGACAACCATAAAGGCCAACTAAAGCCGGAAAAGGAGGTTTTAATCTAGGTAGACCTTTTTTTCCTTCTAAACTTTCTAATAATGCTGTTTCCTCGCCGCAAATATAAGCACCTGCGCCATAATGTAGATAAATATTTAAATCCCATCCAGTTCCACACGCATTTTTTCCAATAAAATTTTTTTCATACGCTTCATCAATAGCTTGTTGAAGTCTTTCGCCTTCTCTAAAAAACTCTCCTCTAATATAAATATAACAAGTGTGCGCTCCAATTGCATAAGAGGTTATCAAACTTCCTTCTACTAATTTTTGAGGTTCAAATCTTAAAATGTCTCTATCTTTACATGTTCCAGGTTCGGATTCATCGGCATTTATTACCAAATAATGAGGTCTCGTTCCTTGTTCTTTAGGTATGAAAGATAATTTAAGTCCTGTAGGAAAACCTGCTCCACCTCTACCTCTAAGCTCTGAAGTTTTGATTTCATTTATAATCCATTCTTTCCCTTTGGAACAAATCTCTTTAGTATTTTTCCAATCACCTATTTTGATTGCTGATTCAATTTCCCAACTATAATCATTGTATAAGTTTTTAAAAATTCTATCGCTATCTTTAAGCATCTTTTAAATTTATTAATGTTGTTCTTCCTGACTCAGGTTCAGAGCTTTTACGATTTTTATAAGAACCTGCTTTTGGAGATTTATCATTTAGTATCATATCTATAATTTCCTCTGTTTTTTCTTTATCTAGATCTTCAAAATAATCATCGTTTATTTGCAGCATTGGTGCGTTAACACACGCACCTAAACATTCAACTTCCATCCAAGAACATATTTTGTTTGCTGAAAGTTCATTTTGATTCTGAGAAATTTTATTTTTACATACTTCAACTAATTTTCCCGCTCCACTAATCATGCAGGGGGTTGTAGTACATACTTGTACAAAATATTTTCCAACTGGAGAAAGGTTGTACATTGAATAAAATGTAGCAACTTCATAAACTTGTATATAAGGTATATCCAACATTTTAGCTAAATATTTCATTGCAACCAAAGGAATCCAATTTTCATTTTGCTTTTGAACTAAAAACAACAAAGGCATTAATGCGCTTGATTGTTTTTTTTCAGGATATTTATTTATTATTTTTTTTGCTTTATTTAAGTTTTCATCTGAAAACTGAAAAAATTCCGGCTGATTTGTTGCTACTTTTTTTACACTCATCTATCAACTTCTCCAAATACAATATCCAAAGATCCGAGCACAGCAGGAACATCGGCAAGCATATGTCCTTTGATTAAATAATCCATAGCTTGTAGGTGTGAAAATCCTGGAGCTCTAATTTTACACTTATAAGGTTTATTTGAACCATCTGATATTAAAAATACTCCAAATTCACCTTTGGGAGCTTCTACCGCCGTGTATATCTCTCCTGAATCAACCCTGTATCCTTCACTAAACAATTTAAAGTGATGAATTAATGCTTCCATTGAATTTTTCAATTCAGATTTTTTAGGAGGTGAAATTTTACCATCAATAGTTTTAATGGGTCCTTTAGGCATATTCTTTAAACATTGTTTTATAATGTTTACGCTTTCACGCATTTCTTCTATTCTGCATAAATATCGGTCATAACAATCACCATTTTTTCCAATTGGAATTTTAAAATTTATATTCTCATAGCAATCATAGGGCTGAGATTTTCTTAAATCCCATGGAACCCCTGATCCTCTAAGCATTACCCCAGAAAAACTATGATCAAGTGCTTCTTGTTTTGTTACAATGCCAATGTCGACATTTCTTTGTTTAAAAATCCTATTGTCTGTCAGTAAAGTTTCTAAATCATCAATTATCTTCGGGAAGTTATTACAAAATTTTTCTATATCTTCGCTTAAGCCCATTGGTAAATCTTGGTGGACACCTCCTGCTCTAAAATAATTTGCATGGAGTCTTGAGCCAGAAGCTCTTTCGTAAAAAGTCATTAATGTTTCTCTCTCCTCAAATCCCCATAAAGAAGGAGTAAGGGCACCCACATCAAGAGCCTGGGTAGTCACATTCAATAGATGACTTAAAATTCTTCCTATTTCACAAAACATTACTCTTATGTATTGTGCTCTTATTGGCACTTCTAAGTTGAGCAAATTTTCTATAGCTAAAGCAAAGGCATGTTCTTGATTCATTGGGGCTACATAATCTAAACGATCAAAATATGGCACTGCCTGAACATACGTTTTATGCTCTATTAATTTTTCTGTTCCTCTATGAAGTAAACCGATATGTGGGTCTGCTTTTTCTACAACTTCACCATCTAATTCTAAAATCAATCTTAATACACCGTGGGCCGCAGGATGTACTGGCCCAAAATTTAAATTTAAAGTTTTAGTTTGTTTTGCCACTTAAATTTTAATCTTTATCTTTAATTTGATCTTTAATGTATTTTGTTCCTTGCCAAGGAGATTCAAAATCAAAATCTCTATAGTTTTGTTCTAATTTTACAGATTCATATATTACTTTTTTTTGTTTCTCACTATATCTAACCTCTGTATGACCTGTTAAAGGAAAATCTTTTCTTAAAGGATATCCTTCAAATTCATAATCGGTTAATATTCTCCTTAAATCAGGATGATCTTTAAAAGTAATTCCATACATATCAAAAACTTCTCTTTCCATCCAATTTGCCGATGGATAAATTTTAGTTATCGATGGCACTGTAGTTTTTTCCGTAATATTGGAATTAATAATTATTCTAAGATTATTTTCATGACTAAGTAATAAATAAACTAATTTAAATCTTCTTTCTTTTTCTGGATAATCAACGGCAGTAATATCAATTAGCTGTCTAAATTTACATTTTGCATTGGTTTTTAGAAATAAAATGGTTTTATTAATATTCTCTATTTCAACTTCTATGGTTAACTGATTAAATCTAATAGTTGATGACTTAACTGTGGTAGCTAGACCAGAATTAATAGCTTTTTCTAAATTATGAAGTTCAGTCACCATCAAAAGTTTATCTTTCGATTGAACCTTCTCTTCTTATTTTGTTCTGAAGTTGTAAAATTCCATATAGCAAGGCTTCAGCTGTAGGTGGACAACCTGGAACATATATATCAACTGGAATTATTTTATCACAGCCTCTGACTACTGAGTAAGCATAGTGATAATAGCCACCTCCATTTGCGCAGCTACCCATGGATATCACATATCTAGGTTCTGGCATTTGATCATAAACTTTTCTGAGTGCTGGAGCCATCTTGTTTGTAAGTGTACCAGCTACAATCATTACATCAGATTGTCTAGGAGATGCTCTAGGAGCCGCACCAAATCTCTCCAAATCATATCTGGGCATTGCGGTTTGCATCATTTCTATTGCACAACATGCCAAACCAAAAGTCATCCAATGCAATGATCCTGTTCTCGACCATGTTACAAGATTGTCCATGGATGTTGTAATAAAACCTTTATCTGTAAAATCTTTAGCCAATTTTTTAAATTCATCTGGCATTTTTTTTTCTCTATTTTCAACATTTATCATTACGTCAATCCCAGTCTAAAGCGCCTTTTTTCCACTCATAAATAAATCCAATTGTAAGTATAAAAAGAAAAATCATCATTGACCAAAATCCTAACAATCCAATTTTTCCTAAGGAAATGGCCCAAGGAAATAAAAAGGCTATTTCTAAATCAAATATAATAAAGAGAATTGCCACTAGATAAAATCTTACATCAAATTCCATTCTTGAGTCTCCAAAAGCCTCAAATCCACTTTCAAATGCTGACAATTTTTCAGGATCTGGTTTTTTTGGTGATAGCAAAAAATTTAAAAAAATAAAACCAACACTTAGTCCCATGGCTATAAATAGAAAAATTATTATTGAAAAATAGTTTTGTAAAAATTCACTTAACATGATTTGCTCATTATAATACTTTTTTCAATTGATGGTGGATTTAAAAGTCACAGTATAACTTAATTTTATTATCATATTGGAATATTGTGGCGGGAGTGAAGGGACTCGAACCCTCGACCTATCGCGTGACAGGCGATCGCTCTAACCAACTGAGCTACACCCCCACAAATGGTGGGCGGTAAAGGACTCGAACCTATGACCCTCTCGGTGTAAACGAGATGCTCTACCAACTGAGCTAACCGCCCCAGTATTAATTTCCTTTTATTTATAGCAAGAAATTATGAAAGGCAAAGCTAAAAGAAATTTTTCAACGTTGTTATAAGCTGTTCAAGTTGATTTTATTTAGTAAATTAACTTTTAGGCTATTTTTGATTATATTATTGTGCCTTCTTTACACGGGCATTATTATCAAGATAAATTTGATTTTTAAGTTTCGTTTCACGAGTGGACATATGCCTTCGTTCAACAAACTGTACCATTTAGTGAAATTTCAGCGATTGGATCTGCCAGCTGTGATCATTCTGGAAACGTTAATGTTGTTATAATTAAAAAAAAATTTAGGCAATTATAACTCATATTATTGAATAAATTTATTGTTCAAAGTAAATAGTCTTTTTATAATTTCATAATTAAGGATAATGATGTATATAATTTTTTGAAAAAAATAAAAAATGACAAAATTAAATCATAATTAAAATTTAAAATTTATGAACAATTTTAGTTTTTCAAAATCTTTGAAAAGTTTATTTTCAGTTATAATTATAAATATATTAATTATTTATTTCAAATTAAAAAATAAAAAAATAATTTTTTTTTATTATCATAGAAAATTATTAATTGGCATTCATACATTTTATATTGAAGATTTGTTTAAAGATTATCATCAAAATTTTGTTTTAATTTATGGTCATCTAGGTAACAAGAACATAGGAAAAAATTATTTCTTCATTAAAGAAGGCTACCTTAAATTTATACTAAATGTAGACATATTCATAAGTAGTGGTCTCTGTGATATTTTTACAAAATCATCTAAGAGGATTTACTTGAGCCATGACATATATGACTCGCCGTATGTTAGTTTTGAAAAAGAACAAAAAATGTGTGAAAGATTTTCGTTATACGATATTATTTTATTACCTTCTCAAAACGTAATTAAATTGTTTAATGAAATGTTTAATAGGTATAATAATTCTCCAAAAATTAAGCTTCCTATACTTAAAGAGATAGGGTATCCAAAATTTGACTTTTTAGAAAAAAAAATAAAAAATATGTCAGAAAGTCCAAAAGATAGCATTATTATTGCCCCTACTGATATTGAATCTACTCCAAAATTTAGTTTAATAAATAATTTAAAAGATTTAATTGATGAATTAATTCATAAAACAGACTTCAATATAATTTTTAGACCACATCCTTCAAACAGGCTTAATCCAAAAATTCTGCAAATTAAAAAACTTTTTGAAACCAATGCAAAATTTCTTTTTGATACTAGTGAAGATTACTCATCGGTTTATTCTAAATCTATATGTTTATTAACAGATACATCTGATACAGCATATATGTTTGCATTTTTAACAATGCGTCCAGTGCTTTTTTTCTCTAACGATAATTTAAATCATTTTATTAACAGCGAAGAAGAAAAAATAAAATTATATAATTGGCGTAATAGAAATTATTTTATTAACAGAGAGAAAATTGGTATTATTATAAATCAAACTACTTCAATCTCTGAAAAAATAAATAAACTTAAATATGAACCCAATAAAAAATATGAACTTTCAATTTCAAAACTAAAAGATGAGATAAAATATTTGGGGAAATCAAAAAAAAGATTTAATGATGAGATAGAAAGCTTAATAGGTGATGGTCAAAAGCTAAATTAAAATTTAAAGTACCAAAACTTTTATTACAAAATTAATTCCATCTTTTCTTTTGTATTTTTTAATATAAATTTTTCAAATTTTTCACTAAATTTTTTTTGATTAGTCATTTCTATTTTTTTTAATCTATTATATTTTTTTTTTGATTTAACGTATTTTATATCATTTAAATAAATTTTTTTTAAAATTAAAGAAAGTTCAAGATCATTATCTTGATTAAAAAATATAAAGTTCTTAGATTTCTGTTCTTTATGAACTGGGTTATTTGATAAAATTACAGTCTTGTTTAACAATTTTGCCTGTTCAACAGTATTGCTTAAGCCCTCAGATTTAGATGGATTAATAAGTGCTTTAGAATAATACATAAGACTCATAACTTCATTCGTGGGAATAATCCCCAAAATAATGTAGTTATTTTCCAAATTATTTTTTTTTATATAATTTTTTATAAATTTATAATGATCTGGATGTCTATGATCATGTAAATATCCAGAAGATATAATTTGAATATTTTTGTATTTTTCTCTCATTAATCTTAAGGCTTTCAAAACAACTATATGGTTTTTGTGAACCCAATAGTGATTAGGCAAATAAAAGAAGTCTTTCTTTAAATTATATTTACTTTGAAGATATCTAAGATTTACAATCTCTTTAAATTCAGGAATTGAATTTGTATGCTTTAAAACTACCGATTTTTTATAAGCAGCTAAGTTTATTTTTTTTAAATCTCTTTTAATGGCATCAGAGCTCAAAATAATTTTTGTAGAATGTTTAGCACCCATTATTATATTCAATTTCCTTAAAAATATGGCCTTAAATGAAAAAAAAATTGGATAATGAAATTCTTGAAAATCAGGTATCCACTGAAAGCTTATTATTTTACTTTTTTTTCCATAATATCCAGAGTGACTCATAATATTGATTTTGTTTTTTAATAAAAATTTATCAACAAAAAAATTTTTACCAAATAAAACAAGTAAAATTTTATTAGATAATTTTTTTATCAAATTAGAATTTGAAAAATAAGGATGTTCTAAAATTTCAAAATTATGTTTAAAAGCAGTTTTGTCTAATCTTTTTATGTTATCAGTTATAATAACCGGTTCAATTTTTTGATATGAAAATTTTTTTAAAACAAAAAGTAAATTTCTAAAATAATTATATCCTCCAAGCCATTTATTTTTATTAAAATTTATTAAAAAACCAATTCTGATCATAAATAAAAATTTTTTCCTTAAATGTTACAAAATTTTATAATTCTTCAATTCTTCGAATTTTACGCTTATTTAGAGTTGCTGGAGGCCTAGGTGGAAAAATCATAGACCTTATAAATCTCTCCTTTTTGCTAAATGACCATTTTGGATTAATTTTTCCTTTAAATGGAGGACCTTTCAAAAAATATGAAACTTTTCCTACTTGTTTTTTTCCTTTAATTTTTCTTTTTACATTTTGAATAACTGTTAAAAAATACTTCATTGATTCAAACATTATCCTGTAAAATAATGTAAAATTTAAATCAAAATTATTCATTTTTATTTTTTTTTGTAAAATAATTCTTCCATTATCAAATTTTGAATCCATATAATGATAGGTAAAACCAACAAATTTTTCATTATTTAGTATTGCCCAAGCTGAACTACTGGAACCTCTATATTTTGGAAGCAGTGAAGGATGTAAATTCAGTGCTTTACCTTTTGAAATATTTAAAACATCTTGAGGTACTTTATATTTATAAAAAATACTACAGATCATATCTGGATTAAAAGGTAAATTTAATATCGAAATTTTTTTTGTAGTATATTTTATTTTATTTTTTTTACATAAATTTATTAGGCTTGGTTGAAAATATTGATTTACATGTGTATAAACATATACTCTATGCTTTTTTGTGATTAACTGTCTTAACGCTTCACAAGCTGCCCATTGATGACCACATAAAATAACTTTCATGTTTAAATTTTTTTAGTTAATTTTTTTGATTAAATATTCAACTTTTTTAACAATTAATTTAATATCTTTCTCATTTAAATTAATATTTGAAGGTAAGACTAAAGTTTTTTCAAAAATATCTCTGCTAATTTTTCTATTTCCGACATATTTAGATGAAAATTTTTTTAAATCTGACAAAGGCCAAAAACCAGATCTAACTTCAATGCCATGTTTCATTAGATTATGACCTATTTTTCTTACTTTATTTTTGCCTAAATTATAAAAATATATACTGTTTAACCAGTAGACAGGTTTTGTATTTTTTATGACCTTTTGTGTCATTCTAAAATTTTTAGATCTTAATTTTCTGTAAAAATTTCCAACTTTAATTTTTTTGTATAATAGCTCTTTTTTAAACCTTTCAATTTGTGCCCTTGCTACAGAGCCTAAAAGATGTGGCATTAAATAATTGTAGCCTTCTCCCAAATGATAATATTTTTTCCAAAAGTGATCATTATCAGATCTATGAGGTGCATTTCTTGCGGCCAATAATTGGATTTTATTAAATAAGCCAGATTTATTAGTGCAAATTACACCACCTTCTCCGACTCCAATCATTTTGTCGGACCTAACAGAAAAAATACTAATATCACCAAGTGTTCCAACTTTTCTATTGTTAATTTCTGCACCCAATGCTTCACTGCAATCTTCTATAAGTGTAATTTTTTTTTTATTACAATATTTTTTTATTTTAAGGCTGTCTCTTGCTGGAAAACCATAAACATGTACAAGTTGTAATGCTTTAGGATTATATTTTTTGATCGCATTTTTAATCAAAGAAAAGTCGAGCCCCAGGGTATCATTTTCTACTTCAACCACTACAGGTTTAGCAGAACTTTGTGTTGTACTCGAAATACTTGCAACACAAGAATAATTTGGAATTATAACATTGTCTCCAGGTTTAATATTAACGGCTTTTAATGCTAAATGTAAGGCTGCTGTCCCACTCTGAACAGCCAAGACATGTTTGATTCCTAAAAATTTTGCAAATTTTTTTTCAAAAATCTTTGTATTTTTTCCTCCAAATGATAGCCAATTACTTTTTAAAGCACTATTAACATAGCCTATTTCTTTTTTACCTAAACTCGGTGAGCTTAATCTATATTTCATTAAATTTGGTTTTATAAGCAAATTATCTTCATTAATCAATAATACTCTTTAGTTTAACTAATTTTTTTTCTGGATCAGTTAAATCTATTACTTCACATTTTTCGATTTCTTTCAATTTCTGCTTACCTGATAAATAATTAAGTTTTCCTGCAATTGATCTACTTTCTCTAATGAATGATCTGGTATATTTTATTAAATCACTTTTATCAGGCAAAGTAAGGTTTAATTTTGTTACTTCACTCTCCAAAACAAAAAAGGCATTTAAACAAGCAATATTTGTTCCCACAAAAACATATTTTTTTTTATTCATTAATTTAATAAGTGCTCTTAAAGAAGCTCCATAACATAAATATGAATAATGATATTTTTTTCGATCAAAATTTTTTAAATTTGGTACTGTCACTTCTAAATTTGGCCCAAATATTGAATTATATTCAACAATAAAAATTTTACTTAGTTTTTCAGGCAAAGCTTCTAATATCCAATAATCAATTCCGTCAACATCTAAACTAAATACATCTAAATTATTATCAAAATTATTTGAATTTAAAATATTTAAAATATTTTCGCTTGTAACTGTAGTTTCATTTATCGTTAAATCGCCCTTCCACAGTTTAACTACTTTAGATACTTTATTTTTGAGATTTATATTTTTATCAACAATTAAGCCTCTGCAATAATTTTTTTCGAAAATATATCTAGTATTTGACTCTCTATAATCACCAATTCCGATCTCTACAAATTTTGGTCTTTTAATATTTAATGAATATAACAAATAGTCAATTATTCCATCTTCGCCTGTTTGGGAAAAAACTTTATAATCTACTTCATTCAAATTTTTAATTTTTGAATAATATTGTTTCATTAAGGAAAAATGTGATGATCCAATTGCAAAAATACTTCTGTCATTTGATTTTGTTATTATTAAACTAAAAAAATTTTTTATACGCTCAAGCATTTGCTATATTATTTATTTGTATTTTAATTTTATTAATCATAAATTACATTAGTGATTATTTAATAAATATATTTTTAATAAAAAAAATATTAAAACTGTTATATTTTGTTCAAACTATTTATATCTATTAATATTAAATATAACCAATTTTTTGGTTCAATTATTTTATATTTTATTAACTTTAATAAATATTTACAAGAGAAATTAAGAATATATTTTTTCATAAGCTAAAAAAATGACACTTAATATAAAAGCAAAATTTATAAAAGTTAAAAAAAAATCAAATTATAATTTATATAAACATTTCAATTGTATCTAAAATATATTGCGGAAAAATAAAAAATGATTAAAAACAAAATATCTTATACAATTGGAATCTGTAATGGTGAGACAGCTTCTGCTTGCTTGTTTAGCGATGGAGTCTTGGTTGCTGCTGCAAGTGAAGAAAGATTTTCTAGAAAAAAACTTGACAATTCATTCCCAATTCAAGCTATAGACTACATCCTTAAGCATGCTAATATCAGCTTACACAGCGTCGAAAATATTTCATATGCTTCTGCTAAAGATTTTTATCCAGAATTAAAACTAAAGTATGACAAACGTTCTGTTGGCTGCAAAAAAAATGGCGACAAATCGTTTGAAATCTTCTCTAAAAGGATTAAAGTGGAAGAGCTACGTGACAAAATAAAGCGAGAACAATTCCAAAAGTGGGCGAAATCTTCATTAACACATCAACAACTAAGATCAATAACACGATTTTATCATCATGAGGCTCACGCTGCGAGCGCGTCATTACTGAGTCCTTTTACTAAAGGTTTGGTACTCACATCGGATGGCCGTGGTGACTTTGAGGCGCTTACGATTTGGTTTTTTGACAGAAACAATCCTGAGCCGTTAACTAAAGTATATTCATCTACCTCAAGTGATTCTTTAGGTTATTTCTACGGACGTATTACTGGTCTTCTCGGTTTTAAGCCGATGCGTCATGAAGGAAAAATAACGGGGCTTGCTGGATATGGCGACCCATCAAACGCTCGACCATTAATGCGGTCAATGATTGATGTAAAAGACGGAGAGTTGATTGCTTCACTTGGAGACAATTATAGTCCATTCTTTACACCATATAGCAAATCTTTAGTTGCTGAGGTTAAAAAATTTTCACGCGAAGATATCGCGGCATCGGCTCAAAAGCACTTGGAATGGTGCCTCTGTGAAATTCTAAGTTATTATTCAAAAAAACTTAAACTTTCGCAAATGCCATTGATGTTGGCTGGCGGGACATTTGGAAATGTAAAAGTAACACAGGCTCTTAAGTCTCTCGATTGTGTTAGCAAAGTGTTCGTGCAGCCACAGATGGGTGATGGTGGATTATGTATCGGAGCCGCTGCTCTCTCTGTACATTTGAGAAAATTAAAAGTCCAACCATTAGAAGATGTTTATTTAGGACCATTGGTCCAGATTGATGAGATTGATGTGTGGAAAAATAAATTTCCGAACTTACGTTTTGAAGCGTGTTCATCAATTGAAAATAAAATGTGCGAAGATTTGATTAATAACCGCGTTTTAGGATTAGTGCGTGGCAGAATGGAGTTTGGTCCTCGTGCGCTATGCAACAGAAGTATAATTTATAAAACAAGTGATAAAAATATTAATGATTGGCTTAACAAAAGGTTGAAAAGAACTGAATTTATGCCATTTGCCCCAGTGATTAGAAATGAAACAGCAAAAGTGGCTTTCAAAAATTATTTTTCAGATGACTTAACACTCAGATTTATGACTTCAACGATTTACTGTACGGAAGAATTTTCGAAAAGATGTCCGGCCGTCACACATATTGATCAAACTGCCAGACCTCAAATTGTTCACAAAGATAAGGATCTGTTTTTGTGGACACTGCTTAAGAAATGGGAGAAAGCATCAGGTGAAATGGCATTGGTCAATACATCTTTTAATGTACACGAAGAACCTATCGTCTGTAGTGAAAAGAGGCTATTGAAGCGTTGGTTGATGGGTTAGTAGATATTTTATACATAAATAATATAAGAATTTCAAATATTTTATGAATAATAAAAAAAAATATTTGTCAATATTAACAGGCTTTACTAATTTGGACGCATCGATCTTAATTAATAATTTTTTGATCGAGAAATTATCAAAAAATTTTTTATAATTAATAGAGTTCATTAAATTTTTAATAAGTTCTTGATTTAAACAATTTAATACTCTATTGTTCAATAAATGAACATGGGTACGTCTGAACTTCTAACAAATAAACAACAACTTCATAAGTATGGTTATTGTGTAGTAAGAAATCTTTTTAGTGGCGAAGATGTTGAAAATTATAAAAGCACCATAAGAGCTGAACATCAAAATGAAAGTATTCTTTCGGGACTACATAACTATAAAGGATTTTGGGATTTAATAGTAAACAGAAGGCTTTTAAACGTTATGAGATACTTAATTGGTCCTGATATTTACTATCTTTACAATTCAAGTTCTACAATTTTTAAAGAAAATCAAGTTTATCATTCGTGGCATAGAGATAGTGCCTGTAGAATATTTGGTAAGGGTGCCGATTGGGATAAAAATGAATCTTACAATGTACTGAGAGTAGCTATTTATTTATCGTCTTTTAGTAATACAGGATCTGGAATAAACATTATTCCTGAGTCAAATAAGAAGAGATATACTTTATCTAATTTGCTAAGATTATTGCATTATAAAACTAAAAAAGTTTCAATACTAAATCCAATAAGGAGAAAAATTTCAAAGTATGTTGGTTTAAATATACAAGTAGATCCAGGTGATTGTATATTATTTTTTCAAAATTTGCTTCATTCATCAGTACCAACGTATGGTACAAGAGAATCGATTTTTCTTTCTTATGGCACAAATAACAAACATTCAAAAAATTTTGTAAATTATTATATGAAACATCGTAAAGGATACGAAATGAGTAACGAAGAAATGCGTAATAAATTTGTTAATTTGTTAAAAAGTAAAAATATTTATTTTCCAATACCTGAGAGAAAAGAAGAAATAAATGGCTTATCAATTCCAGAGATTGATAGATAAAATATAAAATATGTTTATATGACTTAAATTTTTTCAATGAACGTACTCAGATTTAAATATTTAATTATGCGTTTTTTTCATTCATTAAAAAATGACAATATACTTGTTGTTTTGAAAAAAATTTTTAATACAATTTTTTATTCAAATAAAATTGATTTAGATAAATTAATTATTAATGAAAATTTAAAGTTAGATGATCTATTTTTAAAATTTGGTACTGATAAAGGTTTTTTGGATGGAAAAAAAACATATGATTTTTTAAAATCATCTAAAGAAGGAAGAAAACAATTTAAAAATTATTATTCATGGATAAACAGAAGAGATCCGCAAAACTTTGATTATCAATTAGGCCTTAATTATACTCCATACTACGAAAAATATTTAGATGAAATAAAAGATAAAGCCTTAAAAATATTGGAAGTTGGAGTTGCAAATGGGCATTCAATTGCAAGCTGGTTTTATTATTTTAAAAATTCACAATTACACGCTGTAGATATAAAAAAAAGTGACAAATTTTTTTATAAAAGCAAAAGAATTAAATATCAAAGTTTAGACTGTATGAACGATTCTTTAGTTAAAAAATATATAAAAAAAAACAACCAGTTTGACGTTGTTATTGATGATTCAGATCATAGCTATCCAGCGTTTACAAATAATTTAAAGAATTTTTATCCTGCCCTAAAGCCTGGGGGTATTTATATTTTAGAAGATTTTTCATTAGCAGATAAAAGTCTTGAGGAGATAATAAAATTTAATGAAAAATCTGGCCGGAGATATATGGGCAGATATTCAACCTTAATGCATCAAATATTTGAAAATATTAAGAATAAAAAAATGTTTAAACATGAAATACTTAAAGAAAATAACTTAAAATATATATTTGATACAGTTGAAAGAGTAGAGGTCAATTATGGAGAACATCCCGCTTCCTCAATGGGAATTTTATTTAAGAGAAATTAAAATGTTTAAATTTATTAAAGATAACGGTTTATTTAATTCAAATAATAAGAGATTTATTAATGTATAGTTTAAAGAATAAGATAATACTAATTTCTGGGGGTGCGGGATTAATAGGTAAAGAAATATCAAAAACATTAGTACATCATGGTTGTACAGTAATTGTATTAGATATTAAAAAAAAGGAACTACATAATTTAAGTAAAAGAAATGAGAAATTATTTTATTTACAATGTAATATAAACAATATTCGTCAACTAGGAAAAGCTAAAACTTTTATAATAAAAAAATTTAAAAAAATTGATGTTTTAATTAATTTAGCTGCAATAAATGAGTCGCCGAAGAATATAAAAAATATAAAAAAAAATAAGTTTGAAAATTATTCTTTAAACGACTGGAATAAATCAATCCAAACAAATCTTACAAGTGTATTTATGCTTTGCAAAACTTTTGGATCAATAATGGCTAAACAAAAAAAAGGATCTATAATCAATTTTTCATCTATATACGGAATGGTTTCACCAGATCAATCAATTTATCTCGACAAAAAAAAAATGCCTTTTTATTTTAAAAATCCTGCATACCCAACAGCAAAAGGTGGGGTCATAAGCTTTACTAAATTTTTGGCATCTTACTGGGGAGATAAAAATATAAGAGTTAATTGTATTTCACCAGGTGGAATAGAAGATAATCAAAAAAAAATATTCATAAAAAATTATTCTCAAAGAACTATTCTTAAAAGAATGGGAAGGCCAAATGATCTAAATGGAATAATTAAATTATTATGCAGTGACGACTCACAGTATATCACTGGAACAAATCTAATTGTTGATGGTGGATGGACAACAATATAACTAAAGAAAAATATTTATCTATAATTACAAGTTTTGCTAGATTAGATGCGACCTTGTTAGCTATGAATATACTAGTTGAAAAATTATCACAAAATTTTAAAAAAATTTATATAATTAATGATGAAAATCTAAAATTTTTTCCTAAGCTTTCAAGAAAAATTGAACATCAGCCAGAATATCTTTATAAAGAAAATTATAATTTTTCTGAAATGGTAAAGAATTTACCAAATAATTATGTTTTATTTGACCCCAAAAGTATAAACGAATTTAGTGATTTTTTAAGTAACAAAGACCTATTAGTAATAAGTAATTTAGCAAGAAAATTTTTTGATTTAAAAATACATCTTTTATTAAAAAAAAATAACATAAAACAGGTTCAAATAGATATTATTCCTAACATTAAAATGTCTGTTAAAGTCCAATTTAAACATTTTTTAAAAACTACAATATATTTTTTAAATCAAATCATCTTTCAAAAAATAACAGTTCTACTTAGCATCATAGGTGTTATTTCTAAGGTAGAAATTAAATTTACATGCAAAAAAATAATTTTAGATAATATTAAAAAGAGTTTTATAAAAAAATTTTTTTATAAAAATAAATTTTTTTTTGCTAAAGAATTGATTTTAGTAAACAGCGGATCTTATGATATTTTAATAAATAATAATAATAGCACCTCAGAAGAGTTTATAGTTCATTTAGATGCAAGTTTAAATTATAGGCTTGAGACAGAGTTAAGAGGAAAAATGAATGAAAAAAGAGTTACTGATCATTATTATTATTTAGAAAGAATTTTGAAAAAACTATCTATAGAATTTAACAAAAAAGTTTTGGTTTGTATTCATCCACTTTATAACCATAGCGAACATCAAAAATATTTTAAAGATTTTGATGTTTTAAAATTTAAAACGAGAGAAAAAATATATAAATCTTTTTTAGTCACGGGATTCGACTCGGGCATGATTGCTGATGCAATTCTTTTAAAAAAAAAAATTATCGGATTCGTTTCTGACTTTATGTCTAATAATGAAATCAATCACTCTAAATTTTACGCTAAACAAGCAGGTTATTTATTGTTAAATACTAAAAAGGATTATTTCTTTGATAAAGATAAAATTCTACGTCAAATGAATCAAAATTTAAATAACTATGAAAAATACATTTCAACTTATCATTGCTTTGAGCCAAATAAGCTTGGTACAAATAAAATAATAAAAATTATTAAAGAGAAGTTTTTCAATGTTGAAACATCTTAAACATTAAATGAATCATTTAGTTATTAAATATCACCCCATTGTATTGGATGATCTTGATTAATTTTTTTTTTTGCTCTTCTATTAAGTAAAAGTTCGTAATATTTTGGAAGCATTCCACCTCCGGGGCCTTTAATACAAATATTATTTCGACTAAATTTTTCGTTTGTCTTAATATTTTTTGCAGCATAAATACTTTTTCTTTGTGAGTTAATTACCACATATTCACTTGGTTGAATTATTTTTTGTCCATCACCTAAAATTGAAGTAGTATTCTTTGCAATATTAACTAGTTTTTTGAATTCTTCAGGTTCGCTAGATAAAATATGATCCGGTCCCACAAATAATTTGCTAATTGTAAAATGCCTTTCTATAATATTTGCCCCCAGACCTAAAGCCATCAGTGATATTTCAATTCCTGGATAGTGGTCTGATAAACCGACTGGAACGTTAAAACTTCTCTTTAATGTTTTAATCGCATTTAGATTCATCTCACTTTCATTTGCAGGATAACTTGATAAGCAATGAAGCAAAATTAAATTTTTATTCCCGGTTTTTTTAAATCTTTCTATTGCCTCCTCTACAATTCCAAGTCTTGACATGCCAGTAGATAGAATTAAAGGTTTACCAGTTTTTCCAACCTTTTCAATAAGAGGTAGATTTACTAAATCGACAGAAGCAATTTTGTAAAACTTAACATTTAATTCTTCCAAAAGATCAATACTTTTTCCATCAAAAGGAGTAGAAAATATATCTATTTTTTTTGATCTTGCATATTTAAAAATTTTTTTATGTGCTTCTTTGTTAAATGATAATCTTTCAAACATATCAAAAATATTTTCCTGCAAACCATCAGCTTCTTCATAATATTTTACGGATTTTACCTCTTTCGAGATCCTTTCTTTTGCAGTAAATGTTTGAAATTTTATAGCATCACATTTTAATTTTTTTGCTTCATCAATTAATTTTTTAGCTAATTCTATATCACCGTTATGATTTAAGCCTGCTTCAGCAATAATATATGGAGCATTTCCATCGCCAACTACTTGGTTACCCAATTTAACTTGAGCATTTAATTGAATATTTGAATAATTTGTTTTAACTTGATTTTCCACAGAATCTTTATTACACAAAATATTTACAAAATCCATGGTTTTATGAAATAAGATTTGACTATCAGCATAATTAAATTCTCCACCTGTACCAAGAGAGTAAAGTTGTCTAAATTTAGAAATATTTGAAATAGTTTTTGATA